>CAYTRB010000130.1:0-9040 GCA_964440215.1 uncultured Methylocapsa sp.
GCGGCCGTCGTTCGTAGTACTCATTTTTATCCCCTCCTCATGGTCTTGCGGCCGGTACCGAACCGGATAGCGGCCCGATGAATTATTCTGGTGATGTGAGTGCTCCGCCGCGCGGTGCTGCCGGGCCTACGAAGCGGTCGCAGGCATAATTGGGTGCGGTGCCATGTGGCCGGTGGCGGATATGTGGAATCCCGCCAATCCTTAGGTAAAACGTATGACGGCACGGAATCATGCCACAGCCAAATGCCACAGCGCTTGGCTGCGCTTGTTTGCGAAGACCAACTGAATCAAACCTTAATGCCGCTGGCATAAGAATGGCCTGTGCCGATTTGTTGTTGCCACTGAGCATGGTGAGGCCGAATCCGGTAAGAGTGCTTCATATCTAACCAAACGCAGGATTGGTCATGGTTCCGAATGATTGCGATCCCTGGCATTGCGTCTTCAATGCGTCGATTTTTGCCAAGACATCGCCGGAGACGCCCGCCTCCTTGCCACAACGATAGGCGTGCTCGGCATGATCAAGTGCCTCCCCGGCTCTTCCTGCCGCCACGAGCGCGCGGGCAAAATGCTCTTCATATTGCATCCGCACATGCGGGATCATTGGTGCCGACGACGGGTCCTGGCGGAGCAAAGTTTCGATTCGATTCATTGCTTTCACTGCAAGGCGTGCGCAGTCCGCGCCCGGTGCCAAACCATTGCCTTGCATTGGAGCTCCATCGGGCTTGAACAGCACGACGCTGAGCAGCAGCAGCGCTTGGGCATCCTCCCGGCAAACGCCGTCGATCAGATAGGCTGCATAGCCCAATGCGCTGGATTTGGATCCCGGATCTTTCATCAATTCGTTGAGTTTTTGGGCTCCGAACTCCTTTTCGAGAATGGGATCCGTGGCGATTGCTTTGTCTATGACCGCGACGATATTGGCGTCCTTGTCCGCCGCGCGGGCCTTTTTGATCTCTTGCTGCAAATGAAATTTTTGCCTTACGTGATTCGCCGTGAGCATTTGCCGGTGCGCTTGCGCCTTACAGTCAAGATCCCAACTATCATTGATGATAGCGGCGAGCGGCTCATCGAGATCGATGGGATGTCCAATCCATGCGATCTGTCCCGCAGGATTGACGATGAATGCGGCGGGGATTCCCCGTTGATAGCTGGATTCGAGCCAATGTCTTGTCATCGATCCGCCCTCCCTGCCGGAACGCCCGGCGAGCGGTTCCTCGATGGCGATCCGATAGCGGATTTGATCGCCCATCTCCGCGACAAAGGTTCTGACGGCTTCCATGTCAGGTTCCATTACAGCAACACCGAGGAAGGTGGCTTCAGGGTATTTGTCCTGCAGATCCGAAAGATGCGGTACGTTCGCTTGGCATGGTCCGCACCAGGTCGCCCAAAACTCCAGGACATAGAGTTTTCCAAGCACGAGATCCGACAGCGGAGCCCCCTTCACAAACTCCGCAAGCCTTATGCCTGGTGCGCGATCGCCTACTAACAACTCTTGCACTGAGACCTCCATTGGTAGGCAGATCCGCCGATCGCTATGAAGCGGTTCGTAGGATCTGCCGGCCGCCTCCGAACCTCCTTCGGCGTCCGTTTTACAAACTGCATGACCGGCGAACTGTTTGTCGTCATTGCTAGTAAGGTCCCCTCACAGACGCGGGTTGAAAAGATTGATGATTGGATTTCTCATCTCCAGCGCGACGCTGCTTGGCAACAGGTCCGTATCCCAGCCGCCGCCGAGCGCCTCGATCAGTGCGACAGCCGCAAGAAACCTGTTTTGGCGCACCGCGAGCACAGACTCCTCGGAGCCAAGCAAGGTCGCCTGGGCGACGACGACGGCAGTGAAGGCAACGGTGCCGGCCTTATATTGATTGAGATAACTGTCGAGTTCCTGTTGCGCCGCCTTGACCGCTTCCTCGGCGACCTTTTGCTGGCGCGCCAAAAGGCGTATCGCGACGAGCTGGTCTTCCACCTGCTGAAAGGCCGTCAGAACGGTTTGCCGGTAGGTGGCGACGCTTTGCTGATAGGCTGCCACCACCGCCTCGACTTCTGATTCGCGCAGGCCGGCATCGAAAGCGATTTGCGACGCGGACGCAGCGACCGACCAGACCTCATTGGCGAGCGACAGTGCGAGCGCTCCGGTCCCCGTGAACCCAAACAGGCCGGTTAGGCTGACGTCGGGATAGTAGAGCGCGATGGTGGCGCCGATGAGGGCATTTTGCTGCTGCATATTCCGTTCGGCCGCGGCGATGTCCGGCCGCCGCTCGAGCAGCGCTGACGGCACGCTCACCGGAATATCGGGAAGCTTGAAGCCGAGCGGCGAAGGTGGAATGGTCAGGTCGGCCGGCGGCCGGCCCATCGAGGCCGCGATCGCATGTTCGAACTGCGCCCGCATAATGCCGACATTGATCGCTGCCGACTCCGTCGTCAGGACCTGTGCCCGCGCGGTGGCGACGTCGCCCAATGAGGCGGTACCGGCATCATGTTGATTTTGGGTGATTGTCAGAGTCTTCTTGTAGGCCAGGACTGTTTGATCGAGGAGCACCTGCAGCGAATCCGCCGCGCGCAAATTGAAATAGGCAGTGGCGAGGAGCGATTGGGTGGAGAGCTTGGCATTGTCGAGAAGGGCGTCCGAGACCTGGGCACCGGCGATATTGCTTTCGACCGTGCGACGGATTTGACCCCAGAGATCGAGAGTCCAGCTGCCATTGGCGGAGAGCGTCGAGATCGACGACGTCGCTGTCCCCGCATGCGCGCCGGTCGCCGTGTAATTTATGGTGACCGATGGAAACAGGCCGGCCTGGGTTTCCTTGATGATGGCGAGCGATTGCTCATAGGCCGCCGCGGCGGCCGCAACCGTCTGGTTAGAGATTTCTACGTGCGGTTCGAAGCTATCGAGCTTTGCATCCTTGAACACCAGCCACCAGGGGCCGCGATCGACATCATCAAGAGGTGTCGCGCGTTTCCACCCCTTCAGCTCTTTATAGGTTGCCGTCACGGGTGCCGGAGGGCGCTGATAATCCGGTCCCACCGTGCAGCCAAAGAGTCCCACACTTAGAAGAGCGGCGGGAAACGCCGCCCAGACTTTTGAACGTCGCGCGAGCATTGGCCGATGACATGCTATGCGATTGTGTGCTTGCGTAAGCATTGGCGGGGGCTGGATGGACTCTTTCATTCCCCGGCCTCCGCCGCCGGCACGCATCGGCCGGTCTTGCCCGCTCCTCTCCACCACAGGTGCAGGCGATCGAGCTGCAGATAGAGGGCGGGGGTCGTGTAGAGCGTCAGCACTTGGCTGACGAGGAGGCCGCCGATGATGGCAACCCCGAGCGGCTGCCTGAACTCGCCGCCCTCGCCCATACCAAGCGCCAGCGGCAGGGCGCCTAGCAGGGCGGCGACCGTCGTCATCATGATCGGCCGGAAGCGCAGAAGACACGCCTGCTCGATTGCTTCGCGGGGGGCCAAATTCAAGCCGCGCTCCGCGGCAAGCGCGAAATCGATCATCATGATGGCGTTCTTCTTGACGATGCCGATCACGAGGAGAACGCCAATGAAGGCGATGATGCTGAATTCGATGTGAAAGGCCATCAGCGCCAGGAGCGCTCCCACTCCGGCCGAGGGCAGGGTCGAGAGGATCGTGATGGGATGGACGAAGCTTTCATACAGAATGCCAAGCACGATATAGATGGTGGCCAGCGCCGCGACGGTAAGGACGATCTCCTTCATCAGGATTTTCTGAAACTCCTTGGCCGCGCCGGTAAAACCACCATGAATCGAGACTGGCATGTGAATCTCGGCGGCAGTCCGCTCGATCGCCGCCATCGCTTCGCTCAGCGCAACGTGCGGGGGCAGGCTGAACGAAATCGACGAGGTGAGAAAGCCGCCTTTGTGGCTGATGGAAAGTGGTGTCGGGCCTTGTTCGAAGCGGGCGAAGGCCGAGAGCGGAACCATGGTTTCCACCGCCGTGCTGACCGCCGGGCCAGTGGAGGCAGCACCCGGCGCGCTGCTGGCGAGCTTGTTGAGGTTCAGATTGCGGGCCGCATCCGTTGCGATAGCGGCGATTTGCGGCGCGCCGCCAGGGCTTTTCTGGCTCGACACCGTCCCGGCCGGCGCATTGCTCAATTGGCTGCCCCTGGCGGGACCGCCGGCGGTGCTGACATAGATCTTGTCCAGGGTTTCCGGGTTTCGCGCATAGCGGGGCGCCACTTCCATCAGGACTTTGTATTGATTGACCGGGCCAAGGATCGTGGAGACCTGGCGCTCGCCGAAGGCGCTCGAAAGGGCATTGTCGATCTGGCTCGCGCTGATGCCGAGGCGCGAGGCGGTATCGCGGTCGACGGCGAGATTGATCTCGATCCCAGCGTCCTCTTCGCTCGCCTCCGGATTGAGGACTTCAGGGACATGTTTCAGGGCCTCGGCCAAGCGCCGTGACCAAATCCGCAACGCATCGATGTCGTCACCCAGCAAACTGTATTGATATTGGCCGCCGCCATCCCCACGGGATTGCCCTCCCGGGAATTGGACATTCGTATTCTGGCCAAGGACAAGCGTCGCCCCATGAATGTCGCGGAAGCCGCGCGACAGCCTTCGAATAACCTCGTCGAAGGTTTCCTTGCGCTCTGACAGCGGCTTGAGATCGACATACATGCCGCTCTTGCCGCTTGTGTTGACCACGCTGACAAGGGTTTCTACGGCGGGATCAGCCAAAATGACCTTCGAGAATTCCGCAACCTTCTCCCGCGTGACTTCGAAAGAGGTGTTGCTCCCGGCTTCGACAAAGCCGAAAAGGCGGCCTACATCCTGCTCCGGAACGGCTCCCTTAGGAACGGTCTGGAAGAGCATGACATTGAGAGCGACTGTGACGGCGAGGGAGGCGAGCGCCGCCCAGGAATGCCGCAAGGCGAAGGTGAGCGAGCGCTGGTAGAAGGCGAGCGTCGCCTGAAAGGCGCGATCAAACGCATGGCTTAGCCGCCCAGGCCTTCGCCCGCTCTCCGGCTTGAGGAAAAGGGCGCAGAGCATCGGCGCAGTGGTGAGCGAAACCATCATCGAAATCAGAATGGCAGTGGAAAGCGTCACCACGAATGGGCTCAAGAATCCGCCAAGGAAACCTCCCACCAGCAGGACAGGTATGAACATGGCGACCAGGGACACGCTGATCGAAACCACCGTGAAGACAATTTCGCGGGCGCCTTGCAGCGCCGCCTCGAGGCGCCCCATACCGTTCTCGATATGGCGTGCGGTATTCTCCAGAACGATGATGCCGTCGTCCACGACAAGTCCCGTGGAGATGGTAAGCGCCATGAGGGTGATGGTATTGATGCTATACCCCAGGAGATAAATGACAGTGAACGTGCCGGTGAGGGAGACCGCGACGACGATCGCGGGGATCACGGCGGCACGAAAATCGCGCAGAAAGGCAAAGACGGTGAGGATCACCAAAGCCACCGAGGCGAGCAGCACAAGCTCAAGATCGCGCAAGGCGGCCCTGATCTCGACCGTCCGGTCGGAGACGATATCCAAGTCGACCCCCGGGGGCAGGAAAGCGCGCAGCTCGGGCAGCCGCGCCTTGATCCGGCCGACCGTGGCGATGAGATTGGCGTCCGGCCTCAAATAGATTTTGGCCCAGACTGAGGGCACGCCATTGGTGAACCCCGCTGAGCGTTTATCTTCGACCGAATCGATCACCTCGGCGATATCGGCAAGTTTGACCGGGAGGCCGTGACGATAGGCGATGATGAGGCCTTGGTAGTCCGCGGACTTGCTGATCTGATCGTTGGTATAGATCTGAAAACGGCGGCCGCCCGATTGGATCGCGCCTTTGGGGCTGTTGGCATTTGCGGCGGCCAGTGCCGCGCGCACATCCTCGAGGCCGATGCCATATTTGGAGAGCGCGTCCGGATTGAGTTCGACCCGGATGGCATAGTGCGAGGAGCCGCCAAAATAAGCCTTGCTCACGCCTTCGACCGAAGCGAGCCTTTGTTCGAAAAACGTTTGCGCTATGTCGAAGACCTTCTCCAGGCTCAGTGTGGCGGATGTGAGCGACACGAACAGAGCCGGCTCCCCGGTAAAGGTATTGGACGTGATGTAGGCCGGATTGACGCCAGCGGGGAGATCGGCGCGGGCGGCGTTGATCGCTGCCTGGACGTCGCGGGCGGCGCCATTGAGATCGCGGCCGGGACCAAACTCCAGCGTCACGAACATTGATCCCATCATGCTTAGGGAATATATCGCGCTCACATCGGCGATCGCGCTCAAATGCCGCTCGAGCGGCGTCGCGACCGAGGTGGCCATCGTCTCCGGGCTCGCGCCCGGCATGGAAGCCTCCACATCGATGAGCGGAAAATGAATTTCTGGCATCGCCGAAAGGGGGAGTTTGAAATAGGCGAGCAGGCCGGCATAGACGATGGCGAGGGTGAGCAGCGTCGTCGCCACCGGCCGCCTTATGAAGGGCGCGGAGAGATTCATTCGCCGGCCTCGAGCAGCGACCGCGCCCGATTGCCGGAGGCAGAGCGGCTCAAGCGTTTCGCCAACCGGCCAAAGGCGAGATAGATGACCGGCGTCGTGAACAGCGTCAGAACTTGAGAGAGCGCCAAGCCGCCGACGATAGCAACGCCGAGCGGTTGGCGGAGCTCCGAGCCAACCCCGGTGCCGAGCATCAAGGGCAGGGCGCCGAACATCGCGGCGAAGGTCGTCATCAGGATCGGCCGCAGCCGCAGAAGGCAAGCCTGCTTGATCGCCGCGCGTGGCGCGAGACCGTCAACGCGCTCCGCTTGCAGCGCGAAATCGATCATCATGATCGCGTTCTTCTTGACGATGCCTATCAACAGCACGATGCCGATGATGCCGATGACGCCGAGATCCATGCGGGCCGCCATCAAGGCGAGCAGCGCACCGACGCCGGCCGAGGGCAGCGTCGACAGAATCGTCACCGGATGGATGAAGCTCTCATAGAGAATGCCGAGCACGATATAGACGCAGACAAGCGCCGCGAGAATGAGCCACAGCTCGTTGGTGAGCGAGGCTTCGAAGGCGAGCGCCGCACCCTGGAAATGGGTGCTCATGCCTGGCGGCAGGCCAATCTCCTGTTCTACTTTTCGCACCGTTTCGACAGCTTCGCCGAGCGACACGTCCGGGGCAAGATTGAAGGAGACGGAGGCCGCCGGGAACGGGCCGAAATGGCTGATCAGAAGCGGCGCTGGTTTGACCGCGACCCGCGCGATCGCCGACAAGGGAACCTCGCCGCCGGTTGCGGTCGAGGAGGGAAGATAGAGCCGCAACAGCGAGTCCACCGACGGCGTGAACGAAGGATCCGTCTCCAGAATGACGCGGCGCTGGTTCGATTGGGTGAAGATGGTCGAGACGATCCGCTGCCCGAAGGCATCGTAAAGCGCGTTGTCGATCGTGGCGAGGGTGATGCCGAACCGCGCGGCGGTATCGCGATCGACGGTGAGAACGGCCGCGAGCCCTTGGGCTTCGAGATCGCTGGCAACGTCCTCAAGCTGCGGCTGCTGCCGGAGCCGCTCGACCAGGTCCGGGACGAAGTCCGCGAAGGCGGCTGGATCGGTGGCGGCGAGGACAAACCGGTATTGGGTGCGGCTGACGCTCGTTTCGATCGCCAGATCCTGCACCGGCTGGACAGTGAGCGTGATGCCGGGAACGGATTCGCTGGCGCGGGTAAGCCGCCGCCCGATCGCCTCCGCGCTTGCCTTGCGCGCGCCGTGCGGCTTCAAATTGAGTAGAAAGCGGCCCGTGTTCGGCGTCGTGTTGACGCCATCAACGCCAATGAAGGAAGACAGGCTTTCGATATCGGGGTCGGCGAGAAGAACCCTTGCGAGTGCCTGCTGGCGTTCCGCCATGGCCGGAAAGGAAACCCAGTCAGGTGCCACGGAGATTCCTTGCAGGACGCCGGTGTCCTGCACCGGAAAGAAGCCTTTTGGGATGACGGCGTAAAGATAAACGGTGAGCAGGAGAGTGAGCGCCGCAATGGCGAGGATCAACCATTGATGGGCGAAGACACGATCGAGAAGCCGGCCGTAGAAAGCGGTGACCTTGTCCGACTGCCGTTTGCCGAAGCTGGCAAGCACGCTCTCTTCATCAGCGCGGCGAGGGCGCAAGACCGTCGCGCAGAGCATCGGCGCGAGGGTGAGCGACACGGCGGCGGAGATGAGGATCGCCACCGCGAGGGTGATAGCGAATTCCCGGAAGAGCCGGCCAACCACATCCCCCATGAAGAGAAGCGGGATCAGCACCGCGATCAAGGACAAGGTCAGCGAGACGATGGTGAAGCCGATCTGCCTTGATCCAGCGAGCGCCGCGTCGCGCGGCTCCATACCTCCTTCGATATAGCGGGCGATGTTCTCGGTCACCACGATGGCGTCGTCGACCACGAAGCCGGTTGCGATGGTGAGCGCCATCAAGGTGAGATTGTTGAGGCTGAGGCCCAAAAGATACATCGCCGCGAAAGTGCCGGTGAGGGAAAGCGGCGCCGCGAGGCTCGGAATGAGCGTCGCGCGAAGATCGCGGAGAAACAGGAAAATCACCAGCACGACGAGCAAACTCGCGAAAACAAGCGCCCATTCGACATCGCGCACCGAGGCGCGGATGGTGGTGGTGCGATCGGTCAGTACGGCGACATCGGCGCCTGGCGGCAAAGTCGCCTTGAGGCCGGGCAGCGCCTGCTTGATGGCGTCCACCACGGCAATGACATTGGCGCCCGGCTGCCGCTGAACATTGAGGATGACGGCGGGCTCGATGCCCGACCAGGCGGCGAGCTCTTCGTTCTCGGCACCCTCAGTGATCGCGGCCACATCGGCGAGCCTGACCGGCGCGCCGTTCCGGTAGGCGACAATAAGGTTCCCGTAATCGGCGGTGCTCTTCAGCTGATCATTGGCATTGATCGTATAGGTCCTCTTGGCGCCGTTGAAAGTTCCCTTGGGACCATTAACATTGGCATTGGCGATGGAGGTGCGCAGATCATCGAGATTGAGGCCATAAGCGGCGATCGCGCGCGGATTGACTTTGATGCGCACCGCCGGCCGCTGGCCGCCAC
>CAYTRB010000131.1:0-9011 GCA_964440215.1 uncultured Methylocapsa sp.
CCCTGCCGTTCCGCTAACGCATAGGCTCAATGATTTTGTGATCGTTCATTTGAGCCTTGCATGACCCGCATAGTATCGGCTGCGGACGGCCCCCCGGCCGATTCCATCGCCCTCCCCCATCACGCCTTGTCCGATACGGCGTCATCGGCGAGCGGCGCCGCGATCAGGACCGGCATTCTTTGGATGCTGTTTGCGACCTGCCTTTTTGTCTGCCAGGACTCGACCTCCCGCATCCTGCTCCGCTCCTATCCGGCGACGGAAATCGCCTTCGTCCGCTATTTGGTTCACATGGTTTTGGTAACCCTTTTCCTGACCTGGCGCGATCCCCGCCTGATGATTTCGCGCCGGCCGGCCCTGCAAATTCTGCGGTCGGGCTTTCTCCTCGGCGCGACATTGTTCGCCATGTTGGCGCTCAAGATCATGCCGCTCGTCGATTTTTCCGCCATTGTGTGGGTGGCGCCTGTTCTTATCGCTGGGCTTTCCGTCTTTATTCTCAACGAAAAAGTGAGCCCCGGCGTCTGGACAAGCGTTTTCGCCGGTCTTATCGGTGTCTGGGTAATCGTTGGCCGGCCGGGCATGGATTTTTCCCTTTCCATGCTGTTTCCGTTCCTGGCTGCGCTCGCCAATGCGTTCTATCAAATCACCACAAGGTTATTGCACGGCGCCGATTCCTCCTTCACCACCTTGTTTTACACAGCGGTTGCGGGAGTTTTCTTTTGTGGTGGATTTCTGCCGTTTGTCGCGGTTGCGCCAGACCTTGCCGGTGGCAGCCTTATGTTTCTCCTTGGCCTCCTCGGTGTCGCCAGCCACTTCTGCCTCATCCGCGCCTTTGCCGCGGCGCCCGCCAATATCGTCGCGCCGTTCGGTTATACCGCGCTGATCTGGGCCATTTTGTTCAGCCTGTTGATTTTCGGGGAAATTCCCAGTCCGAGAACCTTGTTTGGGGCGGCTTTGATTGTTGGCGCGGGGCTTTTTATTTTCCTTCGAAGGCGAAAAATATGACTGCCTGGCGGATCAGCCGAGTTCAAAACGTCTTCAAAGACGGCATCAAGGGTTGCTGGGCGGATCGTATCTTAGGCAAATCTATCGTCGCCACTCGATCGCAACGAATCCTCCCCTAGACGCCTGTGAGAAAAGCCTTAGATGTCAGAGAGCAATCCGCCAGGATTTGGTGAAGCCATGGATAAAGGGCCGCAAGGGCAGGAACGCGCCGCAAAAGCGTGGCCGGACATTTGCTGCTCCCCCACGCGGGTGCCTCTCGCCATCGTCGCCGCGATCGCCGAAAATGGCGTGATTGGCGACGGGCGCGGCTTGCCCTGGCATTTGCCGAGCGATCTCAAACATTTCCGCAGGATCACCATGGGCAAGCCGCTGCTCATGGGACGCAAAACCTTCGAATCGATCGGGCGCGGCTTGCCGGGCCGCGAGACGATCATAGTGACCCGCGACCGGACCTTCGACGCGTCGCGCGGCGGCGGGCAAACCAATTCCATCCATGTCGCGCATGAGCTAGAAGCGGCGCTGGCACTGGCGCAAGCGCGAGCGCAAGCGATGGGCGCGGAGGAGATCATTTTGGCCGGCGGCGGCCATCTTTACGAAAGTTTGATCGGCCATGCCGAACGCATGCATTTGACCTTCGTCGATGTCGCCCCGAGCGGCGCGGTGAGTTTTCCGGAGATCGACTGGTCCCATTGGCTGGAGGTAAGCCGGGTTCGGCCAAGGCCTTCGGCGAAGGACGAGGCGACATTCGCCTTCGTCGATTTTGACCGCCGCCACTGCTTATCGTTGTAGTCCACCAACGGCTCGCCTATATGGAGGGGGGCTGACCCGGATGGGGTCGATGCTTGGCGGTCTAGGCTCGCTTCCTGCGCATCGCTATCATCGTTGCGCGACACTTTCAAAAAGAGAAACTCATGCCGTGGAGCAATGAAGGCGGAAATGGCGGCTCTTGGAAACCAAGCGGCCCCGGACCCTGGGGACCTAAGCCCGGCGGGACGCCCCCCGAAGTTGAGGAATTCCTGAAGCGCGGGCAGGAAAAAATCAAACAATGGCTCCCCGGGAGCGGCGGCATGGGAGGCCGAGGCCTGCTTGCCTTGGCGCTGGTTGGCACGCTCGTTTGGCTTCTATCCGGGTTCTACACGGTCGGCCCGAATGAAGTCGGGCTCAACAAGATTTTTGGCCGTTATACCGGCAAGACCGGGCCGGGTTTGAACTATAATTTGCCTATTCCTATCGGCAGCGTGGAAAAACTTCAGGTCACCGATCGCAATACCATCAATATTGGCTTTACCTACCGGCAGGACTCGCGCACATCGAACGGCCAGGTCCAGCTCGACCTGCCGGAAGAAAGCCTGATGCTGACCGGCGACGAGAATATCGCCGACGTCAAATTTGTGGTGATCTGGCAGATCGACCCGGTGCACCCGGAGGATTATGCCTTCAACATTTCAAACCAGCGCGACACGGTGAAGGCAGTGGCCGAGAGCGCCATGCGCGAAGTCATCGGCCGCGGCCAGATCCAGCGCATTCTCACCGCCGAACGCCAAGTCATCGAGACGGACGTGCAGGAACTTATGCAAAAAGTCCTCAACAGCTATAAGGCCGGCATTCTGGTGTTGCAGGTGCAATTGCAATCGGTCGACCCGCCCGAGCAGGTCATCGCCGCCTTCAAGGACGTCACGGCGGCGCAGCAGGATCAGAACCGTTTGCGCAATGAAGCAGAGTCCTATGCCAACCGGGTCGTCCCCGAGGCGCGCGGCAAGGCCGCGGCGATTGTTCAGGAGGCGGAAGGCTACCGGCTGCAAACCGTCGCCGAGGCAACCGGTCAGGTTTCCCGCTTCAACCAAATCTACGAGCAATATAAGAAAGCCCCAGAGGTGACGCGCGAACGGCTCTATCTCGAGACCATGGAACGTGTGTTGAGCGGTATGGACAAGATCATTCTCGATCAGAGCAGCGGACAAAGCCAAGGCGTTGTTCCCTATTTGCCGCTCGGAGCCCTGACGCCTCGCGATGGCGAAGGAGGCCGCAAATGAAGAACGCGGCCACATTCGGCGCCATCGCCGTCATCGTCGTTCTCGTGATCGTTGCGCTAGCCTCGGCGTTCACGGTTGAGCAAACCGAGCAGGCGATCGTCTTGCGTTTCGGCGAGCCGGTCGCCGGGCGCGGTCTCGTCACCACGCCAGGGCTTCATTTCAAATACCCCTTTATCGAGAATGTCGTTTTTCTCGACAATCGCATCCTGGTTGTCGAGGCGCCGAAACAGGAAGTCCTCGCATCCGACAATAACCGGCTCGATGTCGATTCCTTTTTGCGCTACCGGATTGTCGATCCGCTCAAATTCTATCAGACGGTTGGCTCGCCCGACCGGGCGAACAATCAGCTTGGCTTCATCTTGAATTCGGCGGTGCGCCGTGTGCTGGGCGAGGCGAACATGACCGAAATCGTGCGCGACAACCGCGCCGATCTCATGGTCAAGATCCGCGATCAGGTGAACCAGGAAGGCGGCCGCCTCGGCATCGCCGCCGTCGATGTGAGAATCCGCCGCGCCGATCTGCCAAGGCAGATTTCGGAAAAAGTGTTCAGCCGGATGCAGAGCGAGCGGGCGCGAGAAGCAGCGGAATATCGGGCCAAGGGCTCCGAAACCGCGCAGACGATCACCGCGACCGCCGACCGCGATGTCGTTGTGCTGCGTGGCAATGCGCAGCGCCAGGCCGACCAGACCCGGGGCGAAGGCGACGCGGAAAGAAACCGTATTTTCGCAGAAGCCTATGGCAAGGACCCTGATTTCTTTGCCTTCTATCGCTCGATGCAAGCCTATGAAACCGGTTTGAAAGGCGGCGGGACCCGCATGGTGCTCAGTCCTAAATCGGATTTCTTCCGCTTTTTCGGTTCGCCCAATGGCCAGCCGGCGACGCCGCCGGTTGCTCCGGCAGCGGTACGCTGATCATTGATGGGAAAGGAAGGCGAGCCCCCGCGATCCTTCGCCTGGAACGATCCTTTCGATCTCGACAGCCAGCTCACCGAAGACGAAAAGCTCGTACGTGACTCCGCCCGCGCCTTCGCGCAACAGTACCTCCTCCCCCGTGCGCGCGACGACTATCTCGAAGAGCGTTTCGATCGCGATATCCTGAGGCAAATGGGCCGCCTTGGGCTCCTCGGCCCGACGATTCCGCAAGCCTATGGCGGCGCCGGGCTTGGCCATGTCGCCTATGGGCTTGCGGCACGAGAAGTCGAGCGCGTCGATAGCGGCTATCGTTCCATGATGAGTGTGCAGTCTTCACTCGTGATGCACGCGATTCACGCGTATGGCAGCGAGGCTCAGCGCCGAAAATATTTGCCAAGACTGGCCAAAGGCGAGTGGATCGGCTGTTTTGGCCTCACCGAACCAGACGCTGGCTCCGATCCGCAAGCGATGCGCAGCAAGGCGGAGCAAGCCAAGGATGGATACCGGCTCACCGGCACCAAAACCTGGATCACCAATAGTCCGTTCGCCGACATCTTTGTGGTCTTCGCTAAATCGAGCCTGCATCTAAACGCGATCCGCGGCTTTATTCTCGAACGCGGAATGAACGGGCTCGCAACTCCAACGATTTCACAAAAACTATCGCTGCGCGCCTCGCCAACAGGCGGGATCATCATGGACGCTGTCGAGGTGCCGGACGAAAACCTACTGCCGGACGCCTCGGGATTGAAAGGCCCTTTCGGCTGCCTCAACCAGGCGCGTTTTGGCATCTGCTGGGGCACGATGGGGGCGGCGGAAGCTTGTTTCGATGCGGCGCGAAGCTATACGCTCGAGCGTCAGCAATTCGGCCGCCCGCTCGCCGCCAATCAGCTCATCCAAAAAAAACTCGCCGACATGGAAACTGAAATCGCTCTCGGGCTTCAGGCCGCCTTGCGCATCGGCCGGATGTTGGAGGCAGGCAAGCTACCGCCGGAAGCAATCTCGCTCGTCAAACGCAACAATGCGGGCAAGGCGCTCGATATCGCCCGCATGGCCCGCGACATGCTGGGCGCCAATGGAATTTCCGCCGCCTTCCCCATCATGCGCCACCTCGCCAATCTGGAAACGGTGAATACATACGAGGGCACCCACGATATTCACGCGCTGATCCTTGGGCGCGCGATTACCGGCCTGCAGGCTTTTTCTTAATTCCCTACGCGGTTGGAGAGACGAAGGGAGCCGTTGGCCGGTGCGTGGCGCGCGGTCATTTCGACTCCGCGTCAAGGACGGCGATCCGCACCATGTTGGTCGCGCCTGGCGTGCCGAACGGAACGCCCGCGACAATAATGATCCGATCATGCGCCTTGGCAAACCCCTCACGTCCGGCGAATTTGCAAGCGCGTTTCGCCATGTCATCGACGTCATAGGCATCCTTGGTGACGACCGAATGGACGCCCCAAACAAGCGTCAGGCGGGAGGCTGTCTCGCGGTTCGGCGTGAGAGCGAGAACCGGTGCCTCGGGTCTTTCCCGCGCGATGCGGAATGCCGTCGAGCCGGAAGACGTCCAGGCGACAATGGCCTTGAAATCCAGCGTTTCAGCGAAATATCGCGCGGCGACGGCGATCGCGATCGCGTCGGCGTTGGTTGCCTCCGGAGGCGCGCGTTGCGCATTGATGATACTCCGGTAGTAGGAGTCGCGCTCGACTTCCGCGGCGATCTTGTTCATAGTCGCGACGGCCTCCACCGGATAAGAACCAGCGGCGCTTTCGGCGGACAGCATAATGGCGTCGGCGCCTTCGAAGACCGCCGTCGCGACATCCGAGACCTCCGCGCGCGTCGGGATGGGCGCATTGATCATCGATTCGAGCATCTGCGTCGCGACGACGACAGGCTTGCCGAACCGGCGCGCCATGCGATTGATCCGCTTTTGTAAGCCTGGGACTTTTTCGAGCGGCAGCTCAACACCGAGATCACCGCGCGCGACCATAAGCGCGTCGGAAATCTGCACGATCTCATCAAGCCGCGAAATCGCCTGCGGCTTTTCCAGCTTCGACATCACCAGCGCGCGGCCCGCCGTCAGCCTTTTGACTTCGGCAACATCGTCTGGGCGCTGCACGAAGGAGACAGCCACCCAATCCACCCCCGCATCGAGCGCGGCCGCGAGGTCGGCACGGTCCTTTTCGGTGATCGAGGAGACTGGAATTTCGGTGTCCGGCAAGCTCACGCCCTTGCGGTTTGATATGTCTCCCGCGACATCGACGATGGCAACGGCATGTTTGCCGTCGGTCTCGGCGACATGAAGCCGCACTTTGCCATCATCGATAAGGATCGTGTCGCCCGGTTTCAACGCCAGCAAGATTTCGGAATGGGGAAGCCAAACACGGGTCTGATCCCCAGGCTCGGCGTTTGAATCGAAGATGAAATGAGCGCCCTTGGCGAGTTTGACGCTTCGGTTCTTGAAGGTGCCAATGCGCAGTTTTGGACCCTGGAGGTCAACGAGAATGCCAATCGGGCGCCCGCATTCTTCTTGCAGAGTCCGGATCATTTCGACCTGTTTGCGCATCTGATCATGCGTGGCATGGCTCATGTTGATGCGAAAAAGGTCGGCGCCCGCATGAAACAAAGCCGAGACCATTGCGGGGGTTGCCGAAGCAGGCCCTAGGGTCGCGATGATCTTGCACCGGCGCAGCCGTCGCATTCTAGCCTCGCCGGAATTGATTTAGGGAGTTTGGGGAACTTGTGCCGAGTCGGTCAATTGAACGGTCCAGTTTTTAGCTTCCTTGCCCGTGTCGACTTCAAAGAATCCCGTGCGATCGAAGCCGCGTACGAAGCAATCTTCGCGGCCGATGATGCGGAATTCACGGTCCCTAGTGCACATAAAGGCCTTGCCCTTCCATTCGCCGCCGTGCTCGTCCATCGCATAGACATAATAAAACTCCGCGGCGAGAGGCCCGCGCACCAAAATCTCGCAACCGCTCGCCTTCAAATTCCACCAGCCTTCGCTGACCCATGTCTCGCCATCGGTGTAGGCGAGCGAAACACTGACTCTGCTGCCAGAATTGTTGCAAAGACGAAAGTCCGCGCGCGCGGGAGCGTGCGAGCAGCCGAGGACGGTGAAGGTGATTGCGGCGGAAATAATCGCTTGTTTCATTAACGTCAAGAGCGTGGCTTTGTCTTCAACCTTGTTCGACTATCCAAGGGCGGGCGTCAAGGTGCTGGCCCAAAGCTCGTTGTGGCGCGTCAATCCGCCGGCCGCAAGGCCTTAAGCACGCCGCAAGGCGGCATAGACCTTGTCATAATCTTCAACAACGCGGGCAACCGTGAAATAGTCGACCCCGGATTTCGCTCGGGTCCGCCACTGGCGCAGCGCTTCATCATCTTGCATAAGTCCGCGCAATGTCGCGGCAAATTGTTCGGGCTTCCCCGGCTCAACCAATTGGCCGGCATCTCCATATCCGAGAAGCTCAGGGGTTCCGCCTACCGCGGTGGCGACGATGGCGCAACCTGCCTGGCGTGCTTCCGGTATCACGAGACAGCATGGGTCGGCATAGGAAGCCAAGACGAATATCTGCGATTGCCGCAATAAAGGCTGCGGTGCTTCAACCGGTCCGATGAAATGCGCCGATCCAGAGAGTCCAAGATCCGCCGCCAAAGCCTCCAGTTTCTGACGGTCCGGACCTCCCCCGATAATGTTTAAGTGCCAATTTGGAAACTCCGGCAGAAGCAGGCGAAACGCGGCGAGGAGATCTTGCACGCCTTTCCGCGGATGCAAGCCGCAGACGGTGGTGATCGAAGGCGTCGCAAGAATAACATCGGTCGGGGTACCAAAACCTTCGCGCGGTGAGCCATTAGGCCCATTGAGGATGACCGTGACCTGGCCCGGTTTGAACCCCCGCTTAAGAAGAAAATCCCGTTCGGCCTTGCTGACAGCAACGACGACACGGCCAAGACGCATAAGGACCGCATGACGATCAAAGGAATTGTGAACAGTCGTCACGAGCGGGATGCCGGTCAGCTTCGAGGCAAGATAGCCGAAAACCGCGCTCGACATCATATGTGCGTGGATGACATCCGGCTTGAATTTCCGGCACAGACGGACCAACGCGGCGAAATTGCCAAGGAGCACGAATGGGTTGCTCTCCTGGCCTTGGTGAATCTCTACGCGCCGGACACGATACGTGTCGAGAAGCGCATCGTAATGACCTCCGGCACTGGCATAGACGACCTCATGGCCTTTCCGCGCTTGTTCGCAAGCCAAATCGACGGCCACATTGACGTTCCCATTACAATGATCGCAGTGCTTGATCAGATGGAGAATGCGCATTGACGTTACGGAACGCTGGCTCGTGGCTTCATCGAATATCGTGGTTGGCATCTCCTGATATCCTTCACAAAAACAACAATCGTCAACACAATCAATTCTTCGTGGGTCAAGCGTCTCACAAGCATTTCGTCGAGACACACTTAGCCTGCAACGAGGCAGTTTGGTACCGGCAATGATCGTCCCAAGTGGTGTCACAGGACGGTTTTGCCGATGGAGCCTGTTGAAAAGCGGCCTGTTTCCTTATCTTAATGCGCTAATGAAATCATTGCTGTGCGGCACATTCGCGCGCAAACTGGTGACCCCGTCTCCCTATTCCGCACAACCGGACACGGACATCCCGGTTAGCGTTGCACAATACCAGCGCGGCATTGTTATTTGAGCCTTCATGAGCTTAAACACATTGTTGCAGATTCGCCGGATGAGATCCTGCATCGAAACAAAAGGGACAGAGACCGTGCGTGATCGAACATGGAACAATTGGCGTCTCGAGCGCTTTCCGACCACGCCGATTCGCATGATCAATAAGGAAAAGCGAACTCATAGAATTGAAGCCTGTCGAAATTGAATTAGTCGATCAATATTTTTTAGAACACGCTATATTAACGCTATGATGTTAAGTATACGCTTCAAGCATGCGCGGTCGTGGCCTTTTGCCGCCACCCTCTGTTGCTCGACAACCGCGCGCACAAATATAGGCTATGAATTTTAGTGCGGATAATTGTAAAGGAGATTCTGCTTCTCTCC
>CAYTRB010000132.1:0-8989 GCA_964440215.1 uncultured Methylocapsa sp.
GAAAAATAAGCCGCGTAGCTCTTCCGGCCTTGGCTAGCGCGCTGCCGCACGAAGTATTTCGCGGCATCGATGCCGGCGTCCCTCGCCAGCCAGGCGGCAAGCGCAGGCTCGTCATGGTAGCAGGCGATGTCAAAGAGCTGCTGGCGCGGCTTACCGCCGGGGGCGCGTTCACGGAAAACCTTGATCAGTAGTTCGGTTGTTTTTGCTTGATCGAAAACCGGCCAGGGAACTGGGCTTTGCCGGAGAATGTCGCGCCGGATGGCGTCGACCTGTTCCTGCTTCCCCTGGAGTTCGAGTTTGCGGGCTTCCTTCTGCCAGTCTTCGAGGCTGGACTGTTTCGCATCGACCCGCACTTGTCCTGCGAGCGTCAGCTCCAGAAGCTTGAATAACGGATGCTCGGTATCGGATTCGATCAGATATAGATTCGCTGTCGCGCGGGTCAGCGCGACATAAAGCGCATTGACGAAGAATTTATAGACTTCCAGCGACTTGTCGCTCTTATCTTTCGCCCGCCGATAGTCAAGTTCGCCGGCAGTCAAATCTTGCGCCGCAACGCCATCGGTGATCTCATTGAATTCTGCCCGGTGGTCGGAGATGAAACGGTAGAGGACGATGTTTTCATATTCCAGCCCCTTGGCCTCATGTATTGAGAACAACAGCGGCGTCGTGAAATGCTTGCGCGCCTCGATCTTGTCCTCGTCGCGCATGACCAGCACGGCAAAACGGGTCGACTGGCGGATTTTCTGGTTGAGTTCCCGCTTGAGATCGCCCTTGTCCGACGCCAGCGTCACCTCGCCCGCCTCGGCGCCGACCGCCCTGACTAGAAAATTGCTTTCGCGATCGATCGAACCGAACCGCCGCTGCTTGATCTTGAGCAACTGATTGGCGACCCGCGTCGCCTCGTGGCTGTTACGGAAATTGGCGGTCAGCACCGACAATTGCTGACGTTGCGCCAGTTCCGGATCGCGCCAGAACAGGCTCTTGACCTGAGCCCACGAAAAAAAGTTGGGGTGAACGATCTGGTTGGAATCGCCACAGAGCAGAAAATGGCCGGGATGGCGTAGTGTTTTGAGCACAAGCGCGAGCTGGACTGGCGTTATGTCCTGTACTTCGTCAATCACCACGAAGTCGTAACGCGGCGCGGCTTTCGCGAGCCATTCCTGGGCGATCAGGTTCAGGTCGAACAGATTCGCGTCTTTCAGCCAGGAAAGATATTTCTCGAATACGTCGTAGAGCCTGTTCCGCTGGCCAGCGGGGAAAATCGACTGGCGCACGCCCAACGCGAGATATTCCTCCCGCATGAGCATGCCTCGTTCCCCAGCCGTAATGACGCCGCGAATTTCCTCAAGGACCTGATGCCCGTCGATCTCGCGGAAATTCGGGTCTCGGAAGGACTGGCGAATGCGTTGAAACCAGCCCATGAAATCCTGCCACGCGGCCTCCCGTCCCGGTGGAACGTGAATGGATTCGACGAACTCCCGATAAGATAGAAACGTCGCCTCTTGTCCCGCTCGCTCAAACCCGTTGGCGTAATAGAGGTTTCGCGCGTTCTGGGCGAGATAGGCCGAATGGGTGACGTAGAGCGTCTCACCTGCCACCAGTTTCAATTTTTCGAGCGTTAGCGCCGTCTTGCCGCTGCCGGCGCTGCCAACGATGATGAGGGGCGAGGGAGCGCGAAAGACGGCGTCCTGCACGTCGTCGAAAGAAATCGGCTTGTCGAGCAGATGGACAATCGTCCGTTCAGGATTCAGATAGCGCAGCGATTGCGCTTCCTTTTCGGCCTCGGCAGCATCGCAATCGACGATTTTGTCCTCGTCAATGACGGCGCCTCGCAGGAAGCGCGATTTTTCGTAATCGTGATTGACCACTACTTCCAGCATGAGGGCGCAGATGTCGTCATTGTGCCGGAGGAGGCAAAAGATCAGGCGGTCCGCGTCATTGAGCCGGGCGCGGTAGAGCTTGCTATGTCCAGCGCCTGCCAGCTTCCGTACCTGAGCTGCGTGAAAATCACCGATGGCAATCGCGGCTACCACCTTGCGGTAGGCGGGTTTTACTCGCGAAGTGTCCAGATCAGCGAATTCGAGGATCTTCATGGGGGCAACATGCTTCGAACGATTTCCTGCGGACCGATTCGCGGCGAGAATCGGCAACTCACCACCTGGTCAAACCGAATAGCTTTTTTCTCCTGAGTCGCCTATGGGTCATTTTCGACGTTCCTCACCTGTGTCGGACCGGTCCGGTGTACCTCAACAACCGGAAGCGCGGAGCACACTCAGACACGTCGGAGTCGCGCCAACTGCGGATGTCGTACTTGCACGCGAACAGACGATCTCAGTGTCGCAGAAACTCCTCTTGTGCGACCCATCGATGATGGGTCCGCCAGCACTCCGGCAACCGCATCTATTCGGGGATGCCCGATAAGCGCGACCTTAAACCCGGCCGCGTGCTTGCTAAACGGTGAGATAGCTGAAAAAGCAGAACGGGACGTAGCCGGAAATTCCCTGTAGTCTCAATACGCACTGCAGATCACTCACCACGATAGCGGTTTAACCATCAATGGTAACCGTATCTCCTTGGCGTACGATGCCCCCACGAACGACGCGAGCGTAGACGCCGACGTTGCCCTGGTTCTGCTGAACTGCGGTCCGTAGGATGCTCGTGTCCCGGGGCAAATCTCCTTGCGGCAGAGTCGTCATTACACAGCGGCCACAGGGCATCGTGATTTGCAGCCGGACTTCATCGCCCAGGCGCAGCGTGCGCTCGACCCAGTCGTTTTCTACAAAGCCACGCGTGCCGGTGGCTGGTGCAACCACGATATTGGGCCGGAAACGCCGCACCTCGAACTTTCCTTGCGGATAGGACTCGGCCAGCGCTTGCAGAGCCGCGGTCGTCAGTAGGTGAACGATTCCTACGTCGAAGAATGTGTTCTCCGGCATTTTCTCGTCGGTCACGGTTTCGCGATGTGCCAGGCCGTCGATGTCCGGCCAGTATTCCTCCAACACCGGTTTTTCTGGAACGGCGGCGCGCAAGGAAACGGGACGCCCCACCGCTGTCGATAGTGCGGCGTCAGTACCCGCAGCGCCGCCGGTGTGAACGCTTCCATCGGGCAACGTAATCCGGACTAGCGGCAACGGCCGGCCGGAAACAGGGGCTTCCGGGTAGCCAGTTCGAAATTCGAAAAGATGCGGCCATTTCCGTGGATTCTTGGCGCTGGCAACCTTGCCGTCCTCCGCGTGGACCAGTGCGTAGCCGCGGTCGCCCAGCAGGCCGCGCTCGTCCACCGGAGAAGTGCTCAGCTCTTCACCTTGCATGGACTTAACAGGATAGCGCCAGATGGCAACCACTGTGCCGATGGCAGGACCGTTGGCCATGTTTGGCCCCTTGGCAGGATTGCAGGAACACCGCGATTGTGCACCGACGGCAACGCCCCGGCAAGGGGAGTGTCGTCTTGCTGAGGTCGCCTAGACAGCTGCGCCGCACGGTCTCGGTTTCCATAGAAACGGACAAAGCGCGACATGTCCCCATACGGGCTTGCGCGCCAGATCGGAAACGAAATGGGTCAGCCGGAGAAAGGTTCGTGACGAGCATATGTTTTCCGCATCGCCTCCGATCACTGCCGGAAGCGTGCCGTGCCAGCAGTTACGTTCAACTACCCCCGCTGACCAGCGACTGACGTGCGGCTGCTCAGTTCATCCTTTTTCGCTCGCCGAATCGGCGACGGTGACAATGGCCACGGGTATATCCAGGCCGAGCCAGGGAAGTTCTGCGACGTTGCCCTTTGACCGCAAAGGCGTTACCGTCACACGCAGGGTTGAACGGCCCGAGCCGCGACGAATCGAAATTTCTCCGCCCGGACCATTTGGCGCGTGCGCCTTGGGCGTGCACGAGGCGATCAATCTTTGTACGGCGTCTGAGCCTTCAGTGTCGTGAAGGCAGCCGGCCTTTAGGGTGAGCCCGCCACCAGAAACAAGCAGCGTCCGCGCCGCCGCATTGGCGAACAACACCCTGGCGGCGCCATCGACCAGCATCACACTCCGCTGCAAGCACTCAAGCCGTTCCGGGGCGGTATCATGGTCGAGATGGCGCATCCGAAGCTCACGATGAATGCGAACGGCGCGGTCGATGTGCGGCAGCGCGGCCTTGAAGACAAGCATCTGCTCGCCAGTTATTTCATCGTTCCCGGGTGCATTGGCGACGGCGATCAATGCCGAGACTCTGTCACCGATGCGCAAATTAGCACTCATCGTCGCTAGCCCGAATTTTGCCGGGCGAAACCATTCATTGAATACGGGGGTAGCTGCGAAGTCCTCTCGCGGGATCAGGCTATCGAGTAAGTATATCTCGCCGGGGGGCCGCGCCGCGCTGAGGCGCCAAACCGGATTATGGAAGGCCCAATATTGTCTATAGATCGCAGTCATGTCCGGATCGGTACGCGGGGCGATCGAAAGATATGTCTGGGCGCGAAAGTCCATTGTGGACATGGTAATGTGTGCCGTCTTCATCTTGTCAGCAAGGCTTATGAGAGCCTTCGGCCAAAGAGTGCTGTCGAAACTCGCCTCATAGATCAAATCTATCGAGGCAAGAAGGTCGTCTTCCATACCCATTGCAGAAAACCCATCGGCGATAGCGTTTTGAACAGGCAGCCGCAGCCATCGTTCCTTCCTTCATCTGCCCCAAATCCAATGTTAAGTAACGTTTGATTGATTTGACTTAAATCCTATGCTCCTTCCGCTCGCGCACGCGCGTTGATCGCTTGTTACAATCATTTGAAACCCGCCGCGTTCCTTGCAAATGGGCGCTATCCGCGTGAGCGGCGGGCATCGTCAGAACCGCGCTCATTTTCCGATTTTGCCGTCGGCGGCGTTGAACAGGAGACGGATGAGTTCGGCCTGCCGGTGGGTTCCGGTCTTCTCGAAAATGCTCGAAAGATGGGTTCTAGCGGTCGTGGTCGAGATGCCGCGCCGCCTCGCGGCGGCTGCGAGGCCGTCCCCTATCAAAATCTCGGCGGCCATCTTCGACTCTGCGGCGGTCAGGCCGAAACGGCGGCTCAGATCAGCCACCAGCCGCCGGCGATCAATATCGGGGTCACGTACCGCGACGATCGCGACGGGAGTCCCTACACCGATCCAGGGAACGTCCGCGAGTCGGATCTTGGAGCGAAGCGGCATTACCGTCACATCGAGGGGCGAACGGGGACGCTCGCGCGAGATTTTAAATTCTCCGCCGGGGCCACCAAGCGCGAGCGTCGTTTGTGCGCAGGAGGCGATCAGCTTTTGCAAAATATTTGGGCAGCCGGCGACGGCGCGCCTGGCCAATGGCGCCAAAGTTCGCGAATCTGTTTTGGGTCATCTGTTGCGTCGTGAAAACCGTTGCCGCCTTGCCTTTTCGGCCGTGCCGGAACCTTGTCTTTTCCAACGAGCTTGCAGGGGAAAACGGGCAGCCCAATATCAAGCGCTTGCGCGAGGACGTGATCGTATTTCATGCCTGAGCCCTCAAAACGGCAAATCATCGTTTGGCCCCGCTCCTGGCGCCCATGAGCCCCGCATCGTTGTTGCCGGGATCGGGTGTCTTGTGGCGGAGAAGGGTCGGGAGCTTTGGCCTTGCGTTCCTTCGGTGCCGCGCGCAGCGCGAGGATTTGATCGGCAACGAGCTGGAGCGTGATCTTTGTCTCGCCGCCGTCCTTCACGTAGAGCCCGGCCGTCATCGCGCCTTGAGCGGATACCGCGTCACCATCGGATAGGCGCATGAGTTCGGCCATCGCGCCTTCGGAAAAGACGGTGACACGCCACCACTGCAGCGCCTCGCCGTCTTTGACTCTGATCGTGGCGACGACGAAGGGCTTGCCGGTCTTCGAGGTTCGCTGTTCGGGCGCTTTGAACAGCGAGCCCGTGACGAGGACGCGCGCGCTCATGGTCGGCCTCCCACGAACGCAGAGATAATCCGCCGCTCGCTTTCTTCCGCGAGTGTAGTTTGTATTTTGTCGTATCCGGCCTCGGTCTTTTCGACGATCCCTTTGACAGTCGCTTGGTAGAAAACTTGCCGCACGGTCATAGGGCGCATCGCCGCGACTATTTCAATAAGAGCGGCTCTCCGTTCCTGCATTTGCGTCTTGGTGGCTCGCTTCCGTTTATGGGGCATGCCGGATAAATGTTCGTGCAAGGTCATGGGCACACCTCGCGCGCTTCAATCAGCTCCTTGATGTTCGAAACCGCCGACAAGAACACCTTGACGGCCTGATCGACCATACGGACGGCGGTGTGATCGTCCTCGGTGTCGATCGCGATCAAGCCCGTCTCAGCAAACATCACGATGCGGTCGAGGTCGTCGGCCAGGGCTTCGCGGATGAGCGCAGCGCGTGCTTGCGCGGCGCGGGCAGGATTGGTACTCTCGGCGCCGTTCCCCCCAAAGGACACAGCATTGCCGAGCCCCGCCCTGCCAGGCGGGGTTTGGTTTATGTGGGCCATGGCTCAAGCAACCTCCCGCTCGAGTAGGGCCTTGTGCTCGGAGGTGCTACGGACGGGCTGGCCTATTCGAGCGAGTGCCCATTCATCAAGCCATTCTTCCGTGTACAGCGGGATGTCGCCAGCATATGCCATCTTCGGGCCGCCGCCGAGGCAGGCGAGCTTTGCCAACAGCGCGGCGGAGCCAAAACCATATTTTTCTTTAAGGTACCGGCCAGAAGGATTCCGGCGCATAAATTTTTGAGACATGCTGTTCCTCGTGGTTCAGGAGTCAGCAATGAAATTTACTCACATTTTCTGCGGTGTCGCCCGAATTAACTCGGGGCTTTTTTGCGAGTTGTGGCGGCTTGCGGTTTGCGTTTTTTTTGCCAGGCTTTTGCGTCCACAGGTGGAAATAGGCCAGGGCCTTGTAAGGGCGCGGCGCAGGCCAGCTCAAATTTGTAATATCCACCGGCGCCGGGGTTGCACCTATCGAATGCCAGCTTGATCCATTTAAAAAATTCCTTTTCGTGATACCTTGTTCTCGGACCGCCTTTCGCGACTGGAGGCGGTTCATTGAGGGCTGGCCGGTTGTGAATTTCAAAGCAATCCAAGGCATACAGCAGGTCATGCAGAGAACACGGCCTTTCGCCTTCCCGCACGATGTTTGACCTCATCATTGCCGCGAGGTGATTGTGAGTTAGCGGGCTAGCTGCCTTGATCGCTTTTTGAAGCCTCAAAATTAAGGCCTGAATATTGGCGAGCTCCCTGCCCGTATTTGGCTTATCTGGGGTGCTAAGCCATTTAGAGGCTCGGCAAACGAACAGACGGCTTGCCCACATGACCATACTCATGGCGTTCTCTTGATTCGGTCCGGTCAGAAATTCCGCGATCGCCACGAATTCTTCTGGCGTATAAGGCCATGGCACAAAGTGGTGAGGATATTCCAACACTTGATCCCATGCCAAAGCCCCCTCTGGGAGGGAGATGCGCCACGAGAATGACATCTCGGTTTTGTTCATCGAGCCAACGCCTGTCCGCACATGTTGGTCAAATCTTGCGGAGCGGGACCACCTCGGCGCCTTCGTTCCGGTTCATTGCTGCGCTGATCGTTGCACCAATGGTGTCGACCGCGCGGCGCAGCGGATCCGCGTCCAAATGCGCATAGCGTGCTGTCGTCTGAGGTTGGCTGTGGCCGAGTAACTTGCCAATCACAGGCAAGCCCATGGACGCCCCTGCCCCGATGCTGGCGAACGAATGGCGTAAGTCATGGAGCCGCACACCGTCGAGTCCAGCCGCTTTGCGGACTGCACCCCAAGGCTTCTTCAAATCAGCCTTCGGTTGGCCGGCCTTCTCGCCTGGTATAATATGCGGGTTGCCTTCGAGCCGAGGCAAACCAGCCAGCACTTCGAGAGTACCGGCGCTCAAATAGATCGGCTTTCTTCCCGTCTTCGAATCCGCGAGGAAGATCACGCCTCGCTCAAAATCGACCTCGCTCCATTTTGCATGAAGGATTTCGCGAAGCCGAGCGCCGGTCAGGATCAAGAGGCGGATTGCCGCGATCGCGAAGGGGTCGAGAATGACGCGGCGGTTAGCCTCCTTAGGTGCGTGCTTTGCTTTCGGGCCGCTCTCGTCGATTGCATAAGGCAAGCCCACAGTCTCTCCTTGCCGCAGTGCATCTCCCAACCTCGCTAGCTCGGCACTCGTGAGGTAGCGCTCGCGCCCCTGCTCGGGATAGCGTTCGATTCCCTTTACGGGGTTCGAACTTGCGCCCACTTCGCCCCGCCGTTCGGCCCAAGTCCACATGCTTGAAACTATGGCCAGTACAAGGTTTGCAGACGACGGCGTTTCTTTCATTGCGTCATGGATGGCAACCATGTCGGCCCGGCGTACGTCGGCCACACGGCGCGATTTGATGGCCGGAAACACATGCTTTTCCAAAGCCTCTCGATAATTCTGCGCGGTTCGGCCTTTCCTTTTCGCCGCCACGTGCTGGCGCATGAAGTCTTCAGCGACTTCGCGAAAGGTTCTCACCGCCCGTGCCTTGCGGCGCTCAGCGCTTGGGTCGATTCCCTTTGCAATATCACCGAGCATTCTCTTAGCTTCGCGCCGCGCTTCAGCTGGGGCCCAACGCCCCTCGATTTTACGGCGCGGGAAAGGACGGGCTTGCACGCAATAAGTCACCTGCCCGGATGCGAGTGGATACACCCCAAAGCCTATGAGCTCAGTGTCCCACAAGATTGGGCCACGATCTTTGCCCTTTGGGCACACTAAAGCTTTGACTGAGCTTAGCGTGATCCGTCCCCTCGCCATGGCGCGACCCTCGTAAATTGCGCTCCCTCGGGCACTCGGTAAGCGCTCGGTAAGCGGAAATTAGATAGCGCCAGAATAACACGGAAAATCACAGAAAGCGTAATACTACGAGAATCAGTGACTTATGTAACTGTGGAAAACGTCAGAAAGCATATGAAAGGCGCCTTCATCAAATTCGTAATGAGGGGGTCTGGGGTTCGAATCCCTCTTGCGGCACCAAGAAAGTCAAGTAGTTA
>CAYTRB010000133.1:0-8960 GCA_964440215.1 uncultured Methylocapsa sp.
CGCACGACCCGCAAATTCTCGCGGACTGTCCGCCAGCCGACATTCAATTGGACCACATCAACGAATTGAATAATTGCGCCTTGGCTGCATTTAGCCGAGCCGCCAGAGTAACTGCTCGGACAGACAAAAGGACCTTGAACGCGATGAAAGCACGCCAGACGCGAAGTCGATGCGTGTCGGCTGCGAATGCAGACCACCACCAATATGCCGATATGGCCCTATCATCAGAAGCGAGCCGAGCCTATCTGTTTAGTCCCAGCATTTGCTGGAGCGGATTGAGAATGGATCTTATCCGGCTGAGAAGTACAGCTTTGCAGTTGTATTCAAAAGGGAGGCAGGGCCTTGAGCCGGCGTGCGAAGTTGTAGGCTGCAACGATGTCAATGGCATGAAGATCATCACAAGAGTTTGGACATAGATTCGCATCCGAATCCGGGATCTCAGGCGAAAACTGCGGCCAAGCCTGCGAGTGACGGTCGCCGCCTTGTTAAGGACATCAGGATTCGAAATCATCAGGTGCGCCTCAAGCGGCAGGTGCGTCACTCTTCGCAGCGAGTTGATGATCGGCGGCCCCATCGAGAGATTGGGCACGAAATGTCCGTCCATCACGTCCACGTGGATGCGGTCCTCTCCGGCACGCTCAGCCTCTTCCACCTGATCGCCAAAATGGGCGAAATCGGCGGCGAGGATCGATGGAGCGAGCTTCACTGCATCAGTCGTCACGTTGCGCCCTTGAGCTTGCGGTAGCGGCGGATCAGGTTGTTGGTCGAACTATCATGGCCAAGCTTGGGCTCTATCTTTCTCTCGAGCTCGGGGATGATGCGCTGGGCCAAAACCTTGCCGAGTTCGACGCCCCACTGATCGAAGGAATCGATGTCCCAGATGGTGCCCTGGGTGAACACGCTGTGCTCGTAAAGCGCAACCAGCTTTCCCAGCGCCGCCGGGGTCAATCGGTCCATCAGGATGGTGTTGGACGGTCGGTCGCCTTCGAAAACCCGGTGTGGGACAAGCCAATCGGGCGTGCCTTCGGCCTTGACTTGCTCAGTCGTTTTACCAAAGGCCAGCGCCTCGGTCTGCGCAAAGACGTTCGCTAGCAGCATATCATGATGTCGGCCGAGTGGGTTGAGCGCCTGTCCGAAAGCGATGAAGTCACAGGGAATGAGCCGGGTGCCCTGATGGATCAATTGATAGAAGGAGTGCTGGCCATTGGTTCCCGGCTCGCCCCAATAGATCGGGCCGGTGTCAGTGTCCATCGGCGTCCCGTCGAGCCTCACATGTTTGCCGTTGCTCTCCATCGTCAACTGCTGGAGATAGGCCGGGAAACGCTTCATGTACTGGTCGTAGGGCAGCACTGCGACGGTCTGCGCGCCCCAGAAGTCGGTGTACCAGACGCCGAGAAGGCCCATGAGCACCGGCAGGTTGCGCTCAAACGGCGTGGTACGGAAATGCTCGTCGATCGCATGGAAACCCGCCAACATAGCGCGGAAATGATCCGGGCCGATGGCCAGCATGGTTGAGAGCCCGATCGCCGAGTCCATCGAGTAGCGGCCGCCGACCCAGTCCCAAAACTCGAACATGTTGGCAGTGTCGATGCCAAATTCCGCGACTTTTTCGGCATTCGTCGAGACAGCAACGAAATGCCTGGCGACAGCCTTGGCATCGCCTCCAAGGCCGCGGAGCGACCAATCGCGCGCGCTTTGTGCGTTGGTCATCGTCTCCAGCGTCGTGAAGGTCTTCGAGGAGATGATGAACAGCGTTTCCGCTGGATCGAGATCGCGCGTCGCCTCGACGAAATCGGTGCCATCGACGTTGGAGACGAATCGAAACGTCATGGCGCGGTCGCTGTAATACTTGAGCGCCTCATATGCCATCACCGGCCCGAGGTCGGAACCGCCGATGCCGATATTGACAACGTTGCGGATGCGTTTGCCGCTGTGGCCCTTCCATTCGCCGCTTCGGACACGGTCGGCAAAATCGGCCATCTTGTCGAGCATGGCGTGGACCTGCGGCACGACGTTCTTGCCATCGACGATAATAGACGCGTCTTTCGGCGCACGGAGCGCCACATGCAGGACGGCGCGATTTTCCGTCACGTTGATTTTCTCGCCTCGAAACATCGCGTCGATCCTGGCGCGCAGCCCGGACTGTTCGGCGAGCTCGATGAGCAGCTTGAGCGTCTCGTCGTTGATGCGATTTTTCGAGTAATCCAGGTAGACGCCGGCGGCCTCCGCGGTCATCCGCTCGCCGCGCCCCGGATCATCGGCGAACAGAGTTCGCAGGTGCAGGCCCCGCATGGTCACATGGTGATCTTCGAGGGCCCGCCATACCGCGTGTTTGCTCGTCGATCGTGCGAGTGTCTCGGATCGTGCAGGCATCTCCGACATCCTTTCTGATCCTTCATGGGCATCGTTTGAGACGAGCCCGGGTGTTTAGGAGAGCGGCGACTCTCCCCACAGCCGAAATCCGCCGCGAAAGGCGTTGGCGTTATCGCCTGCGCGACAATGCGGCGGCAACGCTTCGAGCTTTTTCACGTTACCTCCCCCGAGCACCGTGTCGTCGGGCTCCAGCGCCGCAATCAGGCGAGCGACGACGTCGGCAACGTCACGCCGCCATTGCTTCTTGCCATGGCGCTCCAGTCCCGCCCGGCCGACATAATCCTCATAAGCGCCCTTCTTGTAGGGCAGGTGACCGAGCTCCATGGGCTCCACGATGCCGTCGACGATGATGGCCGACCCAAGCCCGGTTCCGAGGCCGAGAAAGAGCATTTTGCCGCCCTTGTAGCTCCCCAAGGCCTGCATGGCGGCGTCGTTGACGATCTTGAGGGGACAGCCGAAGGCCGCGCCAAAATCGAATCCGACCCATCCGCGTCCCAAGTTGTAAGGCTCCGCGATCGGCCGGCCATGGAGTACGGGGCCGGGATAGCCGATCGACACCACGTCATATATCCAATCTCCGGCGAGCTTCTTGACTCCCGAAACCATTCGCCTGGGCGTGAGCGTCGGCCCGGATGAAAATGATCGACGCTCACTTTGCCCGGTCGCGAGGATCTTGACCGAACTTCCGCCCACATCGACAGCCATCACGGCTTTGACCAAGGACTTCATCGCAACGTCATCTTGTCGCATCGTCCCGTTCTCGGTCACCAACAGCGGCTTCTCGTGCATGGCGCTAGCTTGCTCGCTTGAGGACGGCGCATTTGGATTCAATCACGCCCAATAGATCTTTCCAAGAATTGACGAACGACTTGGCGCCTTCGTCTTGAAGCTGGGTCGACAGGGCATGGACATCGATCCCCGCACCGGTGAACCGTGCCAGTACATCTTCACAGTCGCCGCCGTCGGTCGGCATTGTCGCCTCGATAACGCCGTGTTCGGCAAACGCGCGCAACGTGCTCTCCGGCATAGTGTTCACGGTGAATGGTGCGGCCAAGGCCTTAACGTACAGGACGTCCGAAGCCTTCGGATCCTTGGTTCCGGTGCTGGCCCACAGAAGGCGTTGCGGACGCGCGCCGGCATTGTAGGCGCGCATCCATCGCGGGGAACTCAGCACGCCGAGATAGGTCTTATAGGCCCGCTTAGCGACAGCGATGCCGAGCTGGTTGTTGAGCGCCTCCGGCACCTTGCCGGCCACTGCGACGTCCCAGCGGCTAACGAAGATCGATGCCACCGAGCGGATATCGGGGTTTAATCCCGCAGCGATACGACGTTCAACGCCTCGCATGTATGCGTCAGCAGCCGCTATATACTGGTCGTCGGAGAACAACAGAGTGACGTTGATGGGTATACCGGCGAAGATCGCCTCTTCGATCGCAGGCAACCCTTCCTTAGTGCCAGGAATCTTGATCAGGAGATTGGGTCGTTGAGCCCGCGCATGCAGTTCCTTGGCCTCGGCAATCGTCGATTTGGTGTCGTGCGCCAGCAAAGGTGAGACTTCCAGCGAAACCCAACCATCCACACCGTCTGTTTGGTCGTGAACCGGCCGGAACAGGTCCGCGGTCTGCGTAAGGTCATCCAGCGCCAGTTCGAAAAACAAGTTTTCACCCGACTTGCCGTCCGCGAGTTTGCTTTTGATCGCGTCATCGTAGTCTTTGCCGTTCCTAATCGCGTGGTCGAAGATCGTCGGGTTGGACGTCAGCCCAGTGACCGACAAATCGTCGATGTAGCGCCGGAGGACCCCGGTCCTCAACAAGTTGCGTGTGATGTTGTCGAGCCAGAGGCTTTGGCCCAGATCGCGCAGCATTTGAGTTGCTTTCATGGTGTCACCTCGACCGTAACTCTTGAGTCCGGTATGCTGGCACTTGTTCGCGACGGCACATTCGAGAAAAGAGAGCCGAGTCCTTCCGCCATGGTTGGATGTGCGAGAATGGCATCGCGCAGATCCATATACGGCAGGCCCGCCAGCATAACCATCTGTACTACGGCCATGACCTCGCCGGCTTCGGTGCCTATCATTGTGAAGCCCAGAATGCGGTCGTCGCGCGCGGCGATAAGCGCCTTCATAAAGCCTTGGGTTTCGCCGATCGTGTGCGTCCTAAGCACGGCACTCATCGGCAGTTTCGCGACACGCGCTTCGATACCTTGACGTTGCGCCTCGCCTTCGCTCAACCCTACTCTGGCAAGCGGAGGATCCGTAAACATGCAATAGGGAATCAACCGGTCGCGGGTGGTTCGATTTGCCCCGGCCAAATTGTCCCGGATGATCCGGAAGTCGTCGAAGGAGACGTGTGTGAACTGTGGGCTGCCGGCACATTCTCCAATCGCCCAGACCTCGGGCGCACTAGTCTCCAGGCGCTCGTTGACTTTAATGTGGCCATGACCATCCAACTCAACACCGGCCACCTCGAGCCCAATCTCGGCGGTGTTGGGACTGCGGCCTGCCGCGACCAGGATGTCGGTCCCCTCGAAGGTCTGCTCACCTGAAGACGTGCGCACGAGAAGGCTGACATCTCCTCCTGAGCGACCCTGAACACGGCGTGCCTCTACACCCACAAAAATGTCAATACCTTCGTCACTGAGGATCCGCCGCATCTCGTCCGCGACGTCCGGATCCTCTCGGCCAGCGAGCTGAGGTCCATGCTCGATGATCGTAACGCGGCTACCGAAGCGGCGAAACGCCTGTGCCATTTCCAGGCCGACATAGCCGCCGCCGAGCACGATCAGATGTTGCGGCACATAGTCGAGTTCCAGCGCCTCGATGTTCGTAAGCGGTCCGGCCGCATCGAGACCTGGTATGCTCGGAATTGCCGCGCGTGTTCCGATGTTGAGAAAAACCTGATCGCCCGCCAGCACGCGCGTCCCGCCGTCATTCAAGCCCACCTCGAGCGTTTTCGGCGCCACGAAATTCCCTGTTCCCATGATCAATTCTGCGCCGCTCGCCTTGTATTGCTGCAAAGTCATGGCGATCATGTCTTCGACCATGCCGCGCTTGCGCTGACGGACTTTGACCATGTCGATCGCGACGGAACCCGTCTTCGCACCGAAGCTTGCGGCGTGATGGACCAAGTCGGCGACTTTCGCGCTCCAGATTTCGTTCTTGCTGGGAAGACAGTTGATGTTGGGGCAGGAGCCGCCAATCCAATGTCGCTCCACCACGGCAGTACGCCGCCCGGATCGCGCCATGTGCCAGGCGAGATACATGCCGCCATTCCCACTGCCAAGGACAAGGGTTTCAAACCGTTCCGGCTGAGGCATGGCTGTCTCCTCTCCTCGCGCAAGCCTCTAGTGTCATCTCCCTTGTAACTTGGAATTCGTCTTCGACGCGACGCCGCGCATAAGGCTAGCCTGTTGGAGAGCACAACCTAGAAACTCCTTGGTCGAAAGCAGCACTCGTCCCAACCCCGGTGTCATCTGCGAACGCCCCCTCAGGCGTTCGCGGTCTGCGCTCGAGCGTGCTGGCAGAAACACTCGTGACCTTCAACGTGAAAAAGCTAGTTGATTATGGGGCGAGATCAATGATTGAAGCGGGGTGCTTCTTGAGAAGAGTTCAACACATTGTGATCCGAGATAAGAGCCGATGCGATCCTGCCCGATCTTTTCGGCCAGCCTCTAACGTAGGTAATGGGCATTGGCTGTATGCCAGTTACTTTGACTTTTTCAATCTTGCCGAAATTGGAGTGGGACCCGATTTACAGCGACTTGTTTCGTGCCACTTATAAAACCGCTTGCTCCAACCATACGGATGGCAGGTGCCAAGGCTTGAGCTTGCGCGCCTTAAGCCCGGTGCTCAAGACTGGTGCGCAGGGAACCCGTGTTGATTCCGGTCGTTTTCGTGATTGTTAGGGATCCGTTTGCCCAAGGCTTCGTGCCCTGAGTCCGTCGGAGGCCAAATCACCGGACCGGGTGTGGCTCGGCGGCTGATTTCGAGCCGCGAGCCGCAGGGGCGTTGGTCAGAGGCGCTCGTTCATCGGACGAGCGACGTCAAGGCCGCCAACGATTTCGGGGCTTGAACGTTCATGTCTAGTCGCATCGAGGATTACGCGCTCATCGGTGACTGCGAGACGGCTGCGCTCGTTTCGAAGGACGGCTCCATCGACTGGCTCTGCTGGCCTCGCTTCGACTCGGGGGCGTGTTTTGCGGCACTGTTGGGCGACGCGAACAATGGCCGTTGGCGGATCGCGCCAGCCGCCGCAGGAGCGGACGCGAACACGCGGCTCAGGCGCCGCTACCGGCGCAACACGCTAATTCTCGAAACCGAGTTCACCACCGCCGACGGCAGGGGTGCAGTCGTCCTGATCGACTTCATGCCCTTGCGTGGAGGGCGGGCCGGGTCCCATCTCGTGCGTTTGGTAGTCGGCAAGCGCGGCACCGTGCCGATGCGCACGGAATTGACCGTCCGGTTCGGGTACGGCGGTCGGGTGCCGTGGGTATCGCGCAGCGAGACCGGCGATCTCCTCGCGATTGCGGGCCCGGACTTGTTACACCTCCGCACGCCGATCGAGCTTCGGGGCGAGGGGCTGGCCACGGTCGGCGACTTCGCCGTATCAGCCGGGCAGCGGGTACCGTTCGTTCTCACATACGTCCCATCCCACTTGCCCCTTCCCGAGCCAGTGGATGCCGACGACGCGCTGCGAACCACGGAAGAATTCTGGCAGTCGTGGGCGAGCGCCTGCCGCAGCCCCGAACAGCACGCGGAGATCATCACGCGCTCGCTGATCACGTTGAAGGCTCTTACCTATGCGCCGACGGGGGGCATCGTCGCCGCTCCGACCACCTCACTGCCCGAGCAACTGGGCGGGCCACGCAACTGGGACTACCGCTTCTGTTGGCTGCGCGACGCTACGCTGACGCTCCTGGCGCTGATGAACACCGGTTATTACAACGAGGCGAGGGAGTGGCGCGCCTGGCTGCTCCGAGCCGCCGCCGGAAGCCCGGCCGATATCCAAATCATGTACGGGGTCGCCGGCGAACGATGGCTGGCCGAGCGCGAGGTACCGTGGCTCGGCGGGTACGAGCACTCAAAACCCGTGCGCATCGGCAACGCCGCCGCCGACCAGCTCCAGATCGATGTCTTCGGGGAAGTGATGGATGCGCTCTATCATGCGCGGGTCGGCGGTCTCCACTACCTCGCGCCCGCGTGGGAGTTTCAGCGCGCGCTGCTCGCGCATCTCGAAACGGTGTGGCGCGCCCCCGACGAAGGCCTCTGGGAAGTGCGGAGCGGACGCCATCACTTCACCCATTCCAAGGTGATGGCGTGGGTCGCGTTTGACCGGGGCATCAAGGGCATCGAGGCGTTCGGGCTCGACGGCCCGGTCGACGGATGGCGCCGGATCCGCGCGGAGATCCACGAGGAGGTCTGCCGGCGAGCGTTCAACTCGGATCTTGGGTCGTTTGCCCAGACGTACGACAGCGATTTGTTGGATGCGAGCGCGCTGCTGATCCCGCAGGTCGGCTTCTTGCCACCCGATGACCCGCGCGTCCAGGGCACTGTCGAGGCCATCGAGCGAAAGCTCCTGCGCGATGGGTATGTGCTCCGGTACGACACTGCCGCGACCGAGGATGGCCTGCCGCCCGGCGAAGGCGCCTTCCTTCCATGTAGCTTCTGGCTCGCCGACGCCTATGTCCTGATCGGACGCCGCGCGGACGCGCAGCGCCTGTTTAAGCGGCTGGTCGGTTTGTGCAACGACGTCGGCCTACTCGGGGAGGAATACAACGCTGGCGCTCAGCGTTTGGTTGGCAACTTCCCCCAGGCATTCTCTCATATTGCGCTCGTCAATACGGCACACAATATCGCCGGTGCGACGAAGCCATGCGAGCAGCGTTCCGGAAACGCGCGACTCGCCGAGGCGGCTGAGTAACGGCATGCTGCGGGAGATCGACAATGTCGGCGGGAACCACTATCCATGCAATTTGGCTTCCTATATTGCAGCACGGAAGCTCGGGCTTCCAAAGCCTTTGGTTCCTCGCATCATTGTCACGCTTGAGCGCCTGATGTAGAGGCCAGCATTTTGCGCTGACTGTGTTTAGGGTTCTCACGTATTGGCTCGATCCGACGGGAATGTCTTGATCATGTCGTCATCTTCGGCGAACGACACCTGCGCCATGTGCTCCTTTCTTATATGCACTATTACAACAGCGCACGGACACATTTATCTCCGCTACCGAGGGCTATTCAAGCCATCGGACGCATTCTTCCGACCCCAATTCTCGGCGGATTACATCATCACTATGTTCGGATTTGATTTCCGACAAGGACGGGCTCCCGCAAGAGAGCACGCATTGTTATTGGAGGAAGAGCGGCGTCGAATGGTGGCCCGCTTCGAGGGTCCCGGTTGAACGTCCGAACGGCGTGGTGCAGCGCAGACCCGCGGCAAGGCGCAGACCATTGCAGAAGGACATCGGCCCTCGCAGGTCGCATTCGGCTGTATTGAAGTCTCTCATGGCACGATGATAGGATCGCTCCGCCATGCGCTGTAGCGCGAAGCGTCGAGCCGAGACCAAGAGAAATGAGAAATGCCGCGCCACCC
>CAYTRB010000134.1:0-8892 GCA_964440215.1 uncultured Methylocapsa sp.
TCCAGGAATTGGATCCATGAACCATGTGCGGTGCGCCAGCCGCTATTCCGTGCGGCGCCCTCCCCTTTATTCGCCTGCCGGAGAACTTTCCACGAACCGGGAAAGCTACATAGTGTCTGCTCCGCAAGCACGGCTGTCCGGTCGCCTGATCCGTCGTCAACAACGATAATTTCAAGCTCTGGGTAGGATTGTGCGAGGACGCTGTTGAGCGTGGTCTTGATCCATTTTTCCGAATTGTAGGCAGGAATTACGACGCTCACCAAATCCATCGGCAGATCCCCATAGCGGCCGCAAATCTTATATTGCTTGACGTTTATCTTGGACCATATGACATCGTAACAGCCTGCCAAAAGCTAAACAATAATCACCAGCAATTCCTCATAGCGAACCAAAACCCCCGGCTCTTTTGCCCCGGCTTTGCATATGCTCCTTAGGTGTTTAGGCATCGTCTTTTGTCTTGAGGAAATTGCGGAGCAGACGTTTCAGGCCGATCGTGCCGGCGAGGGCGGCGCGCTCGGTTTCCTCGTGGCTCGGATTGCCGCCGGAAAAGCCAGCCCCAAAATTGGTGACAAGGGAAAGAGCGGCGACGCGCAGACCGAGCTGCCTGGCGATAATGACCTCAGGCACGATCGACATTCCAACGACATCGGCACCGAGCTGACGGGCAATCTTGATCTCCGCCGGGGTCTCGAAAGAAGGACCGGGAAACCACATATAAACGGCGTCCTGCAAACTGACTCCGGCTGCTGCCGATGCTTTCTTTAGCCTGTGTCGCAAACGCAAATCATAGGCGTCGACGAGATTGACGAAGCGCGAAGCCGCGGCCGTGCCGATCAACGGGTTGATTCCGCTAATATTAATGTGATCGGTAATCATAGCAATATTGCCGGGATAAAGCCCCGGCCGCACCGAACCAGCGGTCGACGTCAGTAGCACTGTCCACGCACCAAGCAGCGCTATGGTTTCCATTACGCCTGCCATGACGCCAGCATCACCATTTTCGTAAAAATGCGCACGGCCTTGCAAGTAGGCCACACGGACGCCCTCTTGAACGCCGATCACGAGTTGTCCAGCATGACCCGGGACCGTCAATTCCGGGAAGCCCGGCAAATCCTGGTAGGAAACGGTCACAGATCCTTCGAGTGCCCCAGCAAGGGATCCAAGGCCGGTGCCGAGAAGCACGGCCATATCGACCGGCTCGTCGACGCCGCGCTGGCGCAGAATCTGGGCTGCCGCCATGCTCGCGCTCATGGCTGGCCAGCGTTCGTTATGCTTGGGCCGAAAGCCGCAGGCAGAAGCGCTCCAAGAGTAAAGGTCGCACGGACGCCGGTGGTACTTGCAACGTGGATCTTGGCGTCTTCACCGGCAAATTCGCGCAGGCGCTGGCGGCAGGCGCCGCAAGGCGTGACCAACGCATCGCCTTCCCCAACGATAAGTATTTCAGCGATGCGTCTCTGACCCGCGACGACCATCGCGGCGATCGCGGCGGCTTCTGCGCAAGTGCCGACGGGATAAGCGGCATTCTCGACATTCGTTCCCGAAAAAATTGCGCCCGAATCGGTGCGAAGAGCCGCCCCTACGGCAAATCCTGAATAGGGAGCGTAGGCACTCATTCGCGCCTTGAGCGCTGCCGAAAAAAGCGCCTCGATCGAGCTCATACGAAAGCTTTCCAATCCGCTGTGTGCGCCGCCCGGCGGAGCAAAATCATAACGATCGGTTCAATCTAATTCGGCGAGGCAGCACGGAGGTATTTTTTTCCATGATGAGCTTGAGCTGCATTGGGAAGTTATGGAACCCTTGTCTGAATTAACGGTTAGTCCGGTAAACCACGACCTGGGGAGAACCATGCGAAAGAACGATAACGCATCGAATCGGGGCTTTGCCGCCATGGATGTGGAGAAACAACGGGAAATCGCGCGAAAGGGAGGCCGCAGCGTTCCCAATGAGAAGCGCAGTTTCTCGCAGAACCATCAGCTTGCTTCCGAAGCCGGCCGCAAAGGTGGGCGCTCTTCGCACGGCAATCGGCAGCCGGCGGGAGACAAAAACTAACGTATTGATGTCGCTACACTTCATCAAGGATTGCAAGGTCGCGCTCGAATCAAGCGCAGGGTTCGCTCAAGTAACCGATGATGCGCTATGAGCCGGCCCGCGCAAGGGCAGAACGATGTGCCCCGGCCGCGATGATTTCGAAGCGCCCGCTTGCCTCGTCTAGGGCGAGCAAAGTGCCCCTTGAGATCCCAAAATAAGCACCGTGAAGACTAAGCTTGCGCTGCCGTTCGCGTTCCGCGATCCACGGGAAACTGCGCAAATTGGCGAGACCTTGGACGATCGAAGCCAGTGCCAGGCGCTCGATATAATCCTCGATCGGCGTCCCGGCCGGTCCGATTCGCGCCGCCGCGGTACTGATTAGACTGATCCATTTCCCGATGAAATCGCCAGGTGAAAGCGGTACATGACCGTGTTTTGCCTCGTTATGCGCGTAGGCCCGCACACCGCCGCAGTTTGCGTGTCCCATGAGCACAATATGTTCCACTTCCAAACCCATGACGCCGAATTCTAGTGCCGCCGAGGTACCGTGCAAATCGTCGTTCGGGTTATATGGCGGCACGAGATTGGCAATGTTGCGGACGACGAAAAGTTCGCCGGGTCTTGCGTCGAAGATGACCTCAGGCGATACGCGCGAATCGCAGCATCCGATCAGCATGATCCGGGGATTTTGTCCCGCCTCGGCCAAATGGTGAAAGCGCTCCTGTTCGTAGGGAAAGCGTTCGCCAAGGAAGGCTTCGTAGCCGCTGACAAGCCGCTCTGGTAGCAACACACGGCCGGGCGCGTCGCCGACTGTTCGTGAGGTCGTTTCGGACATGGACGTGTCTCCAAGATCTGGCAAAGAAGCCGCGAGCCCAGCGTCGGCTGTAGCCTTGGCCCTTGTCGGCAACCATAACATCGTTTGAAGCTTGTTGAGCCTGGAAAAAGCAAGCCCCGCTTGGCAGCCGAAAGGTCAGAAGGCAGGCTCGGAACAGGCCAGTCTGTCATCTGCTATCGCTAATTGAATGCTGGGGCTTGGATTTAGATCGATGATTCTGTCGATAATGCCATTGCATTTGCGGGCTGTCATTGGTCTCTCGCTTGGTCATGTTATTTTGCATTTCTCGCTCTCGGCATGCCGCGCCGATCCCGCACCGGTCATCCACTATGCTCCTGTAGAAAATCTGGAGCATGCCGATGTCGAGTTAATCGATCATGCAGAGCACCATATCGACATCGCGGCATATGTTCTGACGGATTGGCCGGTCATGCGGGCATTGATCCGGGCGGCCCGGCGAGGCGTCAAGGTCCGCCTATATATGGATGGAGGCCGAATCGGCGAACGGGAACCCACACCGCTCTTCCGGGAACTGATTGCAACGCCCGGAATCGAGGTGCGCTTCAAGCGCACTGGATCACCGCTGATGCATCTCAAGAGCTATCAAATCGACGGCCAATGGTTGCGCACAGGTGCCGCAAACTTTTCGGCCTCGGGACTAAAGCGTCAAGATAACGATCTTCTTGTTATCGAGAGCCAAGCTGCGGCAACCGCATTCGAGCACCGTTTCGATGCGATCTTCGCTGGAGGGGAGGCCGTTTCGCTCGATTCCGAGGGGCAAGCCCCCTGAGATGCGCGATCGCGTCCGGTTCGCTTTAAGAAGCTCCCAAGGAGGGTCTCGATTGCTCAAAGGCCGCTCCGCCGCGCGAAGGCTTAATCGCGCCAAGGGTCAAGCAGAGGCGTTCTCAAAGTGAAATCTTTGCTGTTTTTGGCCAGCCCTTAATCCGGGCCCAGCAAAGTGTGTAATTACGCAAAATCTCGATGCAAGGCCGCCATAAACTGTTGATATCGAGGCCCGGCGGCCAATTGTTCACATCGCAAAGGTCTAACTTCACCCGCCCGGTCATAGCCCCAGAGGAGGCAGTTTGACACCTCAAGGCATTCACTCGTGCCCATCCGGTCATTCTCGTCTTGATGTGATGGTGGAATTCATAATCCACACTATCCGTTAAAATTGAAAATGTGACACTTCCGGAATTCGCGGATTCGGCAATCCAATTTTCGCCATGTGGTTTATTGTTTCAAGCGATTGGACCTCTTGATGCGTCATGGACGTTGGTTATTTCTTATTTTGGCGGTCAAGCTTTGCTGCTACCCTAGCACTGCTACCGAATTCTTCGTGGCGGATGGCACTAACCGTAGCAAGGATGCATCTCCCAGCAGCGGGAGCCCTGGCCCAGGCGCACCAATGGATTCTACGGGAGAGGCACACTCTTCTTGGCGGCTTGTGCGGCGCGCTGGGGCGAACAATGAGCCAGGCTCGGCGGCCATCATTCATACGGTGGATTTCGAGCGATCCGATCCGCGTTTGGCGGGACTCATGCTGCGGTGCGGAACAGAGGGCATCGAAACGATTATCGTGGTCGTCGAGCCTTTTCCACCGCACGCACAGCCGCAAATCACCATACGCGCCATGGGACAAGAGTTTCGATTTAATGGAACCATTGTTCCAACAGGTGCTGGAATTCGCCTGCCAATCGATGCAACGATCTTGCTCACTGGCCCCTGGCGCGCGGCGCGTGAACTCGCAATAAATGTGACAGAAGGGGATGCCGCATTCGAAGGCGTTGTTGCCTTGTCCGGCCTTTCCGCGGCGCTTGAATCGCTCAATGTTGAATGTGACCAAAAATGAGACTTTACGCGCGCGTGAATTCAGGTAGATATTGTACGAATAACCGTAAGCGTAAAATAAGAAAAGTAAGCCAAGATAAGGCAAATGGGAGGCATCGAAATGGAAATTCTACTCACCGGGGGGGCCTTTTTGGGGGCCATACTCGGCCGGTCTTTTAAGGTGTTGATTCTTGTTCCCGCCGGTGTCCTCGTGATTGCTCTGCTCATGATGAAGGTGGGTTTAGCTGGATATCCACTACTGAATTCTCTCATGAAAATCGCGCTGCTAATCGGAAGCCTTGAGCTGGGTTTCGTGACGGGACTGATCTCGACCGATATTTCTGCGGCTGTTCAAGTGTTTCGCGATTTTATAAGGCGTCATCGCCGCACAACATCATCGCGTCCAGCCCACCTAAGGTAATCGATCCAATTTTATGAGTATACTTCTTGAATCTAATCGTATATCTTGACGTACTTATTAAATCAGCTCTCCGCAGGGCCAGAAGCAGGACTTTTCCCTGATGTGCTCTGTATTGCTGAGGTACGTATTTCTGTTGCCTCGTTATGATCAAAAAGTGTGATTTCTCCTTAACCAAACATGATGAAGCGGAGCGGTAGCGCGCGCCACCGCGAAGAAACGAGCAATTACTGGGGCACTGTCGCGCTTAGCAGACCTGAAATCGGCGTTCAACTTCCGCCGAAATTCGGTGCCGCGAAATTGCGTTATGGGTCGCTGTGTCTCCCGATCCAGCTCGGCGAAGATCAAATCGCATCGTGATGCCCATTCCTTTGGTCCACACCCGCCTGCAACGAGAATGGAAGCCAGTACGTCAGCCGATTGCAAAAATCCTGATCAGGGCTCATGAATTAGACGTTAGTCGGCTGCCAGCGGCGACAATCATTTCCGGCAGCCTCTCCCGGCCATCGGAAACAACATATGACTCATCCTGAAACCGGCCAATTTCTTCGGCATAATTGGACCATCGATGACATCGTCGCTATCCATGATTTGCCCCTGCTCGATCTCATCGCGCGCGCAAATCGCGTGCATCGGCATTTTCACGATGTCGGCGACGTCCAAAAGGCGAGCCTCCTCAGCATCAAGACCGGCGGTTGCCCGGAGGATTGCGCTTATTGTCCGCAATCCGCACATTACCGCGAGGTTCATCTCGACAAGATCGATATGATGGAAACCGATGCCGTCCTCGCCGCCGCCGAGCGCGCGAAAGCGGCGGGAGCCGATCGTTTTTGCATGGGTGCGGCCTGGCGCAATGTGCGAGATGGCGCCGGATTCGACGCGGTGCTCGACATGGTGCGCGGCGTGCGGGCGCTTGGGATGGAAGCCTGCGTGACGCTCGGTATGCTGAACGCGAGCCAAGCGCAACGGCTGCAACAGGCGGGGCTGACCGCCTATAATCACAACCTCGACACGAGCCCCGAATACTACCCGAATATAGTGACGACCCGCACCTATGAGGACAGGCTCGCGACTTTGCGGGCGGTGCGTGCCGCCGGGCTTCAAATGTGCTGCGGCGGCATCATCGGGATGGGCGAGAGCGTGCGGGACAGGGCCTCCATGCTGCACATCTTGGCGGGGTTCGATCCGCATCCGGAAAGCGTGCCGGTCAACGCGCTGGTTCCGGTCGAGGGCACTCCGCTTGGACAACAGACACGAATCGATCCCATCGATTTCGTCCGGATGATCGCCACCACGCGGATCGTGCTTCCGGCCGCGCGGGTCCGTCTTTCGGCGGGGCGGTCGGTGCTCAGCCGCGAAGCGCAAATCCTTTGCATGGTCGCCGGGGCGAATTCGATCTTTTATGGCGAAGCCTTGCTGACAACGCCCAATGTCGCGGAGACCGAGGACGACGCGCTGTTTGCCGCGCTGGCGCCGCGTGCGGGCGCGCCAACGGCTGTTCACTCATGAATATGTAAGATTTTTTCAAACTTTGTCCGATTCTCGCCTCCAATCGGACAAAACTGTTTCACGTGAAACATTTTGGTACGATTGGCAGCCGGAAAATGCGCAAGGCTTCATACGCCGGACAGCTTTGCGCGAAGTGGGATCGCGCGGGAAATTTTGTCTTTTTGGCCTTCTGCCGACGCTCAGCGGCCATCGCCGGGGCAAATATCTAGGCCCTATTGGCTCCCATTCTTAGAGGGGGGGAGGGAACATATTTCGTCCAATGCCGTTGTAGTCGAGCCGTAGTATTTTTTACTCCGGCATCGAATATAATGAGGAGGAGTGTTTCATGCGAAAATTTATTATGGTTTTCACTGCAGTGACGCTCGCGCTGGGAACGATGGCCATGACGGCCAGCGCGCAGACCCAAGCGCAGGGTGCAGCGAGCTTTCCCGAGAACGCGACGCCGTTCGTCAAACAGGCGGCATGGACGAGCTTTACCGAACAGCTTAAGAGCACGACACCGTTCGTCAAAAGGGCGGCATGCAACGGAACAACGGGTTCCTGTGGCTGTGGCCCGGGCTGGGTCACGGCGTGCCCTAACAGATGTTGCCATTGCGTCCCCTGCTACTGATCGGCATGGTCGAACGACTGCAATGAACGCACGCGAGGCCCCCCGTGGGCGGCCTCGTTTTTTTGGCTCTGTTGCATTCGTGCCCTGTAGGTTGTGAGATCGGCGCTGCTTCGCCGAGGTCTCCGCCATGTCCGATTTCAAAGGCCGCCGTTTTCCGACTGACGTCATTTTGCTGTGCGTGCGCTGGTATTGCAAATACGGGATCAGCTACCGCGATCTCGAAGAGATGATAAGCGAGCGCGGCGTGATGGTCGATCACACGACGCTTTTCCGCTGGGTTCAGCACTTTGCGCCGCTCATGGAAAAGCGCATCCGCTGGTATCAGCGCTATACCGACGCGTCGTGGCGGGTCGATGAAACGTATGTGAGAGTCAGGGGTCAATGGGCCTATCTCTACCGCGCGATCGACAAAAACGGGGAGACCATTGATTTCATGCTGTCGCCGCGCCGGACGGCGAAATCAGCGCGTCGCTTCCTCGGCAAGGCGCTGAGGCTCCGTCGGGATTGCCCGCCCGAGGCAATCAACACTGACCAGAACGAGGCTTACGGCAAGGCGATCCGTGCCCTCAAGCGTGCTGGCGAGTTGGATAAGAGCGTTCAGCACCGCCAGGTCAAATATCTCAACAACCGGCTGGAGCCGGATCACGGCGCGCTCAAGCGGCTGATCAATCCGGCGCGTGGATTCAAGACGTTGGCCACAGCATCGGCGACAATCAAAGGCTTCGAGGTCATGCGCATGATCCGCAAGCGGCAATGCCTCATGCTCGAATCCGGAACGATGGGAGAAGTGCGCTTTGTGAACCGGTTGTTCCTTCTCGCGGCTTGATCCGGCGAGAAAAGACGGACAAATTGCGCCTGAGGCTCGCCAATGCAACAAAGCCGAAAAATGCACCACGCGGAATCGCCGAGAAAATAATGCGAAAGAGCGGATTCCGACCCTCAAAAAAGGAACGACGCGCCGCTGTGCGGCGCGCCTTCGCGTCGGGTTCCAGATTGGGGCTCATGCGGCTTGCCCGACTGACAGTTCCCATGCACGCTGCCAGTGCTACCGTCGAAGCTGGCACTGTGAAAGGGAAAGTGGCTCGCCGCCCAGATTACCGCGTATTGATTGATCCGCCTGATTTAGGTGGATGAAATATCGGTGAAACGGGAGTGGATATATCGACCGTTGTATCGCAGCTGGCCAGTGTACCAGTTTGGGTTTTGGAGGCACTACACAACGAACCATTGTAACCCTGACAGCCTTCCCGAGTACCAGACCAAACAAACGTCTTAGTTGTTACTATCGTTCCTGCACTGCACGAGCACGTGCAATACAATGTGCTGGTTTGTCTCGGTAACGCCCAGACGCTTGTGGGGGCCACAAGAGCGATCGGGGCCGATACGCCGAGAGCGCAGAGAAGAATGCTAAGCTTCGTCATTGGGCTACTCCTACGCTAAAGAGGCCGATGCGCGTTCGAGGGCTCAGGTACGGCTATAACCCTGAGCTATATCTCAGTAGTTAAACCCTTCCATCTGTGCACAATGATGCGCAGGGATGGTCGCATCGGAGCCAAAGATGCACGCAGGTGGAATATATTGGCCTCCTTGGAGGGGGCGCAAGTTTTATTGTCAGTTCTTTGGATTTAAACCCCCGTCTTCAGACGGGAAGAGGCTTTAGCC
>CAYTRB010000135.1:0-8840 GCA_964440215.1 uncultured Methylocapsa sp.
CCAACAAGGATGGCGGATTTCTCTCCTCGAATTGGGAATTGGCGAAGGCGCAGACGAGGCTGACCAAGACCGGAAACGAAAGCGGCATTCCGATCGCGTTTTTCCACGGCCGGGGCGGCTCGGTCAGCCGCGGCGGCGTTCCGGCCGCGCAGGCGGTCGCGGCGCAGCCCGCGGGCTCGATCAACGGCCGCTTCCGGGTGACCGAACAGGGCGAGGTCGTCTCATTTAAATACGCCAATCGCGGCACCGCTCTTTATCAGATGGAAGTCCTCGGGAGCGCCGTACTGCAGCATGCGCTCACCTCGGAGCAGGAGGAAGCGCTTGTGCCGAGGGCTGAATTCGATGAGGCGATGGAGGCGCTTTCGGGGGCTGCCTATGCGGCTTATGCCGCGTTCATTACCCACCCGGATCTCTTGACCTATTTCCAGGCGGCAAGTCCTCTTGAGGAAATTTCGCTGCTCAATATCGGGTCGCGGCCGGCCCGCCGGTTTGGCGCGCGTTCGCTCAGTGATTTGCGGGCTATTCCCTTTGTGTTTGCCTGGTCGCAAAACCGTCATTCCGTCACCGGCTGGTACGGAGTGGGGAGCGGCGTTGCCAGTTTCCTTGCCGTGCGCAAGGATCGCGGCGAGGTGCTTTTGCGGCGGATGTTCACCGAGTCGCGGCTCTTCCGGCTGATCATCGGCGAGGTCGAAAAAACTTTGTGTCTCGTCGATCTGAAAATCGCCCGCGAATATGCGAGCCTTGTCGCCGATGCGGCCAAGCGCGACGAAATTTTCGCTCTGATCGAGCAGGAGTATCATCTGACCTGCGAGATGATCCTGCGGATCAGCCGCGAGCGCGAGATTGGTGAACGATTCCCAGCCTATCGCGCCCGTCTCGCCCACCGGCTGCCGACGATCAACCAAGTCAATCGTGACCAGGTCGAACTCTTGCGCCGTTTCCGGGCCAGCGACACCGAAGCGGCGATGGAGGCCTATAAATCGAACCTGCTGCTATCGATCAATTGTATCGCTAGCGGTCTCGGCGCCACCGGCTAAAACAAGTTTTGAACATCAACATTAAAGAGAGAGGAACAAGGATATGAGCTTTACGATCATCGAACAGGCAACGCCACGCCTGCATCGCTCCGAACTCGCGGTTCCGGGGTCTAATCCAGGCTTGTTCGAAAAGGCGGCCCAATCGGCCGCGGACATTATTTTTCTCGATGTCGAGGACGCCGTCGCCCCCGACGACAAGGAACAGGCCCGCAAGAATATCATCGCCGCCCTGAACGATATCAATTGGGGCACGAAGACGCTGATGGTCCGCATCAACGGTCTCGACACCCATTATATGTACCGGGACGTCGTCGATATCGTCGAGGCCTGTCCGCGCCTTGACATGATCTTGATCCCCAAGGCCGGTGTTCCGGCGGATGTCTACGCGGTGGACATGCTGGTGACCCAGATCGAAGCGGCGAAGAAACGCGAAAAACGGATCGGTTTCGAAGTCTTGATCGAGACGGCGCTCGGCATGGCCAATGTCGAGGCGATCGCGCAATCAAGCAAGCGGTTAGAGGCCATGTCCTTCGGCGTTGCCGATTATGCCGCCTCGACCAGAGCGCGCACCACGGTGATCGGCGGCGTCAACGCGGATTATGGCGTGCTCACCGACAAAGATGCCTCTGGCAACCGTGCCTATTACTGGGCTGATCAATGGCACGCGGCGCAGACCCGCATGCTGGTCGCGTGCCGCGCCTATGGCTTGCGGCCGATCGATGGTCCGTTCGGCGATTTTTCTGATCCCGATGGCTTTATCGCTGCGGCGAAGCGCGCCGCCGTGCTTGGCTATGAGGGAAAATGGGCGATCCACCCTTCGCAAATCGATCTCGCCAATCAAGTCTTCACGCCGTCCGAAGCCGAGGTTACCAAGGCGCGCCGTATCGTCAGCGCGATGGCCGATGCCGCCAAGGCAGGGAAGGGCGCGGTGTCGCTTGACGGCCGCCTCATCGACATCGCCAGCATCAGGATGGCGGAAGCGCTTTTGAAAAAGGCGGCTGCGATGGGCGCAGCGGCGTAATTCGCGGCCGACCCAGAGCGTGCGTGCCCGGTACGCACGGTTTAATGAAATCATAAGGTGGGCCAAGCCGCCCACCGTGCTCAGGGTGGATTTTGACCTTCAGGCGAGCGCAGGCTCGGTCTCGTAGTAAGGCGAGCCGATGCTGCGGCTTGCCTCGGCGACCACGTCGCCATCAAACAGACGCACGGTCAAGCTGCCGCCAAGCTGCTGCGCGGCAGCGGCGAGATAGCCCGTCGCGTAGGCCTTTGCGTTCTCGAGGGAATCGAACTCGTAGAAGCCGCCGATTGAGTTCGTGTTGATGCCGCTCAGCCAGGTTTTGCTCTTCAGACCTTTTTCCCTTTTCATGGCGGCATTGATCGCCTGCCAGTCGATCTTCGAAAATGGGATCGAGACTTGGATCTCGGCGTAAAGGTAGACTTTGCTCATCATTGCGCTCCAATCACAGGCGGCGGGCCGCTAGTATGAGTTAGTCTATGAAAAGAGTGAGTTTATAGTCAAGGCGCCTCGTCAGGGTAGTGTCTCATGCTTGAATTTCGTTGTTCTGACTGAAGAGCGTCGCTCCTGATCGAGCTGCTCGCTTCCAGAATGCAATCATAAGCTCTAGGTTGCCGGTATCGGGATCTTGTCTAGATGCAGATTGGCATCCAAGCAGCCGGTACCGGCCGGCGTTGCGCTGGTCTCTGGAGCGGATGCGGCAGGAACTGCGCGAGCCGCAGCCAGGCGGCTTTCTGGTCGCGCAGCACTTCGCCACCATGATGCTGGTTCAGGCCCGGCGGCTGCATCTGGCGGAAGGATTGAGAGGGGGCGTCGGGTGGCTCTTCGCCCCTGGCCGATAAACAGATGAGCGCGGCGATCAGCTCTATACACGACGATCCGGCGCATCGCTGGACATTACAGGAGCTGGCGGAGCGTGCGGGCATGTCGCGATCGACCTTTGCCCTGAAATTCAAAGAGAAGGTCGGGAAATCACCCATGGACTACCTCACGCGCTGGCGGACGCTGCTGGCCTGGGACAGGCTGACGACTTCCAGCGATCCCATTTCCGTCATTGCCTTGTCGCTCGGCTATGAATCCGAAAGCGCTTTCAGCACGGCCTTCAAGAGGACGATGGGCTGTTCGCCACGGCAATATAGCCGGGGCCGGACTCCGGCTCTCCCTTCACATAGCGAGGGGGAAGCCGTCCGCGCCAATCGGCTCGAACTTGTTGCAAGTTGATGTGCGCGGTTGGCGGCGCTCCGAACGGATGCCGCACGGGGCGGGGCCTCTATGGGAAACGAACCGGCCGTGGAAGCGAGCGTGTGGCGCCTTCTTCGTCGGCCTAGAATAGCCGAAGCCCCGCCGGATCTGCCGGCGGCAATGACGAAGCCGAGGCTGATCAAGGGCGGGAAAGGGTGAAGAGGCTGGCAAATTTGCAAACTAAGCCAACTACCCGTCTTAAGGCCTCTTAAAATAAACTGCGGTCACGGCATCCTTGCGGCCGCGACGCTCGATTGCCGCTTAAAACGGCTGAGGCGTACAACCCCGCGGCGTTAGCAGGCGAAGATAAAACTGCTGCGCGGGCGCGTCCGCCAACAGAGACACGCGCTTCTCAAAACATGCCGAACGGCGATAAAGTAAGGCCGGGCTGATGTCGGTCGAAGCGACAACTCTCGAAATCGGATATCGCACTTGTGCTTCGGCACCGCAGGTAAGGAAGGCAAAACCAACAAGGGCAATAATGTAAAGGGAGCGGATCACGTAAACCTCCATTCGCAAGGCATTCCGTAAACACCTCAGGCCGCGACTGGTTCCGATTGGTTCGCAAACGCCTGGCGCGGACTTGAGCGATGGCCAGACCCTCTTTACCCCAGTGCAGGCAAAGGATCGCTTTTCTCACCCTCGCGACAACCGTCAGCATCTCACGCGGCAAATGCCGTTGCAGCTCTGAGGCTGCTTTCCAGGGCGCATGCAGCCAAATATCGAACTCCTCCTCTGCCGCCAGTAAGACCGGCATGGCCTTCGAATGACTCGGCCGCACAATGTCATTTGCCTCCGTCGTCAGAAATCCGAAGAGCTGCAACGACGCGCGAAATGTCCATCGCGGCCTGCGCCGCCCCGCCCGTCTTTTCGCGCTTACCGGCCTAACGCCAACTTTTTTCAATCAAGGAATTTGGAAAACAGTTGGATTTTCCTCGGTTGATGATTTTGTGGCGGGTTTCTCCGAAAGTCATTTCGTGGCGCAAGATCCGAATGATCTGATCCTGCTTCTCTCGAAATGGAAGGACTATGATGCGAGCCGTATCGCTCATGGCGATCTCGCCCATGCGCTTTCCCGCATCAAGGCGAAAACCTTTGTCATCGCAATTGAAGAAGATGGCTTCTTTCCGCTCGCCGATATTGCCGCCGAGCAGAAACTGGTGCCGGGCAGCGCGCTGAAGCGGGTGTCCTCGGCTTGGGGCCATTTGGCGCAGTTCGGGTTCGACCCCGCATATAATGACCCCATCGACGCCTATTTGAAGGAGCTGCTGGGCACACCGTAAATGTTGCCCTCGACGCTTGACCCGCTTGGCCGGACTTTGGCGAGATCAACCTGGAGAACAGCATGACCATCAATATTCCAGCCGACAGGCCCCCCATCGACCCCTATCCGCTGAGCCCCTATGGCGCCTGGGCCGGCAAGCGCAACCGGGATCCCATCTTGAACGAATTCAAGACGCTGTTTCCGCCATCGGGCGAGGTGCTCGAACTTGCAAGCCGCAGCGGCGCCCACATCAATTACTTCGCGCCCTACTTCAAGCAGCACCAATTTCAGCCCTCCGATTATGACACCGACGTGTTCGAGACGATCAAGTCTTTCCGCACGGAGCAGGGCAATACGAATGTCGCGGACCCCGTCAACATCGACCTCACAAAGCCAGAGACCTGGCCGGATCCGGACGTAAAGCTCTATGATGTCATCTTCGTCATCAATTTGTTTTAGGTGGCGCTGGTCTCGATCATCGACGGCAACGCGCAAGTCGCCGCCCGGGTGTAGAAGCCCAGCGGATTTTTGGCGATCTACGGCCCGTTCAAGGTCGATGCCAAATACACAACCGAGTCGAACGAGGCTTTCGACAAGAAGATCCTCGCCGCGAATGTTCCCGAATGGGGGCTGAAGGACGTGCGCGATATCGAGAAGGCCGCCAATCAATATGGCATCGCGCTCAAACAACAGCTCGACCTGCCTGCCAATAATTTCATCCTTGTTTTCGGCAAGGCTTGACATTGCGTATAACTGCCCGCGGAAGCCGCCGACCGGCGGCGATCGTGGAGCAGATTCATGCAAGCAGGCAGCGCATTGGTGGTGGGCGCCGGGGCGGAAGCGGGACTCGGTGCGCAGCTAGCGCACCGTTTCGCGAAGGAGGGGTTTCGCGTCATTGTCGCCGGACGCACGGCGGCGCGTTTGAAGACAATCGCTGCGGCCATCAGAGAGGCAGGTGGCCAAGCCGAACCAAAAGTCGCCGACGCGACACGCGAAAAGGATGTCATCGCGCTTTTCGATAAGGCCGTGGCGCGGGGCGACTTGGAACTCGCCGTGTACAATGTCGGCAACAATGCCGCGGTGCCCTTGCTGGATCTCACGGCTGCGGATTTCGAGACATTTTGGCGGCAAAATGCACTCGGCGGTTTTCTTGTCGGGCGCGAGGCCGTGCGCCGCATGCTGCCGAAAGCCAAGGGCACGATCCTTTTTACCCGGGCGACTGCCTCCTTGCGCGCGAGGCCTCCCTTCACCGGCTTTGCTTCCGCCAAGGCAGCGTTACGCGCCGTCGCGCAAGGTCTCGCGCGGGTGTTCGGACCACAGGGGATCCATGTCGCGCATGTGATCATCGATGGTGTGATCGACGGCAGCTATGCGCGCGAAAAATTTGCCGATTTCGTGCGCGCCAAGGGCGAGGATGGACTGATCGATCCCGCCGCAATCGCCGAGGTTTTTCTTTCCCTGCACCGGCAGCCGAGAAGCGCTTGGACGCATGAGCTCGATCTCAGGCCTTTCAAAGAAACATTCTGAACGATTCGCTTAGCGCCTGTTTGGCCGTTTGCCGCGCGGCTGATGTTTCATCCATCAGTTTTGTCCGGTTTCAGGGCCCAATCGGACAAAACTGTTTCACGTGAAACATTTTGGTCCGATTGACACTCTGCGCGATCGCACCGCGCGACAGTGGCGGGATGGGCGGAGCGGCGATTTGGGGCAAGCGCGATTCTACGATAGGTTCAAGCTTTGGCCTTGTGATTTTTTAAAATCTTTACGCGCTGGGCTCCCGTATCATGGCGCGCACTTTCAGGCTCTCGGCAAGAGCCAGCAGCGAGCGCTTCGACCTGTGTGATGTTGTGAACCCGGCCGCCGGTGAGGCTGATCGCCAGCGGATTGCCCAGCGCGTCGACGATCACATGGATTTTGGTCGTGAGCCCGCCGCGCGGGCGGCCGATGGGCTGGTCGCGGCCCCCTTTTTACGAGAGTTAAGGCGTGGTTGTGTCATCAGGGAACGTGAGAAAATCAAGAATTACGCCCATCAAAAAGCCCTTTGATTTGTGACTCTGATCGGTAAATGGCGTTCTTCTTTGATCGCTATGTGGCGTGGATTTGGCGGTTGATGGTTCGGTAGACCATTGGCCGGGAGACAGAAAAAACTTCGGCCAGATCGCTGACGACGCCGAGAACGGCATGACCTGCGCGGCATTACGCCACTTCATCTAAAATATAGACGAGGCATTCAATACTTGAGCTTTCTAAAAGTAAAATCTTAAAACTTTCCAAATGTAGAATCATAAACATGTGCGACAAGATTCCGCGCTGTAGGTTCAGCTGATTTTGCAACGACAACTGCTGCAACTATCGCTGCAATGAAACCGTCGATCCAGGCCGCCAATGGGCTTATGCCAAGTGCTATCAGCAAATAGGCTGATGCAAATGCAGTGACGACATGCATAAGGTATAGCGGGTAGGTGATCAAACCAATGAAACGGCAAGAATCAAGCGCTCGTTTCGGTAAAAACGAATGAATGAAATCATTGTATCTGATCGATACAACCATAAACATCATCGCTACTGTGAAAATAATACATGGATATGCCCAACCAGCTCCCGCGTTTGTCATGCTGGTTCTGTCATTCCATTCAAACCTGATTTCGAGTACTGCCGCAATGACCATCAACAAGCCAACTAGAGCCAGCCACCAGGGTCGCTGTTTCGATTGGATCAAGATGCCCGCCGAAAAGTATATTCCGTGCCGTATAAGAAGCATATCGTAGACCCTGCTTCGCGCAAAATCTCCTATCAATCCATGCACGGTATTTAAATATGCATATTCACCAACAACCATATAACCGATCCAAAAGAAACTACTCATGACACCAAGCGCCACGCCAAACTTAAACCGAAACAGCGACGATTTTCCGATTACTATAAAATACATCAGCGCGTAAAATGAAATCTCAATCGGCAGCGTCCAGTAAACGCCATCAATCCATGAATTATTCGGGTTCGTGTGGTGTGCCAGAGGCCAGATGATGATGGATCTGAACCATCGTCCCAGCGCATCCGATGGCGTAAACTGTTCAGTTAGTATCCCGATGACCGCGCAGAATGTCGCCGTCACCACAATCGCGGGCCAAAGCCGCAGAAACCGCGCTCGCAGATATTTTGTCCTGCTCATGCCCTCGATTGAATAGGCGATTACGCAACCGGAAATCACGAAAAACACCTGGACGCCAACCCAGCCGTACCGGAATATACTTGGCATGGTGCCAAGTAGGTGCCCGAGACCAAGCACTTTTGTTGGATATGCTCCGGGTAGTAGATAAAAATATCCGAGATGGAATGTGACGACCGATACAGCTGCTGAAAATCTGAGAATGTCCAGCCCGATCAAATGCCTGTGTTTACCCTGAAATGAACGCATGAGAAAAGTCGGAACAGAAGCCAAGTGGTGCCCACCAAGGTGCCGTCGCAGGAGTGGTTGGAAATTGATGGTGGCGTAATCTCCGCATTGTTCAACAAAGCGAATCGGCGTTAGCGCGCCGACGGAGATCACGCCATGAAAATGAATACCATAAAGTCGCCGGTGGAGGCAGCCGAAGGAACGCTTTTCCTTGGGGACGATTGGTTCGATCCCCTGGAAGCCGGGGTGCGGACCCGCATTCGCGGCTTCATCGAGGAACTCCTGGAAGCGGAACTCGACGTGGCGCTTGGTCGAGACCGGTATGAGCGGCCTCGGCTTGCCGAAACTGGCGCAGGCGGTAAGCCGATTGTGAAGGCGGGCCACCGGCACGGCCATCGCGAGCGCCAAATATTGGGAAGCTTTGGGCCGGTGACGGTGCGTGTCCCGCGCGCCCGTTTGGACACATCGGACGGCAAGACGGCCGAGTGGAAGAACAAGACCATTCCGGCCTATCAGCGGCGCACCAAAAAAGCCGACGCGCTGATTGCCGGCGCCTATCTTGCCGGGACCAACACCCGCCGGGTGCGAAGAGCCCTTGCGACCTTGTTCAACGGCGCCGTAGGCAAGGACACGGTCAGCCGGGTCTGGCGCAAAGTGAAGGGGGATTGGGACGCTTGGAACAAGCGCTCCTTGGCGGATGAGCCGATTATCAGATTGATCCTCGACGGCACGGCCGTGCGCGTCCGGCTCGACAAGAAATCGACGTCGATTTCCCTTCTCGTGGCGCTCGGCGTGAGGCAGGATGGTCAGAAGGTGCTGCTCGCGGTCAAGAACATCGGCGGGGAGAGCGAAGCAGCCTGGCGGATTCTTCTCGACGATCTCGTT
>CAYTRB010000136.1:0-8760 GCA_964440215.1 uncultured Methylocapsa sp.
TGGATCTCGTGCCAGCCGTCACCGCCGCGCAGCGCTATGCCTGGACGCAAGCGGCTTGGCGGCCTGGACAGGGATTTCGCACCGGCGCCTCCGGGACATACAAGGTCGTCGCCATCGACTATGGGGTCAAACGCAATATTCTGCGACTTTTGACGGAGGTCGGCTGCGCGGTCACCGTGGTCCCAGCGGAGACTTCGTCGGAGGCGATCCTCGCGATGCAGCCTGATGGCGTTTTCCTCTCGAACGGTCCGGGCGACCCAGCCGAGACCGGGAAATATGCGGTTTCCGTCATCAAGGATCTGATCGCGCAGAACATACCCACATTCGGTATCTGCCTTGGCCATCAGATGCTGGCTCTCGCGATCGGCGCGGAAACGTTAAAGATGCGCCAGGGTCATCACGGCGCCAATCATCCCGTACAAGACTTTACGACGGGCAAGGTCGAGATTGTTTCGATGAACCATGGTTTCGCGGTCGATACGGCAACTCTGCCCGCCAATGCGCGGGAAACCCATAAATCACTTTTCGATGGTTCGAATTGTGGTCTCGAATTGACCGATCACCCGGCTTTTTCGGTGCAGTACCATCCCGAAGCTTCGCCCGGCCCGCGCGACAGCCATTATTTATTCACTCGCTTCACCAGCATGATGGAAAAGGCGAGGGTCGCCGGGACGAGGCCTTAAGTTTCCAAAGAGCAGGTCGTGCGTGGTACCGTTTTTCGCACACTACTCCTCCCCCGTGAAACAGCGGGCGAAGGCCGCTGGCCTATTTGGGGGATGCGCAGTAATTTGACCCATGTCATTTGTCATCATCCGCTGTTTTTTCTTAAATTACCAATTTTATCCGGGTCGAGGCGCATCGTTGTTCCCGACGGGCAAGCAGAATACCAGCAAGCACAATTATTGTATTTGATGTATTGTATTTGGAGAAAAAAATGGGTGAAGTTATTGCTTTCAAACCTGTGAAAGAAGGCGCGCCTATGCGGCCACCGGCAGCGACAAGCGCGAAGATCATGATATTCACAGGTGGTGCTTATGCATCCATGAATGGCCAGGTAGGGAATCGCACGCCTGATAGGGAAAAAGCGGCCTGGTATGAGCGCTGCAGAATCAAATTCTCCCGCTGTCTTGGCCCGCTCTTGGCTTGGCTTACGGCATCGTTGCGCGCTGCCGGGCATTGTCCAGGCGATGCGGAGCAGGCCACGAGACTGGGACCTTGGACGATTCCTGGACAGGCAAAGCGGAAAAGTCTGTCCTCGATGTCATAATCAGTAGAAAAGTTACAATCTCTTTGGATTAGTTCTCGCCTCAAAACAAAGATTGAGACCCTGCGCTACTCATCTTGGAGTGCTCGGGATCAAGGACTAAGCGTCCCTTCAGCGCGTTGCCAACTTTCCAGTATGTGCACTTTCAAGCAAGTGTCAAATCCGGATCGGCCAAATCTTCCCGCAGCTAAACGTCTTGATGCATTTTGACGCGCTCACGGCTTTGCCGAGCAAGGCACCACCATTTTTATATGATTTATATTCGGCGTGCTCCTAAGCAGGCTCGAATCTATATGCGGCTGGCGGTTTTTGGGCCTATGCTTTTTCGTCAAGCTAATCTTCTGGCGGCTGGCGATGCATCAAAGGATCATCCAATGCCTATCTTTCTCCTTGACTCGATCTTTGTCGCGATTGGCGTAGCCGCATATGCCATCACAGCGCTTTACCTTGGCGCGTGTGACTCTTTGTGAGGCGTTATCCATGCTATTCGAAAACATCCTCGGCGCGATCGTCACGATCGTGATACTCGTCTACCTCGTTATCGCCTTGATACGTCCCGAGCGTTTTTGAAGAAGGCATCCGATGACCGCCAATGGTTTCATTCAGATTGCGCTTTATTGCGTGGTCGTCACGCTTCTCGTGAAGCCGCTCGGTTTCTATATGACCCGCGTCCTCAATGGCGAGTGGACTTTTTTATCGCCGCTGCTGCGCCCCCTCGAGCGAACACTCTACTGGCTCAGCCGCGTCAAGGAAGATGAGGAGCAAGGCTGGTTCGGCTATGGCCTTGCCATGTTGACTTTCAGCCTCGTGGGTTTTCTGACGCTTTACGTCTTGCAGCGCCTGCAGGCGGTTCTACCGTTCAACCCCCAGCATCTCGACGCAATCGCCCCTGATCTCGCTTTCAACACCTCGGTCAGCTTCATTACAAACACCAATTGGCAGTCCTACGTGCCTGAGTCGACAATGAGCTATCTGACCCAGATGGCTGGGCTCACTGTGCACAATTTCGTTTCGGCCGCGACCGGCATCGCGCTCGCCATCGCCCTCATCAGGGGTTTCGCCCGGCGCTCGGCAAAAACGATCGGTAATTTCTGGGTCGATATGACCCGCAGCGTTCTCTATGTCCTGCTACCGGTCTCGATCGTGGTTGGACTCTTTTTCGTCTGGCAGGGCGTGCCGCAAAATCTCGGTCCATACGTCGAAGCGGCCACGCTGGAAGGCGGCAAACAGGTGATCGCGCAGGGGCCAGTGGCGAGCCAGGAAGTCATCAAAATGTTGGGCACCAACGGCGGCGGATTTTTCAATGCCAATTCGTCGCACCCGTATGAGAACCCGAACGCGCTGACGAATTTCGTCCAAATCATTTTGATCTTCTCGATCGGCGCAGCGCTCACCAATGTGTTCGGCCGGATGGTTGGCAAGGAGCGCCAGGGCTGGGCGATCTTCACGGTCATGGGCATTTTGTTTTTGGTTGGGACATTCACCGTATACGCCACCGAGAGCGGCGGCAATCCGGCTTTCGCTGAGCTTCCGATTGATGCGGCGCCAAGCGCGCTTCAGACCGGCGGCAATATGGAAGGCAAGGAAGTGCGGTTCGGCATTGCAAATTCCTCCCTCTTCACAACCATCACGACCGATGCCTCCTGCGGCGCTGTCAACACCATGCACGACAGCCTGTTGCCGCTCGGCGGCATGGTGCCGATGGTCAATATCATGCTTGGCGAGATCATCTTCGGCGGCGTCGGCTCGGGCCTTTACGGGATGCTGCTGTTCGCGATCGTCGCGGTCTTCGTGGCGGGTTTGATGGTTGGCCGGACCCCGGAATATCTCGGCAAGAAGATCGAGGCCAAGGAGGTCAAAATGGCGATCCTCGCCATTCTGATCCTGCCCTTGTCGATGCTTGGTTTCACAGCAATCGCGGTCGTGGTCGGCCCCGGCCTCGCGGGTCTCGCCAATTCCGGCCCTCATGGTTTTAGCGAGGCGCTTTATGCCTATGTGTCGGCAACCGGCAACAATGGCAGCGCCTTCGCTGGACTATCCGCCAATACACCGTTTTGGAATTCAACGCTTGGCCTAGCCATGTGGATCGGCCGCTTCCTCTTCATCGTGCCGATGCTGGCGATAGCCGGATCCCTGGCAGGCAAGAAGATCGTGCCGGCCTCGGCCGGAACCTTCCCGACCGATGGCGGGCTTTTCGTCGGTCTTTTGATCGGGGTGATTTTGATCATTGGCGGCCTGACCTTCTTTCCCGCCCTGGCACTCGGCCCGATCGAGGAACATCTTGCGCTGCGGGCCGGTACGCTTTTTTGATCGTTGTCGAATCGTCGTCAAAATGCAGCGGACTAATATGCACGAAATGTTTTACGGGAAATATTTCTACCCACTCAAGGTCACACCCATGGATATGAGAACCAATCCGCGCCGCAGCGTACGCTCCTTGCTCGATCCGGCGATCATCGTGCCGGCGATTGGGGATTCCTTCCGTAAGCTTCACCCTCGGATCTTGATCCGTAATCCGGTCATGTTCGTGGTCGAAATCGTAACGGTGCTGACGACGATCCTCTTCCTTCGCGATCTCTTTACCGGCGGTGAGAATTTGAAGTTCACGTTTCAGATCATTGTCTGGCTATGGATCACTTTGCTTTTTGCGAATTTCGCCGAGGCGGTTGCCGAAGGCCGTGGCAAGGCGCAGGCGGCGACCTTGCGCAAGGCGCGCACCGAGACCATGGCGAAACGCTTCCCCCCGGGACACGAGACCAGGATTGAGAGCGTCCCGGCGGCGAGTTTGCGGCAGGGCGATCTCGTGCTTGTCGAGGCCGGCGATCTCATCCCGAGTGACGGCGATGTGATCGAGGGCATTGCCTCGATCGACGAATCGGCGATCACCGGGGAATCAGCGCCAGTCATCCGCGAGAGCGGCGGCGACCGTTCGGCCGTAACCGGCGGGACAAGGGTTCTTTCCGACTGGATCAAGGTTCGCATTACCGCCGCGCAAGGCGCGACCTTTCTCGACCGGATGATCGCGCTCGTCGAAGGCGCGGAGCGGCAGAAGACGCCGAACGAAATCGCGCTCAACATTCTTTTGGCTGGCTTGACGCTGATTTTCGTTTTCGCTGTCGCGACCATCCCAAGCTTTGCGAATTATGCAGGCGGCAGGGTCAGCGTTGTTGTTCTCGTAGCACTTTTCGTGACCCTCATTCCGACTACGATCGGCGCACTTCTGTCCGCGATTGGAATCGCCGGAATGGATCGCCTGGTGCGTTTCAATGTGCTCGCCATGTCTGGACGCGCGGTCGAGGCTGCCGGCGACGTCGACACGCTCCTACTCGACAAGACCGGAACGATCACTCTCGGCAACCGGCAGGCGGCAGATTTTATTCCGCTCCCCGGCGTCAGCGAAAAGGAGCTCGCCGACGCAGCGCAGCTCGCTTCACTCTCGGATGAGACGCCGGAAGGCCGCTCAATCGTAGTGCTCGCCAAAGAGAAATATGGCATTCGGGGACGCGACATGGGCGATCTTCATGCGAAGTTTATTCCTTTTTCCGCGCATACGCGATTGAGCGGGATCGATACCGACACGACTGCGATTCGCAAAGGCGCGGTGGACGCAGTCCTGAACTATGTCCGTTCCGTCGTCGATGCGACGGCGACGGACAACCCAGGGGCGCTCATAGCGGTGCGCCCTTCGGTGTCGGACGTCGCGGTGCGTGCCTTGAACGCAAGTGCCGATACCATTGCGAAATCGGGGGGAACCCCGCTTGCTGTCGCGAAAGACGGGCGGCTCCTTGGGATTATCTATCTGAAGGACATCATCAAGGGTGGAATCAGAGAACGTTTTAGTGCGCTTCGCCAGATGGGTATACGGACCGTAATGATCACCGGCGATAATCCTTTGACCGCGGCAGCGATCGCGGCCGAAGCGGGAGTCGATGATTTCCTTGCCCAGGCGACACCTGAGACGAAATTGAAGCTCATTCGCGACGAACAGGCGCAAGGCAAGCTCGTCGCCATGTGTGGCGACGGCACCAATGACGCGCCGGCCCTAGCCCAGGCCGATGTCGGAGTCGCCATGAACACCGGCACGATGGCAGCGCGGGAGGCAGGCAACATGGTCGATCTCGACAGCGATCCGACAAAGCTCATCGAGATCGTCGAAATCGGCAAGCAGCTCCTGATGACGCGCGGCGCACTCACAACGTTTTCGATCGCCAACGACGTCGCCAAATATTTCGCGATTATCCCGGCGATGTTCGTTGCTTTCTATCCGCAGCTGCAGAGCCTGAATATCATGCATCTTGCGACGCCGCAAAGTGCTATTCTGTCGGCGATCATTTTCAATGCGCTGATCATCGTCGCGCTGATACCCCTGTCGCTTCGCGGGGTAGCCTACAGGCCGGTCGGCGCCGCAAGCATTCTGCGCCGTAATCTTCTCGTTTATGGGCTTGGTGGGCTCATCATTCCATTCATTGGTATCAAGCTCATCGACCTTGTCGTCGGTGCGGCTCACCTTGCTTGAAGACAAACATCCGGCTCGAAGAAAACCTCTGACTTGCAGGAAAACCAAAATGATCAAGCATCTCGTTCCGGCAATCATGTTGACCGTTCTCATGACGCTGCTGACCGGGCTTGCCTATCCGCTTGCCATGACCGGCTTGGCCGGCCGCCTTTTCCCCTATCAAGCCAATGGCAGTCTGATCGAGCGCGATGGAAAGATTATCGGCTCTGCACTGATCGGGCAGAATTTCACGGACGATGGCTATTTTCACGGGCGTCCCTCGGCCACGAGCGACACCGATCCGAACGATCCCGCCAAAACCGTGCCCGCGCCCTATAATGCGCGCAATTCCGCCGGTTCAAATTTAGGGCCAACGTCGAAAGCATTGGTCGACCGGGTCAAGGGCGATTCCGATTTGCTGGCGGCAACCAATCCTTCCACCAAGGTTCCGGTTGATCTCGTCACCACCTCGGCGAGCGGGCTTGACCCCGACATCACGCCCGCCGCCGCTTTGTTCCAGGTTCCCTGGGTCGCCAAAGCGCGCGGCCTGCCGGAGGACAGGCTACGCCGCCTCGTCGAAGACAATACGATTCGCCGTTTACTTGGAATATTGGGCGAACCACATGTCAATGTGCTAAAACTCAACCTAGCGCTCGACGAGCTTGCCGGGAAAAGCTGACGCCGTGCGCCGTTGAGCAAGAGTATCGCGTGGAATGGACAAACGCGACAACAGCGAGCGGCGGCCTTCTCCTGACGCTCTTTTGCGTGAAGCACAACAGGCCGAACAGGGCCGCCTGAAAATCTTTCTCGGCGCCGCGCCCGGCGTCGGTAAGACCTATGAAATGCTGACAGCGGCGCGGGCTAAAAAGGCCGAGGGCGTCGATGTCGTCATCGGCGTCGCCGAGACGCATGGCCGCAAGGAGACCGAGGCGCTTCTACAGGGGCTCGAAATCATCCCCCGCCAGATCATCACCTACAAAGGCCACACGCTCGCTGAAATGGACCTTGACGCGATTTTGGCCCGGCGACCAAGCCTCGTTCTGGTCGATGAGCTTGCGCATACCAATGCGCCGGATAGCCGGCATCCCAAGCGCTACATGGATGTCGAGGAGCTGCTCGCCGCCGGGATCGATGTCTATACGACACTCAATATTCAGCATGTTGAAAGCTTGAACGACGTCGTAGCCGGAATTACTAAAGTCAGAGTCCGCGAGACCGTGCCGGATTCTATGATCGATCTTGCTTGCGACATCGAGCTGATCGACCTCACTCCCGAGGATCTGATTGCCCGTCTCAACGAAGGCAAGGTCTATATGCCAGACCAAGCGGAGCGCGCCGTCCGGAACTATTTTTCGCCGGGCAATCTTACGGCACTCCGGGAGCTTGCGCTGCGCCGGACGGCGCAAAGGGTCGACGCTCAAATGGTCGATTACATGCGCGCGCACCGAATCGAAGGGTCATGGCCGGCAAGCGAGCGCATACTTGTTTTGGTGGATTCCTCGCGCGGGGCCAATGCCGTTGTGCGCCATGCCAAACGTATGGCGGATCGCCTGCGCGCGCAGTGGACTGCGATCCATGTTGAGACACCGGCCGACGCGCGTGCGAGCGAGGCCGAACGCGACAAGATCGCCCAGTCTCTCCGGCTCGCGCAACGGTTAGGCGCAGCGGCCATTTCCATTCCCGGCGAGGATGCCGCATTGACCGCCGCCGAATATGCGGAGGCCAATCATTTTGCCCATATCATCACCGCCAAATCCCTGCGGCCGCATTGGCGGGATTATTTCAGTGACTCCTTCACGGAGAAGCTGATCCGGGCTGCGGGTGACGCAAGCGTTCATGTCGTCGCCCGCGCGAAAGATCCCCAAGCCCAAAACACAGGCGAGTCTGGAAGCCAGGCGGCAAAGTTAAAACGCACAGAGTTCAAGGCCTATATCGTAAGCCTCGTCTATGTCGCGGCCGCGATCCTCGTTGCCGCAGTGCTGCGGCGTGTGCTTGGCGTCTCGAACCTCTCGCAAGTTTTCCTGATCGCAATTCTGGCGAGCGCCGTGACCTATGGTTTATGGGCCTCGCTGTTTGCTTGTCTCATCAGCGTTCTTTCCTATAATTTCTTTTTCCTGCCGCCGCTCTACACATTCTCAATCGCCGATCCAGAGAATGTCGTCGTCTTGTTCTTTTTTACCGTCGTGGCGCTCATTGCGAGTAATCTCGCCGCGCGGGTCCGTGCCCAGGCGATCGCCGCGCGGGAGCGAACGCGAATCACCGAGGAACTCTATCTTTTTAGCCGCAAGCTCGCAGGTGTCGCATCGCTTGACGATCTGCTCTGGGCAACGGTGCATCAGATCGCCTTGATGCTGAAAGTTCGTGTCGTCGTGCTTTTGCCCGAGGACGGCGGTCTGGTTGTCAAGGCTGGGTTTCCACCCGAGGACATGCTCGACGCCGCGGATCTCGCTGCGGCCCGCTGGTGCTTCGACAAAAATCAGGCGACGGGGCGCGGCGCCGATACGCTGCCTGGCGCCAAGCGCCGCTTCATGCCTTTACGCACCGGACGCGGCGCCGTGGGCATTGTTGGGATCGATAGCGACAAGCCTGGATTGCTTCTGACACCGGAACAGTCCCGGCTTTTGGATGCCTTGTCGGACCAAGCGGCTCTGGCAATCGATCGCGTCAATCTCGCTGAAGACATCGATCGTGCTCGTCTGGCGGCGGAAACCGATCGTCTGCGCAGCGCCTTGCTGACCTCGATTTCGCATGATCTGCGTACTCCGCTCGCTTCGATTCTCGGCTCGGCGAGCAGCCTCGTGACGCATGGACACGAGTTTGACGCAACAGTTCAAGCAAGCCTCATGCGCACCATTTTGGAGGAGGCCGAGCGACTCAACCGGTTTATCGGCAATCTTCTTGACATGACGAGGCTCGAATCCGGACCGCTCAAACCGAAAGCAGGACCCGCCGATCTCTCCGACATCATCGGCGCGACCTTGCAAAGGGCGGATAAGATCCT
>CAYTRB010000137.1:0-8670 GCA_964440215.1 uncultured Methylocapsa sp.
GTGGTCTGGCTGCTTGGCGCCCTGCGGATCGGCTGATCCTCCATCGGCCTGGAAGGCGCAAATTGGTTGAGCTTTATCAGCTGACGCAACCGCCGCGCTACTTACCCCCGCTCCGGCAATCATCAGCCTTCCATCGCCTGATTCAGCGCGGCAATCTTGATTGTTGCAAAATTGGAGAATGTGTCAGAGACCGCATAGGGCAAGATGATCTGATCATTATGTCGCATGGCGCCACATGTGTAGACAACATTGGGGACATAGCCCTCACGCTCGGACATATCGGGCCGGACCAGCGGCTCGCGTGATCGTGCAAGAACTTTGGAGGGATCATCCTTATCGAGGAGAACCGCTCCGATCGAATATTTCCGAACGGCGCCGACGCCATGGGTCAGGAGCAGCCAGCCATTGTCAAGCTCGATTGGCGACCCGCAATTACCGATCTGCACAAATTCCCATGGGAACTGTGGCTTCAAAATAACCTGGCCGCCATTCCATGAGTAGAGATCGTCCGAGTAGATAAGGTAGAGGTTCTCATTGTCCTGCCGGCCGATCATGGCGTATCTGCCATTGATCTTTCTGGGGAACAACGCCATGCCCTTGTTCTGCGCGGCGGTTCCCCTTAGCGGCGACATCCGAAAGGACATGAAGTCGGTGGTCTGGATCAACTCGGATCTTATCGCCTTGCCGCTGTAGGCGGTATAAGTCGCGTAGAATATCCTTCGGTCCTCTTCATCGAATTCCACGAAGCGGGCGTCTTCGATGCCATTCGACTGCGATTCTGTGATGGGGAAGATCACCCGCTCGCTGACGTGCTCCTCCTGATTAAAGCTCACCTCGACATCGTCCCCGTCCGGACCTGAAGTCCGCTTGCATACTCTTGGAATTGAAGCAAGACGGGCTGTCGGATCGACCGTCACGTTACCATCGGCCGCGATGGTTCCTGATCGAAACGTCAGCGAGGATACATGCCCTTCTCCAACGGCTCGAAGACTGAGCATAAAGCGGCTTCCCCCTCGCGGCGCGCCGGATTGATCAGGATGGGAAACGATGCTCGGATTGAATAATGCCGATGCTTCGAAGGAATATTCGTGCAGAAAATAGGCTCCGACCAACTGGCGCTGTTTTTTGGTGAAAGTGGCATGCGCGGCAAAGGCGTTTTCCATTTCGTCGGCGCGCGCCTCGAAGATCTCCAGGAGGTTGCGGTGGCGACCTTCGAAATTATCGAGGACATCGGCCAATTGACTGGCCGCCGTCTCGGAATCGAGCGCCAGGACCCGGTCGACGATATGGTTTGCCCGCGTCTTGTCCGTGGGGTTGAGGTCGCGCGGCTCGGTTGCCGGCTTGAACGGGCGTACGACCACCCTCGCCGGATCAGGGCGCAAAAAGAGAGCCTGGCGGTTTAGGAACGTGACTTGTGACAAAGCGCCCTCGGCACATTTGGGTTGGATTTCAGGGAATTTAAGCGCGTAACGCCCGAAGCCGCGGGAGCTTCGCGTGCTCACCACTTATGAGAGCAAGCTGACGAATCTCCGCTAGGCCGAGAAGATAGGATAGGACGGATTCAGCGCCTCTATTCTCGTTCGGGCGGTCGGGGTGCAGCCCATCGCGACAGCTCCCAGTCTCCAGATCAACCAGCGGCAACGACAGATCATTGCCGCCAAGAAACCATCCGAATGCGCACGCCGCACCGGACCGCCATTCGGCATTGCCATCCAGACGCAAAGCCGCAAGGCAGGCTGAGATCGTTGCTGCGGCCTCCAACGGCTGCTGATCGAACGCCCGTGGCGGCGTCCGCTTATCGCCGAAGCTCTCCGTGCCAATGGGCCTGAAATAGCCCTTTGGCGACGTCTGTACCGTCATGAGCCAACGCAACGAACTCAGGCCAGCCTCGACATAGGCGGTTGATCCGGTAGAAATCCCCGTAACGATCAAGGCTTGAGGCAACCGCGCATTGTCATAAGCAAACCCATCCTCGAACCACACCCAATCTTTCGTCTCAACCAACGACAGAATAGAAATCAACCTGTCCGCGAGTCGATTCCGGGCACACTGAGCTAGAGAGTCCTCCGGGACTGCCACGCAATAGGCGTCCAGCCCGAGCAGCGCAAATGCCCACGCGCGCGGCGAACGAAAGCTCTCCACGGCCGGCAGCGCTTCGGCGAACAGGCCGGCGGCCCATTGCCGCCGCGACGGACTAACGTCTCTATGCGCACATTCGCCCAACGCCCAGAGTGTCCTCCCATGACTATCCTCCGAGCCGCTGTCTTCAAGCCAACGGCGATCGAAGCTCATGAAGTTACGAAACCGCCTCTTATCGGGATTCCACGCATGCTGGACAAAGGCGGCCAGCCGGGCCGTCAATGGTTCGGACAGGCGCTGCTCCCCTGGATGGTTGAGCGCGCAAGCCAAAAGCAGTGCCCGGGCATTGTCGTCGACGCAATAGCCGTGCGAGCGATCTGGCACCGAATGGACCGCATGCTGGAAAAGCCCGGTGTCATCGCACATGGAGAGAAAATGACTGAGCTGCATTTCTGGCGGAGTCTCTGTGCTGATTGAAGGCATGCTTAATGTCCGATCTGCATCTTGGCCGGAGCTCTGCTGCTGATTGAAGGGATGCTTTGTGCGAGCCGCGCGATCACCCGGAGTCGATGCCTTCGCCGGACGCTCTCGAAGGAGGTCAGGTAACGCTCAGCGGATCGCTCCCATGTCATCGATCGGCTGCTCGCATAGGCCCGTTCGCGCATAGTCTGCCGCCGCGCATTGTCGGTCAGCAATCCAGCGATCTCGCCGCCAATAGCCGCTGCGTCACCAAATGGAACCAGAATGCCGCGCCCGTCAGCCAGCAGTTCCCGCGCGTGCCAATAGGGCGTCGAAACGACCGCCTTTCCCAGCCCGAAGCTGTAGGCCAAAGTGCCCGACGTCATCTGCGACTCGTTGAGATAGGGTGTGACGTAGACATCACACATAGAAATGAAATCGAGCAGCGTCGCGTGGCCGACAAATTGATCGAGGAAAGCGACATGATCTTCGACGCCGAGTTCTCGCGCGCGCGCCACGAGGCTTTCGCGGTAGGCTTCACCCTCGGCCCGAACGAGATTGGGATGGGTGGCGCCGAGAACAACATACATGGCGTCGGCCCGGCGTTGCAGGATGGAAGGCATCGCGTCGATCATAACTTCGACGCCCTTGTTGGGCGAGAGAAGGCCGAACGTCAGAATGACGGCTCGGCCGCTAAAGCCGCACTTGGCCTTCGCTAGGTCTGGTTCGACGAAGGGGAAATCGGGAATTCCGTGTGGGATGACCTCGATCTTTTCCGCCGGTGCCTGGTATATCGTACGCAGCAGCTCCCGCCCCTTCTCGGCCATGACGACGACCGTCGACGACGCCTCGACAATCCGGCCCAAAACGCTGCGTTGCGCCGGCGTCGGCTCGGCAAGAACCGTATGAAGCGTCGTCACGACCGGCATATCTAGCCGCGAAAGCAGCGCCATGATATGGACGCCGGCTTCCCCACCGAAAATGCCGAATTCGTGTTGGAGGGATACGATGTCGAAGTGGCCCGCATTGAGAAAATCAGCGGCACGCACATAGTCTTCTATTCGGTCATCGTTGACTTGCAGACGAACAACGGATGGATAGTCGTAGGCGTGACCATGGTCGGTCATCGCCACGATTGCGGTCTCCACGTCCGCGCCTGACGTTGAGATCGCTTGCTGCAGATTGGTCGTAAAGGTGGCGATTCCGCAACGCCGCGGAAGCGAATTCCCGATGAACGCTAGACGGCTTAGCTGTGTCACGGTCGCACCTCCATGGAGCGGACCGGCGAACCCGCTATTGCCCGGTGATGAGAAGGGAATGATGGCTGATCGCGTAGCGGGGAACCGGCGCTCCATCCATCGAGATTCTGCAACAGCTTCGAACTCGGCTCAGGGCCCAAATAGGCCATCAGACACTTCAGGCCTTCCGGTCCAACCTCGATGCGGGCGTCGTCTGCTTGCAGAAAGATGGCTTCGCCGGCAGACGCATTGACCGGCCCGATCCGGGCGCATCCCTCAAGGACAAGAACCCAGGTTTCGAGCTCGGTATCGAGCGCCCAGTTCGAATTCGGCGCGAGGCTGATCCGCTCCAGGATGAATTGCGGGCTCGCGACGAGGAGGGTTCTCGCATCGGTCAGACGCCTCGGAACGGATTGGCGCACAGGCGGTCCCGCGTTTGCGGCCGCCACGGCCTTCTCCACATGAAGTTCCCGCTGCCGCCCATGGTCGAAAAGGCGGAACGTTGCGTCGCTTCTCTGTTGGATTTCCGCAATCACGAGTCCCGGACCAATGGCGTGGATCGTCCCGGCCGGGACGAAAATAACGTCGTCCTTCATGACGCAGCGCCATTGAACCAGATCTGAAATCGAGCCATCCAGGATAGCAGCCCGCAATTGCGCCGCCGTGAGCCGCCGCTTCAGTCCGTCAGCAATTTTGGCGCCGGGCGTTGCGGAGAGGATGTACCAGGCCTCGGTCTTGCCATGCTCCAAACCGATCGATTGCGCGTAGGCATCATCCGGATGAACTTGGATGGACAGCGGCTCCGTCGTGAACAGCAATTTGAGGAGCAGGGCCGGATCAGACGCATTGCCGTCGGGGCGTTGAAACCAGAGTTCGCCGATCGCGACGCCATCGTTGTGCATCTGGCTCCATGGACGGAGATCGAAGCTGCCCCAGGGTTTGCACACCGCCCGCATGCGGGCATGTTCGATCGCCACACGTTTCTCCTGGTTAGCGCCGCTCAGATCGGGTCGATTTCCTTTGAGAGATGAAAGGCCGGGCTACGCTGGCCCATCCGCCTCCAAGGCAGCCGCGAGTTCCGCGGTATTGACGGGGAAGACTTGATTGAGAAGGCCAGACATCAAGGGGGCCGGCGAGATGGCGGGCGTGTGCAGCATTGTCGCCGTGCGGCGGAAGGCGAGGAAGGAAAGACCGAGTATCTCCTCCTCATCCGTTACAAGCCGGTAGGTTCCCGCTGGCTGAGGACTATCGACGGAGGACAACGTGAATGGGTGTCTGAATGTAATCGTTGTCTCGGCGGTCCGGACAGACATGATCCTAACTCTTCTTTTTTGGGGAGCTGACCGGGGCCAGCATTCCTTTGGTCAACACAGACGACGTCGCCGCGATGGCCGCCGACTTGATGGCTTTTGGATTTCCCTATTGCCGCGTTTCTGCCCTTTGGCCATGATGGTTCTCCCGCGCGACCGATCCGCCGCTGCGGCCGGTCAAAATAAAAGGCCCCGCGACCTTCATGAGATGCGGAGCCTTATGGCGCGAGGCCGCGTCACCTCGTGTGAAGCCGTCAGCACATCCGTGCTCAGCTTGAATGAGGCGCTGCAGGATGTTGGCACACTCTGGAAATCCAGAGCCCCAGCCACACAGTCAGCCCAAATCCTTGAGGTTGTCAGCCGACATCTTGCCGCTTTTCCGGTCAGCGACGAGCTCGAAACTCACCTTCTGACCTTCGCGCAAATCGCCTAGGCCTGAGCGCTCCACGGCGCTGATATGAACGAAAGCGTCGTTGCCGCCGTTATCTGGCGCAATGAAGCCGAAGCCCTTCTGGACGTTAAACCACTTAACGGTTCCCGCAGTCATGGAAACCCCTTTCATAAACATAGATCTTGCTAGCCAGCGAAACCGCTGGCGGTCGAAATCGCATTTTCAGGCATGGATATTGTTCGGTTAGCGCCAGATTGTTCTGCGCAAAACCAAGTCATCTGACCGTGTATCGACTTGTTTAATATAGTCAAATACAGAAATAATGCAAGGACAATTTATGATTTTACTTGAAATTGAGCAATTCAAGGTCAGAAAAGTCGAATTATCTGGCAAGATTTTCTGAAACATCGTTATCATTTGCCAGTTTACACAACCCGGCCCGCACACACCTCTGTATGAATCGTGGTCTGGACACGAAATGTGGCGGTCGCGCCTGTAAGGGGGGAAGGCGCCTTCTGCCGGCGCACATTCCCCAATCATGGTGGAGCTTGCGTTGATTCCGCTCAGGATCCATCACAGGACAAGCTATCGCTACCATCAGCCGGTGACCCTTGGGCCACACCGCTTGATGCAACGCCCGCGTGGGAGCCGCGATCCTCAACTGAATTCGAGTGACGTGATGGTGACGCCCCCGCCGCGGTGACCTGGGCGCATGAATTCTTCGGCCATACCGTCGCGACGGCCAGTTTTCAGACCATTGCCGGCACTCGCGTGATCGAAAGCGTGACTGGGGCCACTCGGAATATCTGTAACCCTGTTTCAAAGACTCGAAATAAGCATGGCAACGGCAACATTGACGGTTGCCATGCTGGGTTTCAGAATTGATTGGCTACGGGATGCCGCCTAAAACGCCTCCTAAAATGCCGAGGCCAATAGCGGCTCCAGGATTACCACAGTATCCGTTATAGGGATAATAGCCGTTACATCCGTTGTAACCATAGCCATACCCGCCCCCTCCATAGCCGCCACCTCCATAGACGTGACGATAGCCACCGCGATAAGCATTACCATGATAACCGACGCTGCGGCCGGTGTGAATCCCACCTCCATGGAAACCACCTCCGTGGCCGCCGCCGCCACCGGCGCGAGCGAATGCCGGACTTGTCGCGAGGGCAAGAGCGAATATCAGAGCTAATTTTTTCATCTGAAGATTCCTTTATATTTGCTTTATTTGAGAGTGTGTTCCCCGTCGTCCAACTCGACTCCGAAATGGTCTTATTTTCCATATGGAGCGCGCCGTTTCCTTTTACAGATAATGCAGGAGAAAACTTTGCTGCTCAGGTAACGCCGCCGTAATTGGTCCAGAAAAAATAGACTACAAGAAATAATGAGTTCAGAATAACTATAGTGGATTCTTAGAGAGGAGGCGAAACAAGGCGAAAAGCGCTCAGCGAATAATGTTCGCTCGCACCTTCTCCAGCATCGCCCAAAGGGGGATGGGGGATGTTTGTGGGTTTGACGGGGCGGGCTCGAGATTCGGGGCGCTGTTGGAGCTAATCAGAGGTGTCCACCATTTCGAGGGTGAGTCATTAATTAGAGCTATTTACTGTCCACAATCGCGCGGCCATACGACACATCGAAGCCTTGTTCGGTCAACAGAACCGCGAGATCTCGGGCAAAGCGATCCTCGACAGCGAATGAGCCCTCGTGCCGTTGCCGTGGTTCAAGTTCGACGTTGGCATCGACGAAGGTCCTGGCGGCTTCTGAGAGCGGCATAAATCGCAACACGGTTGCGCCTGGACGGCCTGTCACGCGAAAGTCCACTTGACGGCTCATTGTCTGATCCTCCACTTCTCGGCGTCAAAGCGCGACGCTGCGCCAATTCCAAGGTGAAGGCTGTACAGAATTGCTCACATCAAAAGGCGTTTCCTCGTTCGCCGGTTTGACTTGCTAATGGCCATGTGCGCTCAAAGCCTGGAAATCAAATTTCCAATGTCTTAAGTCGCTCGTCGTCGCGCTAAACGCCCTCGCTAATCGCTATTCTCGGCCGACGTGACAATGCCAGCGGCTACGATTTGGAACAAGCGTACCAGCGGGAGATACGACGACCATGAGCAAGGACTTGCCCGCACCGGCATGTCTGCTACAGAAAAGACGGATATCCAAGCAGCGGGAGCAACCGGGCTACGATCGCCCCCAAACAAACCAGTACCACTAACAGCCTGAGAAGCTGCGCCAGCCGCGCATCGGGACAGAATTTATCGATAACCCAAAATAAGATCGCACCGAGGACGACGATAATCAGGATTCCAATTACGAGCGTAAGCACGGCGATCTCCCGTCATCTTAGCGGCGACGTCTGTGAGCCTACCATCGGTCCCGCCCGTTGGAAAGCCTGTGACCGATCAACAACAAGACGGCGCGGATGGTTTGCCCACAATGGCCGCCGCGAGCGGGTCCGAGGCCAGCGCCCGTCTATGAGGTGACATGGACCTCCACCGACATCCCCAGAAAGGCGCCGGCCATCCCAACGAAACTGCCGGTCACCGGCATCGCCTGCCGGATGTCGCGCGCGACGGCGACGGGGATCAGATTGAAGCCGCCGAAACTCCGGTGCGTCGGATCGAAGGTGATCCATCCCGCGCCCGGCACGAAGACTTCCGCCCAGGCATGGGTCGCCCCGCCATCTCTAGACCCAATAAGGTTCTGATCTGGATTGTAGAGATAGCCGGAGACAATCCTCGCCCCGAAACCGAGACTGCGGGCCGCTTCAACGAAGAGGACCGCGAAATCCCGGCAGGATCCCCAGCCGCGATCAAGAGTCTGGGTCGGCGACTGAGTGCCCTCATCCTCCCGGCTCTGATAGCAGATCCTCCCTGAGACGCCCACACTGAGGTCCTTGAGCAGGGCAAGCGTATTCGTCGGATTGCCGCTGACGAACGTTCGCGCCCAGCCTTGCAATTGCGCGGTATTGTCCGGGTACTGCTGGACCGTCAGGGCGCCGAGATCGATCCATTCATCGTTGGAATATTGGAATGGGTAGCAGATAGCAGAGGCGGCGACGTCGAAGACAGGCCAAGCGGCGGCGTTGAGCTGGAGTTCCGCGACGCTATCGATCACGAGAGTGTCAGCCATGGTCTGAAAACTGGCCGTCGCGACGGCATTGCCGAAGACATCATGCGCCCAGGTCACC
>CAYTRB010000138.1:0-8348 GCA_964440215.1 uncultured Methylocapsa sp.
CAAATCGCAATCAGACGACTCGCGCGATAGTTGTCTTTTGAGTCAGGCTCTAAGCCAAGGGCAGGCATTCAATTTAAAGAGAGCCGTAGCAACTTTCCATTGGTGTTAATTCCCAGTAATTTCTTTTCCGGTCCATGGATTGAATCATCCAAGCAACACCGAAACCCTCGCCGGATGGAGAGATCAGCAAATCGTGATGGCTTTTGGCGATGCTTATCTGATAAAACATCTGAGATTTCACACTTTATTTGCTCCTTGAACAGGACTTTCGGTCTTTTTTAAGCGCCGGCTTGCCAGGTGCAGGTGGACTCTGCAAATGTTTGTAGAGCGCTATGCGGTTCAAAATTTACTTGTTTTGAAAGTCATTTGATAATAATGATTGATGGTAGCTATTTTTGGCTCACGCATATTTGAGGACTTGCCCGGTTCGCTCCGACGCATCATACTGATTAGAACACGAGCGCGGTTCCGATTTTGAACACTTTCCTCCTATCCTGAGGCTTAGATTGAGTGCTTGACCAAGATGAACCAGCCTATGGTTATATTCGTGATCGGATGAATGATAATTTCTGCCATCTTCTACATATTGTACTCAATTTAATTTGAATTATATTAATGACTCTATTTTGATTTATTACATAAGTTATCAAGACAGCCTTTTCTATTTTACGTTTCATGACAATAGCTTAATAAATATTGGAAAGATTACACATTATTTAGGCGAGCTGGAGACTAAGCTGGCTTATTTTCGTGGTTCAAAGTAGAAATAGACCTGAATGTCATAGTTGTGGACTTGAGAGACGAAAACGATCGTTGGCCCGAATGGGTGATGACGAAGAGAGTTGCGTTCACTAAACAACAACTAATATTTTCTCATCCTACGTTCGGAAAGCGTAAACAATGCGTGGTTTTGATTCTTTTTATAATTCCAGTGAATTCTCGTGGCGACGTCGTTCCAATGTAGGTTAAAACTAATTTGCCTTCGGCAGGAGTTACTAAGACCATAGGTACCAGGACATTTCTGTTTCAGATACTCCGCCTTGGCGCCACTCGACGTGGCAACCCACGGATCGTAGAGTTCGCACAAAGCGTCGCTCGGCCAACGAAATGGTGTTTCCTCGGCAGCAGAGAGAACGGGCGGTTCTCTTCCTAAATGGCGCGCCCGAGTGTTTGAACGGGTCAGCAAGATCGATCGTTCGTGGAGGATCGCCGCTCCGATAGAGTAGATTGCTAATTCCGAAACGCTAGACAGGTGCCAATGCACCATTTTAATGGAATGATCACTGTCGCCCTATCCTTGAAAGTTGCAGATGTTTCAGTCTCGATTGCCGTTGAACAATAACCCGGGCTTGGACGGCGGGGATCATCTCGACGACTCCGTGAAAGCCGCGGCCGGCGTGTCAAGCTTCATTTCCGCCTTGCGGCGGCAAGCAGGACTTTTCGTCGCCTTCTCCCTGCTTGGCGTGGTATTGGGATTGATCTATCTAATCAAAGCGACGCCGATGTACTCGTCTGCCGCGAGAGTCATGATCGATCATCGGCAAGTGCTCGCCATTCATGATGTCTCGAAGCTCTCGGACGAGGCCCCATCGGACATCGGCGGGATTGCCGATGATGTCGAAAATCAGCTTGAACTTCTTCATTCCGAACAAATCGGCCTGGCTGCCATCAAGCGTTTAAATCTGGCGGAAGACCCTGCCTTCATCGATCCGCCCAAATCGCTGATCGGCGAAATTTTGGCTTTCTTGAAGGCGAAGCTTGGCTTGACCACGAAAACACCAATATCGTTGAATGACCAGGACGCAAACGTCACGCGGCAACTGAAGGCATTGACGGTGCTGGACTCCAATCTGCGTTTCATCCGGATCCCTAAAACCTTTCTCTTGGAGATCCAATACACCGCGCCCGACCCAGTTCGCGCGGCCGAGATCGCCAATGGTTATGCCGAGGCCTTTGTGCAAGAACAATTGAACGTACGCATCGCAGCCGCCCACCGCGCACGAAACTGGCTGAAGCAACGGACCGATGAGTTTCGCGAATACTACGTGAATTTCGATCTCGAAGTGCAGAAGTTTAGAGCGGACCACGATCTGCTGGAATCGGGAAAAGGAGAGCTGAACTCCCAACAGCGGTTCAGCGAGCTGACGACTCAGCTTGTCACTGCCCAGGAGGAGACCGCGCGAGCTAAAGCGAAATATCAGCACATCAAAAACATTATCGATACTCATCAAGCAGACGCCGCGGTGGACGAATCCATCTCCGATCCAATTATAACCACGCTCCGCACCAAATATTTGGAATACAAAAGCAAATTGAAGGATTGGGAATCGTATCATAAGCTCGATTCGAACCATGACGCCATTATCCATCTGAAGAATTTAATGGCTGAACAGAGTGTGCGTCTCTTCGAAGAGCTAGGCCGAATCGCGGAAAGCTACCGCACTGACTACGAGGTCGCCGCAGCACGCGAGAATTCTCTAGCTGAAAGCTTAAATCAACAACAAAGTATCGCAGTCACTTCGAATGATGCTCAGGTTCAACTGCGCCAGCTTGAGCAAAAAGCCGAGACGTATAAGAGCCTTTATGAGAGCTATTTGCAGCGCTATCAAGGATCTGCGCAGCAAGAGACATTTCCAATGGGGGATTCGCATGTGATTAGTGTGGCGAATCCTCCTCTCTTCCCGAGTTCGCCGCGCAAACCCATTGTGTTGGCGATTGCCCTGGGACTTGGAGCGCTGGCGGGCGCCGGCATCGGTCTGCTCCGCGAACTCTTGGATCGTGTTTTTCGGACAGCCGAGCAAGTTCGTGACACGCTTGGTGTCGACGTGCTCGGACTGCTGCCGGCTATCTCCAATGGCTCCCTGCAAAAAAGTGGTTCAGGTACTATGGCGCCGATTATGCGTTATGCGATCGATGATCCCTTTTCTGCATTTGCCGAAACCTTGCGTTCAGCCAAAGTGGCTGCCGATCTCGCGTTGCACGACAAGTCTCCGAAGATTATCGGTATGGTGTCCCTCGTACCCAGGGAAGGTAAATCGACTGTCTCGAAGAATTTCGCCAGTCTGCTTGCGCTGCAAGGAGCCAAAACCCTCTTGATCGATGCAGACACACGAAATCCTGCATTGACACGGGCTATCGGGTGCGAAAGGAGGAAAGATTCGGAGAGCGCTTTACCGCCGATGGCTGAACTCCTCAAATATGAGCCGGATAGCGGTCTCCAGATGCTGCCTTGCATTTACGCCAAAGGGGACCCACGTGTCGCGGAGGGGCTTTCTTCGACCATGCTCCAAACCTTGATAAAGAGCAGCGATCAGTCTTTTGATTATATTATAGTCGATCTTCCGCCAATCGGGCCGGTTGTTAGTGCGCGCGGCATGGCGTCCGCGATTGACGCCTTCGTATTTGTCATCGCGTGGGGATCAACATCCCGCGGCGCCGTCCGCGCAGTTCTGGCAAAGGAGCATTCGATCAGAGACAAGCTCCTCGGTGTTGTTTTGAACAAAGTAAATATGGAAAAACTCAAGCTTTATGAACATTTCGATTCGGACGGTTATTATCACAATAGCTATAAGAAGTATTATAAGCGGGCTGAGTGATCAGCTACGCTCTGTCATCATGGCAGGACTGCAATCCCAAAAGGACGAGGTGCGATGGTTCAGACCTCGCCCTAGAAGGTCTCAATCTCTTACGGGTTTCCGTTTCAACCCGTTTGGACAAAATCGAGCGTGCTGAACGGTTACATCGGCCGTCGAGCTGCTTCCAATGCGTCTCTTGGTCTAGCCAGATGGACGACAATCAAATGAATATGCAAGTAAATTTGGTTGAGCCTGAGATCGACAACCGGCCTGTGCTGATCCTTACGCCCGGCGGCTTAGAAAACGGCGGGGGTATTGGCCGTCTTATTGGCTACATGGTCGAGGCCTGGCACGGTAAGAACCGGCCGCCGATCAAGATCATCGACACGCGCGGACCAAATCGCGAGACGCACGGACTAATCACTGTCCTTGCGTGGCCATTCTTCATGGTGCAGAGCCTCGCTCGCATCCTCCTTCATGCACCCTGCCAGCCGCTGCTCCATATCAATTTGGCAGCCGGATCCAGCACGTTGCGCAAGATCATCGTTGTTCGCTTTGGGCGGATGCTGGGATTGGATATGATCATCCATCTCCATGATCCGGATTATGGGGCCACTTACATGCGATTCCCCCGTTTGGCCCGTCCGGCCGTGCGCGCCATGTTTCTCAGTGCGGCAAAAGTGCTCGTGTTAGGGAAGGCAGCGGAAACGACCATGACCGGCCTGCTTCAGGTGCCCGCCGATCAAGTCGAAATCGTTCCAAACGGTGTGCCGGCGCCGGCTTCCGTCGCGGCGTTAGACAATCTCACAGAACCGCGTATCCTTTTCCTAGGCTATTTGTCTCGCCGCAAGGGAGTCCACGATCTTATCGATGCTCTCGCCCGGCCTGAGCTTCACGCCCTTACCTGGAGCGCGACTCTGGCGGGCAGTGGTTCTCACCAGCCGACATTCGTGGAGCAAGCGGCGCGCGCTGGTGTCCAGCATCGGCTCACTTTTCCGGGGTGGGTGGACCGAGAGCGGACGCGAGCGCTCCTCACCGGGGCAGATATTCTTGTGCTCCCTTCCTATGCGGAAGGCATGGCTATGTCGGTTCTTGAGGCCATGGCCTTCGGCCTATGTGTGATCTGTACACCCGTTGGCGCACTGGCCGAAGTGGTCGAGGACGGCGTGTCCGGGCTGGTCGTCCCGCCTGGCAACGTTGATGAACTGGCTGCCGCCATAGGCAAGGCGATAAGGGATCCGGAGCTGCGCCGCCGTCTTGGGCGAGGAGCGCGTGAGGCTTTCATGCGGGCGTACAATATCGACGACTATCCAGACAGAATCATCGCTGTTTATAAAGGCGCTCGTCTTCGCAAGACCAAGCTCACAACATCAGCCACAGGCTAACCTTATCTCCCGTTCGTGCTGACGACGGTTGCGCAGATTTTGACTTTATTGCGCGGGTTGGGCTACCGCATTTCAATTCGTTCGACCGGCACGGCTTCGCCCTGCCAGCAGGCGTCAATGAAGGATTATTGGCCAGACGCATTTGGTACCATTGACCGGTGGAATTCTCCGGCAAGGACAAATGCTGTACGCAAAGCCCAATCATACGGCCGGCCGGGTCGTGACCGCCTTGATCATCAATCGCTTCACAAATTGGAACGATTTTGGAAAACTCGTTTCCACGAAAAGAATTGCGCGATTCTTGAGCGACGCGAGATCCTTCGGGTGATGCACATGCATACCGTTGATGGATTTCAGATCCAGTGGCTTGATCAGGCTTTGATAAAGCAGGAAGTGATGCGAGTCAGGGATGTAGTGTCCCGTAAACGACCGTCGCGAAAATTGCGGCTGCGTCGTATCGAGACTGCCATGGATCGTTTTCCCATTCCAGAACAGTACGTCGCCCTTGCCAAGCGCCGGAGCCCGACACTCGTAGCCTTGCTCTTCGATGACTCGTTTGACGAGGTCCTTGTAGCGGGCGTGATTGAAGGCGATGTCGAAATCCCCGCCATTCTTGGCCATGTCCAAGAGATGCGATTTCGGATAAACGAAGAAACGCCCGGCGCCGGGCTTGATGTCCTCGACGGCGAACCATGCCGCGGTCATCGCGCCGATATGTTCAGAATCGAGGTAATAAGTATCCTGATGCGGCCAGGTCGCCGGGTTGCCCTCGAAATACATGCTTTGCACAAGTTTCCCAGGTTCGTCGAACAGAATCCGCAGCACGGCTTGGAGCTTCGACGATGTAATAAGATCGGTGCCGAGTTTCCGGAAGTCCGGAAAAAGCCTTGGATCGAGACTCTGCACGTTAAGAATCGAATTCAGCATATAGCCATGCTGTGTGAAGACATGCCGCTCCGGATTGGCGGTGGCCTGCCGGTATATGAATCTACGGGAGGATTTGACTTCGCGCTCGAAAGCCGCATGGGCGCGGTCGCATTCGCCCGGTTCGATCAGTCCGCGAACGACGACATAGCCCTCCTTATCGTAGTAGGCACGTATGGCTTCCTTGTCGGCCAAAGTAAAATGAGCAAAATCGTCGTCGACGGTCTCCGGGATTTCAAGTGTCCTCCCTAAGGGATCTCTGATGGTATAGGTGTGTTTAATGTGACCCGGTTCGCTATCGAACAGCACGGGTGCAGCTGCATTGACGCCAATTGAAACTGACTCTTCGCTCATCATTTCCTCCGGTCCATTATTAAACTAATCGAAGAATCCCCCGCATGCCCGACACGTCAGGATAGTGAATACCGGGCGGACGTTCAACGGTTACGCCTGATTGAGGTAGCTCATAAGCCTCGGTCATGCGGATACCCCCATTTATGCCTGGTAGAAACGTCACGATCAGGAGTTTGGTCTGCGTACTCACCACAAAAACTCAAGCAGAGCTTGCGCCACTGCCATCGGTCAGGAAAAATTACTTCTTGGGGGGTAGACCACCATGTTCGCGCAGCAGCGCTTCGAAATAGGCGATCGTGCGTTTCAATCCTTCATCGAGGTTGATTGTGGGTTGCCACCCGAGCAGTTTTTTGGCGAGACCTATGTTCGGTTGCCGCTGCTTTGGATCATCTTCCGGCAAAGGCCTTTCAACAATCTTCGATTTCGATCCGGTGAGGTCGATCACCTTTTCGGCCAGCGCTCGGATGGTAAATTCATTGGGGTTGCCAATGTTGATGGGCCCGGTGATGTCCGCAGGCGAATTCATGAGGCGATCCAATCCATCGATTAGATCCGTTACATAGCAAAAGGAACGCGTCTGTTCGCCACGGCCGAATACGGTAATGTCCTCGCCGAGTAAGGCTTGGCAAATGAAGTTTGATACCACGCGGCCATCGTCCGGGCGCATATTGGGCCCGTAGGTATTGAAGATCCGGGCAACTTTTATGCTCATTTTATGCTGGCGATGATAGTCGAAGAACAAGGTCTCCGCGCAGCGCTTGCCCTCGTCGTAGCAAGACCGGCTGCCAATCGGATTGACATTGCCCCAGTAATCCTCCGGCTGAGGATGGACGATCGGATCGCCATAGACTTCCGATGTGGAGGCCTGCAGGATACGGACCTTGAGTCGCTTCGCAAGGCCGAGCATGTTGATCGCGCCGGAGACGCTCGTCTTGGTTGTTTGGACAGGGTCGAATTGGTAATGGACCGGCGAGGCGGGACAGGCAAGATTATAGATTTCGTCCACTTCGACAAACAGCGGAAAGGTCACGTTGTGACGCAAAAGCTCGAACATGGGATGGTCGAGGCAATCCTCGATGTTGCGACGCGTTCCGGTGGAAAAATTATCGACGCAAAGAACCTCGTGACCTTGGCCGAGCAATCGTCGACAAAGATGGGTGCCGAGAAAGCCGGCGCCACCCGTAACCAAAATCCGTTTCTGTCCCAATAGCATTTAAAGCTCCAATCCGGTTTATGAATGCGGTAGCTCGGTTTGTTTGAACAGCCCGTTGGCTGCGGCTAAGTGGAATTCTGCCATGGTTACGCTAAAATTGGGATTGGCTTCCGCGAAGTAAAGTAGGCCTGATCTGGCGTCAGTCGGTCAAGACACGAATGGGGTATCAGGAAATAATACAAGTCGACGAGAACGCTCACAGGACGGATGAATGTGAAGTTCTCTTTCCATGCAAACCTTGGCCGGGCGCATTGGTCACGTCCCCGCAATGTTCGACCGCAAGTCGACGTATGGATTTTCTCGCTGCTTGCGGCACTACCGGCCTGTATCGCAAGCACCATCATTATCGGCACGTTCGCTGCCAAGCCCGGCAGTTCAACCCATTTGGTCCGCCAAACCGCTACCCGCAGCGAGTGCCGCTTCTCTGGTTTCCGCACAGAAAGGAGTGCGCGTCTCAATGCCTCCATTGGCTTAAGAATCGATATAGCACGTCGCAAATCCATTGGTGCAAACGAGGCAATCCGCCTCACCGTCGCAAGAAAGCTTAGCAATGGGTAAGATATTGCAAATTTTGCTGGCCGGCCATTCGGGTCCGCGCCCAGATATTTCAGTGCACAATTTTGTTACCAAGACCCTCGGTTGCACGGCTACGACCTTGTGCGAAATTGACTGGCCGTGCGGCGGATATCACAAAGTGATTCTTTAGCTAAAATGGGTTATGTTAAGATTTTATAATACTGCTTTCATCGTGCCATGCTTCAATTCAGGAGGTAGAGATTTAATTTCGCAGCATAGAGTACGAGATCGCAGTCTCTCGCTGAGAGTCATCCCAACCTCGGGCGAGTGTCCGGCGTCAGCGCCCTTGAGACAGAACTGGCAACTTGAAGAAGGGAGGAT
>CAYTRB010000139.1:0-8165 GCA_964440215.1 uncultured Methylocapsa sp.
GTCGCGCTTTGGAGGCGCTCTATGGGCGTCATAGGGTGAAGCTGTACCGTTTCATACTCCGGCTCGCCAACAATGACGCGGCCGCTGAAGATATCCTAAGCGACGTCTTTTTCGATGTCTGGCAGCAGGCCGGACGATTCGAAGCGCGCTCAAGCGTATCGACCTGGCTTTACGCAATTGCGAGGTTCAAGGCTTTGTCGGCTAGACGAGAACGGCGGCATCTTGAACTCGGCCCTGACGAAGACATGATCGAGGATCCCGGCGACGGCCCGGAAAATATTCTGCAGAAAGCGGACAAGGGCAAGATCATCGAAGATTGCCTGAAACATCTGTCCGCACCGCATCGCGAGGTCATTGATCTTGTCTACTATCACGAGAAGAGCATTCGGGAAGTCGGAGAAGTCCTCGGCGTACCCGAAAATACTGTCAAGACACGGATGTTTTATGCACGAAAACGCCTGTCGGAGCTGCTTGTTGCGGCCGGGGTAGACAGAGGTTGGCCATGACAACGATCGTAGAGCAGGCTGAGTTTGATCATATCGAGAGCCTGCTTCCCTGGTATGCAAGCGGAAAGCTTACGCCCGAAGAGGTCCTTCATGTCGAGCGGGCTCTCGCGCAAACGCCCGAATTGCGAAGACGATATGATCTCATCTTGGAGGAACACGCGGCAGCCGTAGCCATGCATGAAAGTCTTGGCGCGCCATCGCCGCGGGCACTCGAAAAACTGTTTGCGCGTATCGACAGCGAGGCGGCGGAAACGCCGAAAAGCAGACGCATAGATGTTGGACGTTGGCTGGCCGAGCGATTTTCCAACTGGCAGCCAAGCTCGCTGGCCTTGGCGGGAATGGCCGCGGCCTTCGTTGCGATGATTGAGGCTGGCTTGCTCGCGACTCTGTATTTTGGACCGGCAAAAGATGGCGCGACGTATCAGACAGCCTCGGCTTCGAAGACAGCGACCGGTCAGGTCGGGACCTTCGTCCTGATGGCCTTTGTTCCTGATGCGACGGCGGCGCAGATCCAGCGCTTCCTGGAGGCCCGTAAGGCATCGATTATCGAGGGGCCGATTGCCGGCGGCATCTTCCGCGTCCAGGTGTGCGATAAGGCACTTACAACCAAGGACCTCGATGCCATCGTTACGTCCATGCGAAACGAAAGCACCATCGTGCGGTTCGTCGCGCCAACCAAATGACCGCGTTTATTGAACAGGTAGACACGCCCGTGTCGGCGGACCCGGAACGGGCGGTGAGCGTTGGAGGCAGCCATGCCAAGCCTATCGCCCCGGAAAGACCGATCTCAGAGCAAGCCCGGCAGGGTACCGCGGTCATGCGGGAGATGGCGGCGTCTTTGCGCCGGACTCGCTGTGTTGCTTTGCACTGGATCAATCCTCGCTCTTGATTCTGCGCAAACCGCCTCGGCCTTTTTCGGTGGAGGATTTGGAATGAGGGGATTCGGCAACGGTTCTGGACTCAGGGGATTCGGTGGAGGATATGGAAGCAGAGGATTCGGCGGAGGCTTTGGAGGCAGGGGATTTGGTGGAGGATATGGACTGAGGGGAGCATTTCCGTCCCTCGGATCCGGGTATGGCCGGATGTATGCCCCCCGCGCACGATTTTGGCCCGGGAACGAAAGCTGGCAACGTCAGACATCTTATCCGGTTTGGGAAACGCCACGCCATTTCAGCCAGCGTCCCCCTTATGCCGGGCGTGATCCTGAACCTTACCCCTGGCCGCAGCACCGGCATCGGCCGGTCGCCGTGATCGACCAGAGCCATGAAGCTCCGCTGCCGCCCAGGCCAAGACACCAGATCGCCTCTCTGCCTGTCGAGAACACCAAGACGCATATCGACAAGAAAATCGCCGCGCCGCCGCCACCTAATCCAAAGGCTCTGGTATCATCAGGGCGTCCGAACAGTGGCATACGGGCTGCCGGCGACCATCGTTTTGTTCCCGATGAAGTCTTAGTCGAACTCCGCCCGGATCTATCGCCCAAAACGGCCGATGCGATGGCGAAACGGGAGCGGCTGCAATTGCTCGCATCGCGGCATCTCACGCTTATTGGGACGACGTTGTACCGTTACCGGATAGAAGGCAAGCGTTCCGTCTCGGCCATCGTTAGCGCTCTCGAAGCGGATTCCCGGATCGCCGCAGTTCAGCCAAACTTCCTCTTCGCCCTCCAAGGCGAACCCTCGAGCGGCCTTGCCGACGCCCAGTATGTGATTCCGAGAATGCGTTTGACCGAGGCTCATACGATATCGAACGGCGCGAAAACACTAGTCGCCGTTATCGATTCTGGCATCGACCTGAACCATCCTGAGATCTCAAACGCCGTAAAAGATGGTTTCGACGCTGACGGCGCGAAGGGGAAACCAGCCGTGCATGGCACAGCGGTCGCCGGAATCATAGCTGCCCACGCCGAACTTACGGGCGTAGCGCCGCAAGCACGTATCCTCGCGGTCCGGGCCTTCGATGGCGCTGATGGCACGGCTGCCGCGCGCGGCACGACCTACGACATTCGGGCCGGGATAGAATGGTCGGAGCTGCATGGCGCGCGTATCGTCAATATGAGTTTCGCTGGTCCTGAAGATCAGGGACTGTCACGCGAACTCGCCGACGGTGCGAGCCGCGGTGTCGTCTTCATCGCGCCGGTCGGCAACGAAGGTGGCTCGGCCAAGCCGCTCTACCCAGCCGCCGACGACAATGTGATTGCGGTCACCGCAACAGATCAAAGCGACAGTGTTTTCAAAGACGCCAATCAATGTCCGGCCACCTGCGTTGCGGCACCCGGCGTTGATGTGCTCGTCGCCGAGCCCGGTGATGCCTACGGTTTTCTCTCGGGGACTTCAATGGCGGCCGCGCATGTCAGTGGGGTCGTTGCACTTCTGCTCGATGCGAAACCCGATCTCCCGCTCAAAGCCATTCGCGACCTTCTTATCAAAACAGCGAAACATTTGAATCAGGGCAATCAAGATCAAGCGCCGGTCGCGGGCCAAGCATCGGTCGCGGGGATTGTCGATGCCTATGAAAGTCTCGAAGCCATTTCCACGCCGATTGCGATCGAAGTGGCCCCGGCCGCTGCAGTTTCCGCCGTGCCGCAGATACTCAGGTAGAGGCGCCGGGCGCCGATGCGGATTTGGGCGTTTTGGCTTCCCGGCAGAGCGCCGCCCGCGCATCATCACGTAGCCCGCCTGATCGCGGCAGGACGCGAAGCTTGCCCGATCGCAAGAGACAGCGGCCTCGAAGCGGGCGTCATCGAAGCAGAGCAGCCCAGCAAAATGACTTAGCGAGGATTTCGCCGAATTGCGCGAGGCCGGGCTCCCCGATACGCCGCTGATGGACAAAATCGAACACCTTTTCGCCAAGAATTTTTGATGGCGTAATGTCAAGGTTTTGCGCGAGGTCCATCTGGAGCAGGCAGGCCAGGTTCATCCATGCCGGTATTCGAATCGCTGGAGGTGTCAATGACGGCCAGGCTTGTTCTTGCGCTTGTCGTGCTATGCGGCCTCGGCTGGCCTGCGCGGGCCGAGGACGCGTCTGTCCCGGCGCTGCCGACGTTTGCCCGCGACCCGCAATTGGATCCGCAGGCCACGAATTCGTGGAGCGGCCTTGTCGTCGGCAGCGAAATATTTGCGCTATCCCAGAAAGGCGCGAAGGGCCAGGCTGGCGGCGGCGGATTTGTCGGCTATAATCACGAGCTCGACAATAACCTCGTCATCGGCGTGCAGGCGAGCGCTGGCTACGCCCCTAGCCTATTCGCGCCAGGCCCGGCAAACGGCTATGATTTTGCTATGACTAGCGTCAATGTCGGCTATGACCTTGGCCGTTTCATGCCCTATGTAACCGCGGGCGTGGGTTTGGCAAAGGCAAACAGCGGCCTGACGAGTGGCGTCCCCCCGAATGCGGGTGATTCGCTCAACACTCTTTTCACCGGCCCGTCGGGCCCCAAAACCTTTGCGACGGTCGGCGCCGGCATCGACTACGCCGTCACGGACCAGCTGACCGTAGGCGTCGCCGTTTCCACGGTCCAAAGCCGTGGGTTCGTAGGACCCCAGCTGCCTTAGATCCCGTTCATGACTCTGGATTGAGTCAATCCAGAGTCATCCTGAGCTAGAGCATGTTCCGCAAAAGTTGCTCGACTTTTTCGATTCTAACATGCTCCAACTCTTTGTTGCCGAGAGATTCCTTAGCAGATGATTCCATCTGGCCGGGAAACGCTCTAGGATCGCCTGTCGCGAATTTACGATAGGAACAAGATCTTATTCTGCGACATGAGGGATATCAAATGAAGACACGCGTTTGCCTGCGGAGATCATCAAGTCTCGCGCTGGCCTGTATTCTATTGAATGCGACTGTCACGGCTATCGCGGCCCCCGCTCAGATCGTAAATGGCGACGCCGATATGGGTCAGCGCTTGGCGCAGATGTGGTGCAGTGACTGCCATGCGGTTGGCGCCGGGAAGGCCGCAGGGCATGGCGCGGCACCGAGCTTTGTTTCGATTGCGGACATGTCTTCAACAACGTCCATATCGCTGCACGCCTTCCTGCAGACATCGCACGAGCGGATGCCCAATTTGCAGCTTACGCAGACAGAGATCGACGATGTGGTGGCCTATATCCTCAGCCTGAAAGGCAAGTGAATTTCATAGGCTCGGCCTTTCAACCCGCGGTTGGGAGCGACATCGGCCGCCGTCAACCGCGCGATTCTGTCTCACCCTCGGCCAATCTCGCCAAGAGAGAACCGGGCTCGACGACCGTGTTCGCAGCAGCGATGATCGTGAGACGGCCGCTCGCTGGCGCTGAGATCTCATGCCGGGCGTCCTCGATCCGGACTTCCGCCATCGGATCACCGGCGGCGATGATCGCACCATCGGCGATGAACCATCGTTCCACAATCCCTTCGGGCAACATACTGGATGCCCAGAGGGCTTCATCGACATGAATATCCTGCATCACGTTCTCCTTCAAGAGTCAGTGTCGTAGACTCAGTCGCGGGTCGAGGTGTTGATATAGATTAAGCAGCGTGTGAAAATGATGGCATTTGGCGTCGCCAGCGCGTGATCGTCCGGCGCTTTGACAAATGCGGTCAGTTTTGGTTTGACCGGCTCGCCGTCTCGCCTGCGGCAAGTTCAATGATTTCCGCCGTAATCTCATCCTGCCGTACAAGCCGCTGGGTCGCCTCCAGTGAGCTAAGCTTGCGCTCAATCTGCTTATGCGCCGAGGCCATCGCTTCCATGCGCGCCTCGTTCTCCGCCGCGAAGGCGTGGAGCGTGGCTTTGCAAAGCTGCGCATGCATATAATCCGCGGTGAGCTCGCTGAGAAGCGTCTCGCTCGCCAGGTTCAAGAGAGGCGCGTTGGCGTCGGTTGGGCGGGGAAAGGCTGATAGGTCGAAGGGGAACAAGCGGATGCGTTCGACATGGATGCCGCGGCCGGGTTGCCATTGGCTGAAGATGGCGTCGAGCCGGTCGATCTCTCCCTTGGAGATAGGCGCATAGAGCGCTTCGGCGATGCGATCGGCAAGCTTTGGCACACCGAGCGAATGCGACGGCATCGGGCTTTTCCAGCCGGCCCTAATGCCTCGTTCGGCGGCGGCCGCGCCACCTCTGGTTCCGATCAAGAACAGTTCGCAAGCGGTGAGATCGCCAGCGGCCGCGTCCAGGACGCGCTCGCTGAAAGCGCCGGCAAATCCCTGCTCGGCGCAGAAAAGCACGAGCGCCGGCCGGGTCGATCGGTGGCTGCCGTCTGGAAGAGCGGAGGGGAGCATCGCGAGGGCTTGACCAATGGCGGCCGCGATCGTCGCCGAATAGCCCTCGACCGCGCCCAGCTGGCCAAGGGCCAGCTGGGCGCGGGCTGCCGCGATGCCGCGCATCGCGTTCACCACCGCGCCCAGCTGGCGGGTCCCATCGATACGCGCGCTAATGTCGGCGAGGCGCTCGGTCATGACTTGCTTGCCGCGTTAGGCTCTGTGGCGGGGGTGAGGGTCTGAGCATAGTGCCGGAGCGTCTCGAGGAGGTCCCGCTTCCGCGCGTCATCGAGGGTGCCGGTCGTCTGGATCAGGCGGACAGCGTCTGCCGCACTACGGTCGAGCGCGCCGTGCAAGCCTTGCCGGAACCCGGCCACGGCCGCCAGGGGGAGAGGGTCCAACAGACCAGACTGGACCGCCAGGACCAGGGCCACCTCGTCGGCAAGCCGCAGGGGTGCGTGCTGCGGCTGCTCGAGGATCGCGCGAATCCGCGCCCCACGGAGCAGCTGATCGCGGACCCGTATGTCCGGCATTCCGCCAAAACGGGTAAACATCTCGAGTTCGAGAAACTGGGCATAGGCGAGGCGCACCATCTCCGCCGCGTCCCGGAGGGCGTGCGCTTGGGTCTTGCCGCCGACCCGGCTCACGCTAGTGCCGACATCCACGGCTGGCTTTTGCCCTTCATAGAAAAGCTTGGAGTCGAGTACGATCTGGCCGTCGGTGATCGAGATCAAATTGGTCGGGATGTAGGCGCTGAGATTGCCCGCATCGGTCTCGGCGATCGGTAGCGCGGTTAGGGATCCGCCACCCTTCTCCTTCGATAGTTTTGCGGCACGCTCCAAAAGCCGCGCATGCACATAAAACACGTCGCCGGGATAGGCCTCGCGTCCGGGCGATTGGCGGGTCAGCAAAGCGATCTCGCGGTGGGTGGCGGCATGCTTCGTCAGATCGTCGATGACGATCAGGGCATGCTGGCCGCGATCGCGGAAATACTCCGCCATGGTGAAGCCGGCGAAGGGTGCGATCCATTGCAGCCCGGGGGAGCTCGCCGACCCCGCGACGACGATGATGCAGCGCTCAGGCGCGGCGCTGGCCTGGATTGCGTCCATGGCGCGGCGGACGCTCGAACTCTTCTGGCCCACCGCGACATAGACGCAGATGATGTCGCTCGTCTTCTGATTGATCATCGTATCGATCGCGATGGTGGTTTTGCCAATGGCGCGGTCGCCGATGATGAGCTCGCGCTGGCCGCGGCCGAGAGCGAACAGCGTATCGATGACGACAAGACCGGTCTGCACCGGCTCAGTCACGAGATCCCGGTCGATGATCGCCGGCGCCGGCCGCTCGACGGGTTCCAACAGGTCCGTGGCAATGGGCCCTTTTCCGTCGAGCGGGCGGCCAAGTGGATCGACGACGCGGCCAAGCAGCGCCGGTCCCACTAGCACGCGGACCACATCGCCAGTGCGGCGCACCCTATCGCCGGCCTCGATTGCATCGGCATCGTCCAATAGGACACAGCCGACATGGTCTCGTTCGAGCACCTGGGCGAAGCCGAACTGGCCCTTTCCGAAGCGCAAGAGCTCGTCGAGCCGCACATCGGGCAGCCCGGATATGAGCGCGATGCCATCGCCGATTTCCTCGACACGTCCAATCTGTTCGGCTCGCGGGCCAAGCGTGGCGCCGGCAAGCTTTGCGCGGGCCAGTTCGAGCCAGCCGTCCGCCCGGGCGTTAAGGTCGTTTGTCATGGGTGAGGTCAGCGAGGATTTGGGTGAGATCGGCACGCCAAGAATTGCTCACGGCCAGATGGGGGCCGTGCAGTTCAAGGCCCGCGATGAGAGCCGGATCCGCCTTGAAGACGATCTGCGGCTTGGCTCCGAACGCCTCGCCGATCCGTTCGCGATAGCGTTCCTGGTCAGCCGGCGCGAGCGCTATCGCGCTAATCGCTTCGAGTGCGGCGCCGTCCGCCGCCACGGCCTGCCGTACCGGATCCGGCAGCGCCCGAATCTCCTTGAGAAGCCAAGACAGGAACGCGGCCCGCACCGCCGGGCCATCGAGACGGGCGGCGAGGCGTTCCGCGATTTCGACCGAAAGACGGCTTGCCCGCTCGGTCCAGACCTTATCGGCCAGAGCTTTCTCCTTGTCGATCGCCGCCTTTGCATCTGTTTCCAGGGATAACGCTTCCTTCGCGGCGTCGTCCAGGCGCGCGGCACGCGCCTTTTCCGCGGCTTCATGCGCCGCGGCCAGGATCGCCTCGCGTTCCCGCGCGAAGCCAGCCCGCGTCTGTTCGATCCCGGCAAGCTCCGCGATCGCCTGGCTGCGCTTGTCCTCCGCCTCCGCCAGAATCCCCTGCGCCGAAGCGCGGCGCTGCTCGATCATCGCCGCGACCGGCCGCCAAAAGAACCGTTCAAGCAGCCAGATGAGGATGACGAC
>CAYTRB010000140.1:0-8152 GCA_964440215.1 uncultured Methylocapsa sp.
CTCTAAGACTGATATGGGTAATCAAGGCTGGTGCAAACACGTCGTCCCCTGCCATCCAAGCGCACTCGGAAGTCTCATCGCGAAGAGCGATATGAAGTGCCTGATTGAGTTCGTAGCTTCCCCAAGCAAGGCCTGCATCGCGTAGCGCTGATTGCATGGCGTTCTGCACGAGACTTCGCACGGTCAGGTGCAAGGCAGAAACCGGAACCTCGGCTGTGCCCCCTTGTAATGCGTCGCGACAGGCCTCCTCATCATAGGAGGCATGGCTGCGGCAGGCCAATGGGCGCACGGCATAGGCTACGCAATGATCGTTCTCGATTAGGGGGCAAACCAGTTTCGAAGCCATTCGTTGCCGTTGATCGAGACGTCTGGTCTCGCGATCTGCGGCGGCGATCCTTCGTGTAAGCTCCGATGATAGTTTGCGCGGAAAAGCGCGGATTTTGCGCGCGAGCATCAAAATTTCGGGTGCTGTCCCGGCGACACGGATGGTACAACAGCTGGCGCAACCGCCGTGGCAGGCGACCCCGGAATCCTGTTTCGCATCGCATGAAATGCTGCGCGCGAAGCTCTCATAGGCCTGTTGCGACAGATCATCAATGGGATTCCGGGGCACGCCGCCCGTCGTGAGTGAGAGGCTGAAAACACGGCGCATGGCCTTGAAAAAGGCGATGGGATTGGAAGCTTCCGGGAGCGACATTCCCGCATCCATTTAGGCTAAAAATACAAGCGATCCGTCATCACCGCTAAACGGCATTGCGGCACGCTTATTCCGCGCTCTGGCTTAAATAGCTCTGGTTCAGAATGGCTTCGAAGCAGCTTTTTTTCAGGCGGAAAAAGCCGCGGCCGCCGGCAAATGTCTGGTAATTCTGGGGGGCCCCATAGCACAGGCGATAAAACCAATCTTTCCGGGTGAGATGCTCCGGACATTGGTCGATTGTGTTGACCTCTGCATTCGGATGAAAGCGGACATGAATGAGCACTTCGTCGCTTTTCGCTTCGCCGCGGGCGGCCGGCATTGCGGATTTGGCTTCCATCAGCGACACGACATTGCTCGTGATCTCTTCGCTCCGCGCCCCGGCTCCTAAATTCATCTGCATTCTCCTCTTGGACCGAGGCATTCAAATCCCCCGGCAAAATTAGTCATATAAACAAAATACTTAACGAGTCAACGCGGCATCCTCGATTGCGGCAAAATGACTGAAAATAATCGCGAATAGAGAGCGAACGACAATGGGGCCAAGCAAAAACCGGCGTTCTTTGTCGAGCATGTCCGGAGACAAGCAAGAAATGCTTGATTTTCGCATATTGTCCACGGAGAGCGCCGCACCCAGCTTTTAGTCGTAGCAATATCTCCGGGCTGGGTTGGGCACCGCGCCGGCAGAAACTGTCTTCGACGCAAGGATTATTAACAACCCAAAATGGAGGTCAGAAACATGAAGATATCGGCACGTAACGTCCTTGAGGGAACAGTCAAGGACGTCAAGAAAGGCACCACCACTTCGCATGTTCTTATCGATGTGAAGGGTTCAACCCTCACCTCTTCGATCACGAATGAATCCGTTGACGAACTCGGGTTGAAGGCGGGCTCTAAGGTTAAGACAATCATCAAATCGTCAGATGTCATGGTTGCCGTTGACTAAGCATCGAGGTAAACCTCGTCTGGGATTTGCAATGCTCAGCAACTTTGGGGCCGCGTTGCTTTCGTGGCCCTACTTACATTAGTGAGGCGGGAGACGGGACGGCCTTCCATCATGGCCCGTTGAAATGCACCGTGCCGAACCCTCGAATGTCATAACCGCCGAACTCTTGCGCGCGACGCTCAAATGGCTCGCTGGCGCAAAAGCGAATGAGCTTTTGAAACGGCGGATCGAAATAGGCTTTACGCCAGATCAGAAGATCAAACCGCTCCACGATCAGCGCCTTGAATTCGAGTTGAAATTGATGAGCGCTCGCCTCGATGCCGAGACCGACGTCGGCTCTCCCGGCGGCGATGGCCATGGCGAGATCGATCTCGGACCGCTCGACCGACTTGACGCAGTCTAGATCACTTTTGCGCAGGCCTTCTCGTTCGAGCAATTGGGCAAGCGCCAATTCGCTGCCGGCTTCCGGCTGGCGCGATTGAAAACGCAAGCCCCGCGCGGCGGTGAGAGACTCGATTGATCGGCCGAGATCGGTTCGGAACATCAGCCCACGCGTGCGCTTCGCCCATTCGATGAGCACGACGGGTTGATCACCGAATGACTTGCTGACCGCCGCGACATTCCACGTGTCTTTTCCACGCTCTGGAATATGCAACCCAGCGGCGATGCACTCCCCGTCCGCCGCGCGTCGCATCCCATCGAGCGCGCCATCCAAGAACGCGGCAATGCCGGAGCGTGATTCGCGCAACGCCCATTCGAGCAGCGGATCATGTCCGCCAGCGATGACGAGGGGCTGCATCGGTGCCGACGCTCGGGTGCTCCGGCCTGGTTTGGTGATCCCCCCGTTGGTGACGATCCATTCTTCGATTTCGACGCGAGGAAACAGAAGCTTGCCCGTCACACGGCGCACCGGCAGCGCCCCTTCGGCGGCCAATTCATAGACCTTTCGCTCTTTGATGCGAAGCATCGCGGCAAGCTCCCGGGTCGTGAGGAATTGCGTCATCTGTTTTGTCCAACACCGTCTTGAAAAATAAACATGGATTCACGCAATGGCAAAAGGACGAATGACAATCTCGCAGTTCAAAGCCAAAACACGCCTCCGGTAAATTCCTATATTGACAACGTGATACAATAATTCTCAATCTCGCACAGCGCACCCTTAAAACTGTCTGTGGTTGCTTAGCTATGTGAAAAATTCAAAATTTCGAAAAAAAACGCTGTGACTGGCGACAATTATGCATGGTTAGGAGAAACTGGACAGGGTTGGGCATGCGTCGCGGGCTTTGCTGTTGATCCCTCAGAAATGCTCAAAGCCGACGATGCTTTATTGCACGAAACAGGAATTTCCGGCTCCGGTCAGGGCCGTCGACATCGACAATTCTGGAGTCTCGAATGCTGTCGCGCCGGTCCTTGCTCCTGCTACCGTTCGCTCTCGAAGCTGCCGTTATAAAGCCGGCCTGGGCGAGCGATTTCATTGATTCCGCCGGGCGGACGATTCGTCTCCCAGAGTCCATAACACGTATCATTCCGGCGGGACCGCCCGCAGAGGCTCTGCTTTATAGTCTCGCGCCTGACACACTGGCGGGATTCATCGAGCCTTGGAGCGAAGTCCAGAGGCAAGCGAGCATCGAAAAAGTTCGTGATCTTCCAACAATACCGCGTATCACGCGCAAAGTAGGGGCTCCGGAAGCAGCGGCGATCCAAGCTCTTCACGCCGACATCATTATCGATTACGGCGCCATTGACGCGCGTTACGCCCTACTTGCGGATAAGATCCAAGCCGCCACGGGCATTCCCTATCTCGTCCTCGACGGGACGTTCACCAAAGTCCCGGAGGTTATAGGGCGCTTAGGCTCGATCTTGCACCGGGAAGAGCGTGCTAGCGTGATTGCACAAAGTGCGGAATTTGTTCTTCAAAAATTGGCACCGGTCATGGCGAAGACTGTTGATGAGCGGATCTCCGTCTATTACGCGCGCGGCAGCGACGGCTCGCTCGCAATCAACGCGGGATCGAGCCTCAATGAGGGAATAGCGCTCGCCGGCGGCCGCAATGTCGTTTTGTCCGGCGAAGGCACATTTTCAGCGATGAGCGCCGACGAAGTGGCCGCTCTGAAACCTACGGTCGTTATTCTCGCTGATCCAGTGGCGGCGGAACAGGGTGCGCCATTGCGGAAAGTTCTACCGGCGGAAACGCGCTTTCTCGTCGATCGTGGATTGCCTTATGGCTGGATCGAGCGTTTCCCCTCCCTCAACCGTCTTATCGGCGCTATGTGGCTCGCCTCACACCTCTATCCTGACGAAATTTCCTTCCCCGCCGAAGAGGCCCGCAGAATAAGCGTCGCTCTGTTCCATCAGCTTCCAACAGATCCTTCGGTCGACGCGATGGTTCGTTGACGCCAACCCCCTGCAAAGGCATCGGCTTTCTGTCCTCAGCAAAGACGTGAAACTTGGATTATCCGAAATGTATCGACAGACAAGTGTATCGATGACCGCCACGCGGCGCGGCTTGGCCGTCCTGGCATTCAGTTTAGTAATCGCGGCCGCCACTCTGTCTCGGCCCGGCTTCGCCGAGCAGCCGGCGGCGGCGGTCCAAAACGCGACGACTAAGGGTCCGGTTGTTTTCGCTGCCGCCAGCATGAAGACGGCGCTCGACGCGGTCGCGGCGGCCTGGACGGCCGAGACCGGTAAGATCCCACCGATTGTCTATGCCTCCTCCGCCGTTATAGCGAAACAGATCGAGCAGGGCGCACCTGCCGATCTTTTCATCTCCGCTGATTTGAACTGGATGGATTATCTCGATAAGGCCAAGCTAATCCGGTCGGGAACCCGAAAAAATCTGCTTGGCAATGCGCTTGTTCTTATTGAGCCAGCCGACGCGAGCGCCACTCTCACGATCGCGCCGGGGTTCGATCTTGCCGGTGCGACAGGCGACGGCAAGGTGGCGGTTTGCACCATAGCTTCGTGTCCTGGCGGGATTTACGCCAAGCAAGCGCTAGAAAAGCTGGGGGTGTGGGCCGCTGTCGAACCCAAGCTCGCGCAAGCGGACAATATCCGCAATGCGTTGAACCTTGTTTCGCGCGGCGAAGCCAAGTTCGGCATCGTCTATGTGACGGACGCCAAGGCCGAACCCAAGGTGAAAGTGGTCGGCATTTTCCCTGAGGCGTCGCATAGCCCGATCGTCTATCCAGTCGCAATCGTCGGAGCCTCGAAAAATCCGGACGCGGCGCGTTTTCTCGCTTTTTTGTCATCGCAAACAGCCAATAAGATTTGGATCGAGCTGGGTTTCACAGTCCTATCGAAATGACGCGCCGCGTTCTCGCGGCGGAAGGAAAAATCCGTCGCGCCGTTTCACGATTTCCTCTGCAACGAAGGTGTCTATAAAGAAACCCAGGAAGCGCTGCCTTGCTTGATTTGTCGCCGGCCTCCTTGGCCGATTTATCGCCCGCCGAATGGACCGCGATCTTGCTCTCCTTACGGATTGCCGTCGTCGCGACGATTGCCAGCCTGCCATTCGGCATATTCACTGCCTATGCGCTCGCCCGCTGGCGGTTCCCGGGCAAGATGATTGTGAACGGCGTCGTTCATATGCCATTGGTTTTGCCCCCGGTCGTCACCGGCTTCATGCTGCTCATTTTGTTGGGACGCAGAGGAGTCTTCGGGCCTTTTCTCGCTGACATCGGCATTGTTCTGTCCTTTCGCTGGACAGGCGCGGCGGTGGCTTGTGCCGTGATGGGCTTTCCGCTCATGGTCCGCGCGATCCGTCTTTCCTTCGAGTCGACCGACCGGCGCCTTGAGCTTGCCGCGGGAACTCTAGGTGCCAACCGTCTCTGGACGTTTTTCCTCGTCAGCCTGCCGCTTGCTATTCCTGGCATTGTCGTTGGTGCGATTCTCGCTTTCGCCAAGGCGCTGGGTGAGTTCGGCGCCACGATCACATTCGTCTCAAATATTCCGGGGGAGACCCAGACAATCTCGGCGGCGATCTACACTTATACGCAGGTGCCTGGCGGCGATGAAAGTGCCATGCGTTTGACGGTTGTCGCCATCGTGATTTCCTTTGCTGCACTTGTTGTCTCTGAAATTATTCAGCTGCAGGCGGAAAAACGGCTCGCGAGTTTCGAATGATCGAGGTCAATGTTGGGCTCAGAGTGGGCGCTTTCGACCTTGAAGTGGCTTTTCGCAATGGCGAGGGCGTCACTGCACTCTTTGGCCAATCCGGTTCGGGCAAATCGTTGACGCTTAGTCTCATCGCCGGATTGATGCGGCCGGATCGGGGACATGTCATATTGGACGGCAAGGCTCTAGTCGATGTGGAGCGCCATATTTTCCTTCCGATGCATCGCCGCCGCATCGGGCTCGTATTTCAGGACTCAAATCTTTTCCCGCATCAGAGCGTAAAACAGAATCTCTTGTTCGGGCGTTGGTTTGCACCGCGCCGAAGCCGTGAGATCGATTTTAATGCCGTGATCGAGACCTTAGGGATCGGCAGTCTGCTCGCACGCCGCCCTGCCCGTTTATCGGGCGGCGAAAGGCAGAGGGTCGCGATCGGCAGGGCCCTTCTGTCTTGCCCGAAACTTCTGCTTTTTGATGAGCCTTTGGCTACGCTCGATATGCAGCGCAAGCTCGAGATCATGCCGTTGATCGAGCAGGTGCGCGACGAATTCAAGGTGCCGATCGTCTATGTTTCGCATGCGATAGAGGAAGTGGTCCGGTTGGCGGCGACGATTGTCGTGATTGACGCGGGCCGGGTCAAGGCGATCGGCAGTCCCGGCGAGGTTTTTGGCAGGGTTGCTGCCCATGCGGCGGAGGAGCGTTTCGATCGCGCGTCTGTCTTGACGATGAAAGTCGTTGGTGCGAACGAAGCCTATGGCTTAACCGAGCTAAAGCATCCATCGGGGACCGTCTGGCTTGCCGGACCCGCAGGGTCCATTGGAGGCATCGCACGGATTATCGTAAAGGCGACCGATGTCACCCTCTCGCTTGGGCCGCCGCACCAGCTCAGCACGCGAAGCTATCTCTCCGGCACGATTGAGGGAATCGAGACAGACGGTCCGCTCGCGATGGCATCAATCGCACTCGATGGGGAAGGGCATCTGTTTGCGACGGTGACGCGCCATGCTTTCGACGAGCTCGGTCTCGGGAGCGGGGTGCGCGTCTTCGCTTTGATCAAGACCTCGGCTCTCGACGAGCGAAAAATCGCTTCGCTCCCTCGGGGCTAGAGCATGATCCGAAAACGTTGCAGACTTCAAAGAGAGATTCCGCGGCAAGTAGAGAGTGAGACCATGACCGAGCCCGCTATTCCCGATCGCCGCTTTGGATTAGGCACGCCTACAGCTCGATCAGCCGGTTGGTCCAGTTCTTGATAGTCGGCGGTCGGCTCGAACTCGTCGGATCGGTCCCCCAAGCTCCCTCGGCCAGATGATTCAAAAGCTGCCGCCTTTCATTTGGCGGCGACTGGAAATTGCGGACAATATTTTCGACCAGAATGACCGCCGAATCGACGATGATCCCAAAATCGACGGCGCCTATCGACAGAAGATTGGCGGCCTCGCCTGATTTGGCAGCTCGTGAGACGGAGCATTGACGCTGCCAAAATCTCCAGAACTGGGCAATTTCCGCCTTAACATGCCCACCATCCAGCAGGGGAATCGGGTGAAGGTTTCAAGCGGCTATGAGGCTTGCGTGGAAGTCGTCGTCCCAGCCGGCGGTTTTGCGCTCTAGGCGTTGTGAGTCGTTGCCCGGCGCTTTTTTGATCGGATTCTGCGCCATGTGCTTGAGCGTCGTGAAGTTGGCCGGCACATTTTCGGTGCGCACACGGCGTTCTCCGTCGCGAAAAACCATGTCCATGACCCAATGCAGGAAGTTCTCCACCGCCCAATGATCGTGGATCATCGGGCCGATCGCATGAGCCAGGAAGACCAGCGACGTGATGTAGAAGCGCGTCTCCCAGGTGATCTTGGCGTCTTGCCCGGCGCCGCGACCCAGGCGATGAAGCGGCGCTGGGAGGCTTGCGCGTCGAGCGTGGCAGAAATATCGCCCAGATGATCATACGCAGGCGTGCCATCGTGAATGGGACGGAACCGGCGCACTCGTCCATCGAAATCCCCCCGTGTACTAATCAGAAGATTTCGACAGATTCAGCTCTTCAGGCGTTTGTCACGTGCTTCTTCTCCCGATCGCCCTGGCAGCACCGCTGGCGGCCAATAGAGCGCGCGCATGGTTCGTCGAGCGAGCAATGTTTCGAAACTGATGCCCGTTCTCACCGCCCGCTTGCGTGAGATGATTTTATATTGATTGGGCTGTTCTTAATATCTCTTTGATTTGACGCATGATCTTGTCTGGAACGTCTGCAACTTTCCGGGATCATGCACTAGACAATAGGAGCGCGGCTCCTCTATAACCGCCGCTGCGCCGGAGCTCACCGTTCCGGCAGCGCCCAGGTAGCTCAGTTGGTAGAGCATGCGACTGAAAATCGCAGTGTCGGTGGTTCGATTCCGCCCCTGGGCACCATTTCC
>CAYTRB010000141.1:0-8145 GCA_964440215.1 uncultured Methylocapsa sp.
GCGACATAGCGGGCGAGCGGCGCGGTCAGATCATAGCGCAAGGAAAGCCAGCTCTCGTCATCATCGCGGAACGAAAAGACCCCTTCGTTGGGGCGATCCTGATCCGGCAGGAATTTTCCGAGCGCCTCGGTGAACTCGATCATCGGCGTATCGACGGCCTCGAAACCGTAGAGTTCGTAGGTCTCCTTGATGATCGCAAGCATTCTTTCCGTCGCGGCGATCTCGGCCGGGCCACGGTCCGCGAGACCGCGCGGCAATTTCGCGAGCGAAGCGCGGGCAGTCTGCGTGGCGTTTTTCTTGTCGTTCATGGTCGAAATGAGCCTTGCCGGGGAGCAGAGTTCATAGGGGGCCGCCGCCGCCAGGGCAAGCGCCGCATCCGCAATCAAATCCGCGTGACCCTTGGATCACGCGGAAAACCCCCTATATTTGCGCCGCGGGGGCGAAGTCCCCCGGCCATGGGAGAATCAAATGTCACTGTCACCGGAAGAACGCCAATTGCTGACGGGTTTGTTCGACCGTATTCGCGGCGCGGCGGCTGCCCCGCGCGATCAAGAAGCCGAAGTATTGATTCAGGACGCAACCAAGGCTCAGCCTTACGCGCCCTATTTCTTGGCCCAGACCGTCCTCGTCCAGGACCAGGCGCTGCGAGCCGCCAACGATCGTCTGCAAGAGCTCGAGGGGAAGGTCAAGGATCTCGAAAGCCAGGCGGCCAGTGGGCCGCGTTCCGGCGGATTTTTGAGCGGGCTTGGCTCCCTGTTTGGCGGTGGGGCCCCGCCGCCGCCGCGCGCCCCCGCCGCGCCGCCACCGGGCAGCCGCTGGAACCAGCCGCCGCCACCCCCGCAGGGCGGCTGGCAACAGCCACCGCAAAGCTATCCTCCGCCGGGTGCCGCGCCAGGCCCCTGGGGCGGTCAAGGTGCGAGCCCTGGCGGCGGCGGATTTTTGACGGGAGCGCTCGGCACGGCGGCGGGAGTCGCGGGCGGTGTTCTCCTCGCTGATTCAATTCGCGGTCTCTTTACTGGGCACAACAATTCGCTTGGCATCGGCAGCGGGTTTGGCGGCACGGGTTCAGGGCTTGCCGGCGACACCATCGTCAATAATTATTACGGCGACGGCCAGAGCCTAAGCCAGCAGGACGCGGCCCAGGACGCCCAGCAAGACGCGGCCGACGACGCCCAGCAGAATGCCGACTACCGGCAGGATGCCGACCAGGATCAGGATGACATCCAAGACGCCTCTGACTATAGCTCGGATGGTTTCGGCTCCGGCGATGACGGCAGCTACGACGTCTGAACACCGGCTTGCAAGGTCGCGCGCTACATCACGATGACTTTGGATTGACTCGATCCAAAGTCATGAATGCAATTGATTCCAAGAGTTTAGAACGGGATGCGGGCAGAAAACCGGTATCGGCTTTTCCTCGTCCCGCGCTAATGTTGCGATCTTGCGTGCTTTAAAAGCACATCGACATAAGCGTCGGCGCTATGGTCCCGCGCGAATGCTTCCGCACGCCGTGCGGCGCGGACCCCGCTGTCTAGAAGACGGGGTATGAGCCTGGCGATGGCGGCAGCCAGTTCTTCGCTGGTGTAGGGCGCGAAGACTTCGCCCTCCGCGTCGTTGTTCTCGACGCTGGCACCCGCGAAGGTTCCTTTTGATGCGATGACGGGACGCCCGGCGGCCACCGATTCCGTGAAAATGCCGGAGCCGCGCGCGGCTCCAAAGGCAATTGGATCATAGGGCAAAAGCGTCACGTCAGTCTGGCTCATCCACGCGGCATAATCGGAGCCGGTCAGAACCCCTTCCGCGAGCCGCACATTTTTGAGCGCGCGCAAGTCATGTTCCGCCGCGACCGTTTGTTGTTCCCATCCACTGTGCTGGATCTGAATGAGGAATTCGACAGCGAGCCGTTGATGCTGGCAAAGCGCGATTGCCTTGGGCAACAGATGAAAGCCCTTGTCGCATTTCGAATAGCCGAAAAATCCCAGGCGCACCGTGCCATCGCGGTTTTCTGTGCGAGGCGAACCGTCGAAAGGGATTGGCAAGATTTCGGCGCGGATACCAAAATCCCGTTTCAATAATGCCTGCATCGCTTTGTTTTCCACTGTAAAGAAAAGAAAGCGATCGAGCAGCGGATCCGCCAAGCGAAAGGCGTCCCGGTAGTATTCTTCCCCACGCCGTCCAACTTGTCCCCAAGGCGTCCAGTGAGGGGGAAACATGAATTGGCAGACGACGCGCGGCAATCGTTCTTCGGGCTGGCGGAGCAAATAGCGGATCAGCCCCAAGATCTGGTTTTGCGAAATCGCCGGCACAACAACAAGATTATCGGAGTTCCAAACGCACGAGGGCAAACTCCCGAGGTCTTCCTCGAATGAGGCATTGAGCGTGGCCCAGGTTTTTCGCTCAGATCGGATAGGACCGCTAGCCCGGCCTCCCCGGAAGATAGCGGTGAGGGATCGCAACTTTTGTTCGGCGCGGGAAAAATCCTCGCCGTCATAAAGCGAGCGTTTGAAATGAGGACTGGCGCCAAGCTCCTCGGTGATTGAGCGATCCAGCGATTGGACGCCAAACATGCGGTATCGCAGGTTCCGCCGCGATAAGGCTCCGGCAAGCTTCGCCGCGAGCGTGTAGCTATGTTCCCCCTGGCTGATCAATCCATTATCGAGGAAAATAACTTCCATTGAGGCACCCAAGCGCGGCTTAGGTTTGCTTTTTGTTTTTGCGGCGCAGACAGGCGAGCAAAATGACATGGGGCGCAACTTTCAGGCGTGCCAACAACAAAACGAAGTTGAAAAGTCCGAGCTCCCGCTTGAGCGTGGCCGAGTCCGCGATCAGCTTGCCAGCTACATAAGTGCGGCAGCCGCCAACCGTCGAGGGAATGCGCGGCCACGCGGCATCGAGCGCCCGCAAGGCCCGCATATATTGCTGGGGAGACTCTAATTTGCGGAGGAAGAGTTCGGCCTTCGCGATCAGATGATCGATGACCAGTTTGCGGCCGACAAGGTCATTGTCCGATACTCCGCCTCTTTCGTAATTCAACATGCCGAAGAGATTGGGATGTTTGGAAAAGACATTCATGCCGTGCAACCGGTAGATGGCGAGCGGGCGGTCGATCACGACGCTTCCCATCAACAGGCTCACGCCCCGAATGAGATAGGCATCCGTACAGCTGCGGAGCTCGCCCAATCTCTCATTGTTGAAGAAGAGCTGAAGCGCGTCGCGGCGAAAGCAATTGCAAGATGTGGGCGCCCAGAACCAGGATTGGAAATCGCAGTCGCTCGGCAAAACGAGATGGACTTGGTTTTCAAGCCCAGCCTCGGGACTGCGCAAGGGCCAGACTTCGGGAGCGTTTTCATCAATCCGCCGCAGAAGGCCGGGTTTTCGGCCGCGTCCCGAGCGGACATAGTCGCTCAATCTATAAATCGTCCCCAGAACCATCCGCGAATCAACCGACTGAATCATGTCGGCCGAGGAGAAGCCCACCGGGATGCGTAAAGACAAATGAACGAAAACATGGGTCGCGATACAAGATGGCAGGAGAAAATCATCGGCGTCGAGGAAAACGACATATTCACCAGAACTTGCCTCGAAACCCTCTTTCGAGGCAAGGCTCTGGCCGCCATTGCCGGCTCGCCTCAGTATTATCGTGTCTGGATATTGTTTCGATATGACGAGAAGGACACTGGCGCTCTCATCCGTTGAAGCGTCATCGACGATGATGAACTCAATGTTCGGGTAGGTTTGTTCAAAGACGGAGTCGGCGGCTTGTTTCAGAAAGCGGCCGTAATTGTAGTTGACGATAATCACACTCACCATCGGCAGGCTGAATGGCGGAGAATTTATTTTATCCTCAGTACTTTGGTGGTGCGTCTGAGCTATGGAATCCACGGCAGCTGCCTTTGTAAGCGCTCTGGCCGGTGCTTTTTGGGGCGGGACCGGCACGATGGTCCCTGGCTTTATCAGATTCAGACAAACTCATAAAACCTATGCCGCGCGGGGCTTCCGCCGCAAGCCGTACTCCTTGAATTTTTCGATAGTTTTGTCGATCTCCCGGGCTTCAAGCACGCGGGGGGTACCGATTTGCAGGGCCAGTGCATATTGCTTGCAGAGTGTCTCGAGCTCGACGGCAAGCCACATTGCCTCGCGGAGATCGGGGCCGGTGGCGATCATCCCGTGATTGGCGATGAGCGCGCAGGTCCGGCCGCTTAGCGCTTCCAGCACCGCCTTGGACAATTCCTCGGTGCCATAGGTTTCATAGGCCGCGCAGCGAATGGTCGGCCCGCCCGCCGCCGCGATCATATAATGCACCGCCGGTATTTCCATGCCGCAGATGGCGAAGGCCGTGGCATGAATCGAATGCGCATGAACCACGGCGTTCACATCGCCGCGCGCCAGCAAAATATCGCGATGAAAACGCCATTCCGACGATGGCGCCAGCCGGTGCTTATAGCGGCCGTCCATGTCCATGAAGACGATATCGGCGGCCTTCAGCTCATCGTAAGGGAGACCGGACGGCGTGATCAGGAGGCCGCTTTTCCAGCGCACGGAAAGATTGCCAGCCGTGCCCTGATTGATACCGGTGCGGTTCATATTCAGGCAGGCTTCGATCATCGCTTGGCGCGCGCCTTCCTCCTCGCTCGCGGCCATGCCCGTTTTCCTCTTTCAACGGCGGCCGAGAGCGGACGCTTCCCGTGCGAGCTGTTCGACCTTGCCGAATTCTTGCGCCTCGATAAGCGATGGCGCAACCATCCACGAGCCGCCGACGCAAGCCACATTGGCGAGTGCCAGATAGGTCGCGGCCTTAACCACGTCGATACCGCCGGTTGGGCAGAAAATCAAATCGGGCAAGGGGCCAGCGAGGGAGCTAAGATATTTTGCGCCGCCCGCTGGCTCGGCCGGAAAGAATTTTAGGGCCCGGAAGCCCCGCTCGCGCAACGCCATGGCTTCGGACGCGGTCGCGGCACCTGGCAACAATGGCACTGGCGACCGCACGGCCGCCTCGACAAGACCCGGCGCCATCCCCGGACTGACCAGGAATGCGGCTCCGGCCTTGGCCGCGGCTTCGATCTGCTCCGCCTCTACAATCGTTCCAGCACCGATACAGGCGTCCGGAAATGTCTTTGCGAGCACCGACACAGCGGCCATCGCGGCAGGGGTTCGCAAGGTGATCTCGAGCACCGTCAATCCGCCGGCGATAAGGGCGCGAGCCTGGGCAAGCGCGTCCTCGATATCCTTGACCGTGAGCACGGGAATGACCGGCGCGCGGCGAAGCACTGCCAGCGTCGCCTCGCTATGTGGGTAAAGCATGAACCGCGCCCTTCCATCACTTTGGCATTGATTGCTGATTAGCCGCAGACGCCAGCGCCAAGCTCCGGTCCGCTGGCATTGGCGCGGAACATTTGGAACAGCTCGCGCCCATAGCCATAGGAATGAGACTCAAGATCGTATTCGGCGGGCGCCCGGCTATGCAAGGCCTCCGGTGAAAGTTCCACCGTCAATGTGCCCGCTTCGGCGTCGAGGACGATGATGTCGCCGTCCCGCAGCCGGGCGATCGGACCGCCGTCGAGCGCCTCCGGCGTGACATGGATCGCCGCCGGGACTTTTCCCGAGGCGCCCGACATGCGCCCATCGGTAACCAGCGCCACTTGATGCCCGCGTGACATGACGGAGCTGAGCACGGGCGTCAATTTATGCAACTCGGGCATGCCGATCGCTTTCGGACCCTGGAAGCGAACCACCGCGACAAAATCAGAATCGAGTTCGCCCGCGCGATACGCAATTTCCACCGCCTCTTGCGTATGAAAAATCCGCGCCGGTGCGCGGACGCTGCGATGTTCCGGCGCAACCGCGCTGATCTTGATCACCGCGCGGCCGAGATTGCCGTCGAGCACCTTCAGGCCGCCGTCGCGGGAAAATGCATTTCCCGTAGCACGCAGAACCGATTCATCGCGGCTTAAAGAAGGTGAGGCCCGGAAAGCGAGTTTCCCGCTTTCGAGATAAGGCTCTTGCGCATAAAAATCGAGGTCATGTCCGGCAACGGTCTTCGCGTCGGGATGCAGAAGGCCCGCCTGCAGCAAGGAGCCGATGAGAAAGCCGGTGCCGCCAGCGGCGGTGAAATGGTTCACGTCGGCGGTGCCGTTTGGATAGATCCTTGTCAGCAAGGGTACCACTTTGGAAATATCGGCGAAATCGTCGAGCATAAGGACAATGCCGCCCGCACGGGCCATGGCAATGAGGTGGATCACGTGGTTGGTCGAGCCTCCCGTCGCATGCAAGGCGACGATGCCGTTTACGAAGGCGCGCTCGTCGAGGATCGAGGCAACCGGCGTGTATTCATTGCCGAGCGCGGTGATCGCCAAGGCGCGCTGGGCTGAGGCGGCGGTGAGAGCGTCGCGCAAGGGCGTGTTAGGATTGACGAAGGCACTGCCCGGCAGATGCAGCCCCATGACTTCCATCAGCATTTGGTTGGAGTTGGCCGTTCCATAAAAAGTGCACGTTCCCGGCGAATGATAGGATGCGGCTTCCGCGTCGAGCAAATCCTCCCGCGCCGCCTTGCCTTCGGCATGGAGCTGGCGGATCTTGGACTTTTCCTGGTTCGGCAGGCCGGACGGCATTGGTCCGGCGGGGATGAACACGGCAGGCAAATGGCCGAAGGCTTGCGCGGCGATGACGAGGCCCGGCACGATCTTGTCGCAGATGCCGAGAAAAACGGCCGCGTCGAACATATCATGCGAGAGAGCGATCGCCGCCGCCATGGCGATGACGTCACGCGAAAACAGCGAAAGTTCCATGCCGGGTCGGCCTTGCGTGATGCCATCGCACATGGCCGGCACCCCGCCCGCGACCTGCGCGACGCCGCCGGCCTCGAGTGCCGCTTTCTTGATAATCGCCGGAAATCGCTCATAGGGCTGATGCGCCGACAGCATGTCGTTATAGGCGGTCACGATAGCAAGATTGGCGACCGCGCCGGTCCGCAGATGCTGTTTTTCATGGGTGCCGCAGGCGGCAAATCCATGCGCGAGATTGGCACACCCTAGCGCCCCGCGGCGGGGGCCGTTGTTATGCATCGCCTCCACACGGCCAAGATAGGCCTGCCGCGAGGGCTGGCTGCGGCCGCGAATACGGGCCGTGACATCGGCGATTGCTGCGTGAACCATTTCCGGCTCCTCTTTGGCGCCTGACGGCGCGGGCTAACCCGCGTCAAATCGATCAAATTGTTTCTTCGCTCCAGCTGCGGCCATCGCGCTCGACTAGCGCTATGGCAGCCGCGGGGCCCCATGTTCCAGCGATATAGGGACGCGGCGGCTCATTCATCTGGTTCCAGGCCTCACGGATCGGATCGATCCAGCGCCAAGCTGCCTCGACCTCGTCACGGCGCATAAACAAGGTCGCGTTACCGCGTATGACATCCGTTAATAGGCGCTCATAGGCTTCCGGCGCGTGGATGCTAAAGGCTTCGGCGAAGTTCATGTCGAGCGGCACATGTTGCAGCCGCATCCCGCCCGCGCCCGGCTCCTTCAGCATCAGCCAGAGCTTGATGCCTTCATCCGGCTGCAGCCGTATGGCGAGCATGGTTTGTGAAATCTTGCCGGACTCGACAGGAAAAATCGAATGGGGAACCTCGCGAAAGGCAACGATTACCTCCGAAACCCTCTGCGGCAAACGCTTGCCCGTACGCAGATAAAATGGGATGCCAGCCCATCGCCAATTCGCGATGGCAACCTTAAGAGCGACGAAGGTCTCTGTCTGCGTGTACTCGTTGCCGACCTCCTGGGCATAGCCCGGAACCGCGCCGCCTTCGCTGGCTCCGGCGCGATATTGGCCGCGCACGGTCAGCTCCGCCGCATTGCTCGCATCAATCGGCTCCAGCGACTTCAAAACCTTAAGTTTCTCGTCACGTACCGAATCCGCATCCAAGGAGGCTGGCGGCTCCATCGCGACGAGACATAAAAGTTGCAGCAAATGATTCTGCACCATATCGCGCAACGCGCCGGAATTCTCATAGTAGGATGCCCGCGACTCGACACCAATCGACTCGGCGACCGTGATCTCGACATGATCGATATGGGCGGAATTCCACAAGGGCTCGAAGAGCGCGTTGGCAAACCGCAGCGCCATCAAATTTTGCACCGTCTCCTTGCCGAGATAATG
>CAYTRB010000142.1:0-8076 GCA_964440215.1 uncultured Methylocapsa sp.
ATCGCATGGAACCACCTCCGAACGCCCATGACGAAGCCGCTCCCGGGCTGGGATTGGGCACTCTTGCCGCGCCAGACAAAGCCGGGAAGGGGGCATCGCCCTATCGCGTCCTTGCCAGAAAATACCGCCCGGCGCGCTTCGAGGATTTGATCGGCCAGGAGGGCATGGTCAAGACGTTATCGAACGCCTTCGACCTCGACCGCATCCATCAAGCCTATATCCTGACCGGGGTGCGGGGCGTCGGCAAGACAACGACGGCGCGCATCCTTGCCCGCGCCTTCAATTATGAACTTCCCGCGCAAGCCGGACGCGCGGCCGTGACCCGCCCAACGATCCATATGCCAGAGCTTGGCGTGCATTGCCAGGCGATCATCGAATCGCGCCATGTCGATGTTATCGAAATGGACGCCGCCTCGCATACCGGGATCGATGATGTGCGCGAGATCATCGAGAGCGCACGCTACAAACCGGTTATGGCGCGCACAAAAGTCTATATTATCGACGAAGTGCATATGCTCTCCAAGCAGGCTTTCAACGGACTCTTGAAAACCTTGGAAGAGCCTCCCGATCATGTGAAATTTCTGTTCGCGACGACCGAGATCGAAAAGGTCCCGGTCACCGTGCGCTCGCGTTGCCAAAGGTTCGATCTGCGCCGCGTCGAGGCGCATGTGCTGACGGCTTATCTGGCCTCGATCTGCGTCAAGGAGGCGGTCACGATCGAGGACGAGGCGCTGAGCCTTATCGCGCGCGCGGCGGAAGGCTCGGTGCGCGATGCGCTATCGCTCCTCGATCAGGCCATCGCGCATAGTGCGAGCGAGCCCGGCGCGACGGTCGCGGCGGAAGCCTTGCGTGCGATGCTGGGGCTTGCCGATCGCGGCCGGATTATCGATCTTTTCGAAGCCCTCATGCGCGGCCAGATGGCGGAGGCCCTCGGCATCCTCAAGGACCTCCATGATTTTGGTGCCGACCCGGCCGAAGTCCTAGCTAGCCTTGCGGAATTCGTCCATCTCGTCACCCGCCTGAAACTCGTGAAAGAGGCCGCCCAGGATGTCTCGCTGACGCCGGACGAGCGCGCCCGTGGCCAGCAGTTTTCGCAAGCTCTGTCGATGCCGGTTCTAACCCGCGCCTGGCAATTGCTTCTGAAAGGTCTGCGCGAAGTGAAGGATTCACCGCGCCCGCTCGCCGCTGCCGACATGGTTCTGGTGAGAATCGGTTTTGCCGCTGATCTGCCGACTCCGGACGAGGCGTTGCGCAAGCTTGCCCATACGGTCAGCGGCGAAGCGCCGGAAGCACCGCAACCGCGCGGCCCGGACCCTGGCGCGGCGCGTGGGCCGATCGCTGTCTCGGCTGCCCGTGTGGCCGTGGAACAAGCCCCGCGCAACGCTGCCGCCGCGCCCTCGGTTTCGCTCGCCCGTTTCGAGGATGTGGTAGCGCTCGCAGGCCAGCATCGCGACATTCAATTGAAGCTCGCGCTCGAACGCGACGTGCGCCTTGTCCGTTTCGAGCAAGGGCAGATCGAGTTCTCGGTCCTGCCCGGCACCTCGCCGCAGCTTGCGCAAACGCTCGCGCGCCGATTGCAGGAATGGACCGGAAGCCGCTGGATGGTCGCGGTATCGAACGCGCCCGGCGCCGCGCTAAGCCTCAAGGAGCAAGAAGACGCCAAGACGCAACACGCTTTGTCCGGCGTGCGCGCCGAGCCCTTGGTCCAAAGTGTGCTCGCCGCTTTTCCGGGCGCCGAGATCGTAGCGGTCCGCGCCGCCGGGCCGGCGCCCGAAGCGGCTCCGTCCGCCGCGACAGACGCCGGGGCGAATGATGAAATTGCCTTTAACGACGGCATCACGATGGAAGACGAGCTTTGAGCAGGGATCGCGCTGCTCACCACATATCGCAACAAGGGGACAGCAGATGGCCGACATCTTGGGTTTGATGAAGCAGGCGCAGGCCATGCAGGCTAAAATGCAGGAGATGCAAGCCGAGATGGAGCGGATCGAAGTCGAGGGGCAGTCAGGCGGCGGCATGGTTCGCGTGACCCTCACCGCCAAGGGCCAGATGAAGGGGCTTTCGATCGACGACCAGCTTCTCAAGGCCGACGAAAAAGTGATCCTCGAGGATTTGATCGTCGTGGCGCATGAGGATGCGCGCAAAAAGGCCGAACGCCTGATGGAAGAAAAAATGAAGGGTCTGACCGCTGGCCTAGCCCTGCCGCCGGGTATGAAGCTGCCATTCTGATGGCACTCGTTTGCTGGTTCCGCCGCGATGGCTGAAAAAGTCGCGGGTCCCGAGATCGAGCGGCTCATTCATTTGCTGGCGCGTTTGCCGGGGCTTGGGCCGCGCTCGGCGCGCCGCGCCGCGCTGCATCTCATCCGCAAGCGCGAAGAGCTTCTGGCGCCGCTCGCCAGCGCCTTGAATGTGGCCTGCGAAACAATCGTGACATGCCGGACTTGCGGCAATATCGATACATGCGAACCCTGCACCCTTTGCCGAGACGAGCGGCGGGACAGCGGCACGCTAATCGTCGTCGAGACGGTTGCCGATCTCTGGGCGCTCGAACGCGCCGGCGTTCTGAGCGCGCGCTATCATGTGCTTGGCGGAACCTTGTCGCCGCTCGACGGCATTGGCCCAAAGGATCTGAACCTCGCAAGCCTTGGTCCCCGCGTCGCGCAGGATCGCGTCAAGGAAGTGATCCTTGCGCTCAACGCCACCGTCGATGGACAGACGACCGCGCACTACATCACGGGGATTTTGGCGGATTCAAAAGTCATGATCACGCGGCTCGCGCATGGCGTTCCGGTCGGCGGCGAGCTTGACTATCTTGATGAGGGGACACTCACAGCAGCGATCAAAAGCCGGACGGTGTTCTGACAGTTCGTTTCGCGATATCCATCACGATATCGTCACGATGGGGGATTTACCTCGCGCCATGCCGTTAATTTGCGGCGAAACCACCAAGGAGCAGATCATGGCAAATCCTTTCGTGCATGTTGAACTCACTACAGGGGATCCCGATAAGGCAAAATCTTTTTATGGCGCGCTGTTTGACTGGAAGCTTGAGGATGTGCAGATGGGGCCGGGCTTCACCTATACGATGGTTCGCCCTGGCGAGGGCACCGGCGGAGGGATCATGAAAACGCCCGCGCCCGGTGTTCCAACCGCTTGGCTGCCTTACGCGCTTGTCGAGGATGTGACGGCAGCCACCGCCAAGGCGAAATCGCTTGGCGCCACCGTGTTCAAGGATGTCACGGAAGTGCCGAACGCGGGCTCTTTCTCGGTCATTATCGATCCTACCGGCGCCGCGATCGGCCTCTGGCAGCCCAAGGCCAAATGACGCGCGGCGTTGCTTTTATCACCGCGGAGCGGCGGAAATTCATTCTGCCGCTTTGTCGAAAGGCTCAGCGGCAATCTCGGCTAGGGGTGTCGAAAAATCCATCCGGTCGATCCGGGTGCCGCGTCTGGCGATCTTGCCGGCGGAGGTGATGATCTGATCGACATCCTCTTGCGCGAGCTTGAAATGCCCATCCAGTTTGGCGACTCGCGTTTGCAGGCGCTCCACTTCCTCGACAAGGCGGCGCACTTCGGCTTGGATCACATGCGCTTCCTCCCTGACCCGCGCGTCGCGGACAATCGCCTGCATGACCTGCACTGCCATCATGAGCAAGGATGGCGAAACGATAATGATGCGGTGCTTATGCGCCTTTTGAACGATATCCTCGAAATATTCGTGGAGATCGGCGTAAAGCGATTCGGACGGCACGAACAAAATCGCGATATCCTGGGTTTCCCCGGGCAGAAAATAACGATCCGCGATATCGCGGACATGTTTGATGACATCGGTGCGCACCCGTGCCGCCGCGTGTTTGCGCGCCTCTTCGTTTGCTGCTTCCCGCAGCGCCGTGAAAGCTTCGAGCGGAAATTTCGCGTCGATGATCATGAGCCTAGGGTCGCCCGGCAAGCGGATCACGCAATCGGGGCGGGTATTGTTGGAGAGCGTATATTGGAATTCGAAGGCTGCTGCGGGCAGGCCGTCTTTGATGATGGCTTCGAGGCGGCCCTGGCCGAAGGCGCCGCGCGCCTGCTTGTTGGCAAGAATATCCTTGAGGCCGACAACCTCCTGGGTCAGCGCGGCGACCCTTGCCTGCGCCGCATCGATCACCGCGAGCCTTTCGTTCAATTTGGCGAGATGTTCGCCGGCGGTTTTGCCGGAGGCTTCGAGACCGGCGCCGACCCGCGTCCCGACCGCATCGAGCCGGTCGGCAACAAGCCGTGCCAGATCGGCCTGACGCGAACCCAAAACCTCGGCGACGCTGCGCACTGATCCGTTGAGCCCGGCGTTTTGCCGCGAAATCTCTTCCATCGCGTGAAACATCTCGCGCTGGCGCTCGGCGGCGGCAAGCGTCTCCCGGCTGCTCGCGCGGGCGCGGGCGGCTAGGCTCCAAGCCATGATTGCAAGCAGCACTAAGGCAAGGCCCGCGGCGCCAAGAAGAAGATCGGCCACCGCGATCCGGGTGCCGTTGAGATAAAACAGAACACGCTCCATACGGCGATCTCTAACTGATTCGCGGGGCGATTGGAACGAATAACGAACATCATGGGATTCGTACAAAACCAGGATAAGGTTCCCATTTGCGGGTCCTCCACAAAGGACTTACCCCTCGCGCGGAGGCCTCCAACGCATGCGCTTTATTTTCTGGATCTTCTACGATTCCGTGATGGGCTTTTTGGAGGATGATGGCTGGGCTATCGCCAGCTATATCGCCTTATCGATCCTAACATCGCTGTTTCCTTTTCTGATCTTCGTCACCGCGCTCGCCGGATTTTTCGGCACCAAGAGTCTGGCGAATGAAGCGGTGAATCTCATCTTGGAGACTTGGCCGCAGCAGGTCGCGGCGCCGATCGCAAACGAGATTCAGAACGTCTTGACGAATGCAAGGAGCGGGGTCCTGACGATTGGTGTCGTGTTGGCGCTCTATTTTTCGTCGAACGGCGTCGAAGCGATAAGGATCGGGCTCAATCGCGCCTACGACGTCAAGGATACAAGGGCGTGGTGGCTTTTGCGGCTTGAATCTATCGGTTATGTTTTCGTTGGCGCCCTGGCGCTTCTGACCCTCGCTCTTCTGGTCGTTTTCGCCCCATTGCTATGGTCTGTGCTGCTGCATTTCGCGCCCGGTTTCGAACCGCTCGATCGCCTTGTCACGTTCAGCCGTTTCGCGATCGCGACTTTCGTGCTTGTGCTGGCGCTGATCCTTGCGCATAAATTTCTGCCCGCCGGGCGACGATCGTTGGGCGGCATTGCGCCGGGAATTTTGCTGACATTCGGCATGTGGATCGCCGCCGGCATTGCCTTCGGCTCCTACCTCACCGAATTCGCCCGCAATTATGTGACGACTTATGCGGGTCTCGCCTCGGTCATGATCGCGCTCGTGTTTCTCTATATGGTGGCTGCCATTTTCATCTTCGGCGGCGAATTGAACGCGGCGATCATGCGCGCCAACGATGAAAAGCGCGGAGATCGAACGGAGCCCAACACTTAATGATTGCCTCGTCCTGCGTGCGCCGCCAGGTTAGACGCTCTGCAGGCGCGCGGCCGCACGGTTTCTCGCGAGGGAATTGGGCCGCCGGCCGTCGTGACCGGCGCGTGCGAGATGCCAGACCACGAAAGTGCGCGCCGTAGCCTCGACGCATTCATGCGGGCACGCATTGTCATAGTATAGTTGTAACGCAAGGACGCATAATTGCGTTAGCTCCTCCAGACTGGCAGACCTATTATCCAGCCTTATCTCAGCTGTGTGCGTCAATATTTTATTTATTCTAATTCTTTCTTTAATAATATCGCACATGCCTTTGCTCCATTGTTATGGAAGCGAATGTATAAGTAAATAAACGCGTAGTAACAACAAATATGATTTTTATCTATTCTAATTCTATTCAATAGTGGGATTGATCTCGGCGCTCATCTGCGCGAGCGTGCGCTTTGCGCAGACGATTGTCATCAATCCGTTCATCGCAGCGATCGGAGGGCAGCGGCGTCGACTCCCAGGCGCTCGCAATCATCGGCAAGGCTGCCGCACGGCAAAGCTTTTGCCTTGGCCAGAAGCATTTGCCAGAAGCGTGTAATCTTGTAATGGATCGCCAACAAGAAACATGGATCAAACCTATGTGCTGGAATGGGGAGGCATCGGCCGTCTTGGCGGCGGCGGGCGTGGCGAGCGCGGCCTACGCCGCCTTGAAGCGCGATCCGGAGCCCCCAGCCCTGTGGGGCTGCCTTCTCTATTTTTCCAGCATGGAAGTTCTGCAAGCTGTGAGCTATACGGTTGTCAATCAGTGCGGCAACCCGCTCAATCAGATTCTGACGCTGTTCGGCTATCTGCACATCACCTTTCAGCCCTTTTTTATCAATGCGGTCGCGCTGTATTTCATGCCGAAGGATTTAGCATCGCGGATCGCGCCCTTTGCTTATACTGCCTGCTTTGCCGGTGCGATCTGCATGCTGGTGCAGCTTTATCCGTTTGCCTGGGCGGGGGCCTGCGAGACTGGCCGGCCCCTCTGCGGAAAGCTCCTCTGCACCGTTCGCGGCGAATGGCATTTGGCGTGGCTCGTCCCCACCAATGGCATCGGAAACAGCCTCACGCATGTGAATTGGCTTGGCAACGGCTACCCCGCCTATCTCCTCACGGCGTTCGCTATGCCGGCCCTCTATGGCAGCTGGCGTTTCATCTTGTTTTCCTATCTCGCCGGGCCTTTCGCGTCACAACTCACGACATCCAACATCAATGAATGGCCGGCGGTCTGGTGCCTGTTCAGCATCGGCCTTTGCTTGACCATCATTAAAACGCCGCTCCGTTATCATCTCTACATCGTAATCCCTTATTGGCGGCGCATCCTCTTGCTGTGCCGCAAGCCGGACGCGCCAAAATTGAGCCGCGCGATCGATGAGAGCGGCGAGTCCGCAGTCAAAGAGCCCACGTAACACCATCGTCATGAACGAAGCACGCAGTGGCCCGCGCCTTTGCGTAACGCGCCCGAACCGATTAGTTTAGCCGGAGCTGGAGGTCCAACCCATGAATTTGTCCCTAATCCCTTTTTTTAATCCGTTCGAATCACCCCGCGTGGACCGGGCGCTTCCTCGCCTTCGCGTGTTTTTTGTCGTCGCACTTCTCGGCATCGGTGTTTCCGGCTGCGGTTACAACACGATCCCCACGCTTGAGGAGCAGGCCAAGGCCAAATGGGCCGATGTGCAAAATCAATATCAAAGGCGGGCCGATCTCATTCCCAATCTGGTCGCGACCGTGCAAGGCTATGCCAAGCAGGAAAAGGATGTGCTCACGTCCGTTGTCGAGGCGCGCGCCAAGGCGACATCCGTCAGAATCGACGCCTCGCAATTGACCGATCCCGACAAGCTCAAGCAATTTCAGGATGCCCAGGGACAATTGTCCGGGGCACTCGGCCGGCTTCTGGCGGTCAGCGAGAATTATCCTGATTTGAAATCGAACCAGAATTTTCTAGCCCTGCAGTCGCAGCTTGAAGGCACCGAAAACCGCATCTCCGTCGCGCGGCGCGATTACATCGAGGCGGTCCGCGCCTATAATCTCAGCCTCAAGACTTTCCCGAGCCTGCTTTGGGCGGCGACCTTCTTTCGCGGCAACAAGCCGCTGGCCGAATTCGCCGCCAGCGAGACGGCGCAGGCGCCGCCGCAAGTCAAATTTTGACGGCGGGTTTTTCCGCACGCCGCGTAAGGATGACACACTTGGCTCGAGTTTGGCGCCGCGACAAGCTCTTGCCATGCCGCGCGGAAAATGCCGCTTGGGCCGGGATTAGGCTAGCCGTAGCTCTGCTTGCGGGTTTTGCCTTCGTCAACCTCGCGTTGGCGTATAGTTTTCCGCCGCTGACCGGGCGTATCGTCGATGCCGCCAACATCATTCCGCCGGCGGTTGCCGGCAAACTCACCCAGAAGCTTGCCTCACTCGAAGCGAAATCCGGCATTCAGCTCGTCGTGGCGACAGTGAAATCGCTCGAGGGCGACGAGATCGAGCCTTACGCCAACGCGCTGTTTCGCGCCTGGGGGCTTGGCGAGAAGCAAAA
>CAYTRB010000143.1:0-7980 GCA_964440215.1 uncultured Methylocapsa sp.
CTGCACTGGATGTTTGTGTTCTTCGGCTGGTTCTCGCTTGCCGTCTTCGGCGTTGCGCTGCAGATTCTCGGACGCGTCGTCGAGCTTGCCAAAGGCCATGAGGACGTGATCGGTCTCGAACCGGCTGAATAAACTAAGGCACTGGCGGAGGCTGATCCTCATTTGGCTCCGCCAGGGTTTAAGACCTTGGACTCGCGGTTCCAAGGAGAGACTATTCTTTGCTGTTGGGATTAAGCTCAACTGAAATCCGCTCCGTTCATCCGGCACCGGCAAGAAGGAAATTATGTCCGGGGAGCAATGGCAAAACGGAATGCCTCGTTCAAAACGAAAGTGTGACTTCCCTTCTCCCTCCCCCGCTGGATCGACTCTGGCGGGGGAAATCATTTGAAATGAAGGATCGACGCCTGGCGCCTCTTTCCTCGCCGCAGTCAGCCTGCCTGCCTTGGTTGCGTTGGTTTCGCAAGGACCGCAATAAAGATTGATCTCGGGTAAGCCCAGGGATATTGATCCTACGGCCCAACGCATAAATATGATCCGCGCATGGAGCTCACTCAGATCAGGCACTTCATCGCAGTCGCCGAGGCTGGCGGGTTCACGAAAGGCGCGCAGCGCGCGGCGGTGTCCCAGCCAGCGATCTCGGCCAGCATTGCGAGGCTTGAAGCAGAACTCGACGTCAAATTGCTTGACCGGCGGCGGTCGCCGATAGTGCCGACCGCTGCCGGGGCGCGGTTGCTCGAAGCCGGCAAAGAGATATTGCACACATGCAATGCGGTGAAAGCCGAACTGAAGTCGATCGCCACGCCGAAACTTCTGAGAATAGGAATATTGCAGTCGCTCTCCAGCAGTTGCGTCTCCAATCTGCTCAGTGCGTTCCGGCGCGCCAACATGCATGTGGCGATCGAAGTGGTTGATGGCAGTTGCGAGCAATTGCTTGCCTTTCTCGCCGAGCAGGAGCTCGACACGGTGCTCACAATCTTCGAGGGCAAGGAACTGAATTTTGCGAGCCGTGTTCTTTTTAAAGAACCCTATATGCTGGCTGTTCCAAAGGACCATCGTTTCGCACAGCGGGAAAGCTTGCAGCTCGCCGATCTTGAAGGTGAGCCTTTGATCGTACGGACGCGGTGCGATTTTTACCAGGACGTCACCGACCTGCTCGCCGATCGCCACATAAAAACGCGCATCGTCTATCAAACCGACCAGGATGACAGGGCGCTGGCTCTCGTGGCGGCCGGCATAGGTGTGGCACTTGTTCCCGCCCATTACGAGGTCTCGGCCGTCAGGCAGGTCCCAGTTTCGGATTTGGGTGTATCGAGAGCAATTGGGCTCCTTTGGTCGCGCGAGCGGGAAGACGCGGACCTCATGGCATTTATTGGATTCGCCGGGAGCCATTGCTGGGCGGCATAGCGAAACAGCGGCTTGCACGAGCAAGACGGTCCGCTTCACGGTCAAGCTTCATAAAGTCATTGGGACGTCAAATTAACGCCGCCGGTGGCGCGCTTCATCATCGTGCGCGGAAACCATCGCGATTCGCAGAATATGGCGTCGATCTCGAAAAATGCGCGGCGGAATGTCTAGCGCAGCGATAGCGCCAGCACATGGATAGAGAAGCTGATCGGTTATGCGGGGGGATTCGCCGCATGAGGGATTGAGACCGCTGACCACTTGGCCTGTTGTCTTATGTAACTCAAATGGGTCTTGTGATTTATCGTTCAACGGATGATCAATGACGTATTGGATTATGTAGTAATGCATTCACAATATTTATGTACGGCCACAAGCAAACTATCCCTGCGACGGCACGTGCACATATCCATCCTGGGGAGGCGCCATTATGGGCATTCTCATCATTGGGGGCATCCTATTAGGGATGATTCTCGGTCAATTCTTCAAATGGTTCGCACTTATACCTGTTTGCTTGCTCGCCAGTATTCCGGTTCTCCTTAACCCCGCGCACATGGAGAACGGCCTTCTCGGTTGGTTTGTCCAATACATCGCGCTAACCACGAGCCTCCAAATCGGCTACGTCGTGGGATTGGCCGCACACGGCTTCCGCCGTGCACCGAGGTGTTCGATGAACCCAGGAATTCGCAGTCGTCACGTGCCAGTGTCAAGAGGCTCAAAGGCCCGCGAGAGCGGCAGACGAGCGGCCTAAGAATCAAGTCCCCCCGTCAGCCTCTTCTATTTGCTTTACGCGGCGTCGTGTGAACGCCATCCTTGCCGCACTCCCTCGGTGTTCGGTATTCTGCTCAAAGCATAGAACCCGTAAAATGGGATGCTTTGAATTCAATGAGACATCATCAGCAAAGACTGGCCTAAAGGCGGCAAGGGCGCCGGGCGTCCTTTCCTTCCCGAATCGCGCCGAAGTCGCGGCAGCCGCAGCAGCCGAAGACCGCGCCTTGCTTGATTGGCGTGATGAGCCATTCAACGCGGGCTTCGCCTTTAGTTAGCTAGAGCTTGACAGGAAAATATCTAGGGGGAGCCGCGTAATTCACGCGCATGTGATATATATTCCATGTCAAATATCATATATATTCATATTGAGAGGCACTTACGGGTGAGTAAAAGACAGATTTTCCGCCAGCTCCATTATGGCGCTTGGCCAGGTAATATCAGGGTCAGCCGAGCCTTGGTCACGATTACGGGCGTGAGCACGTTTCGCCTCTCCTGATATTACTTTGGACTGCGATGACCAAGAAAGACGCACTCGTTATGGAAGTCGCCGTGGCGAATACCACGGCCATGTTTCAGAACCTCGCTCTCATTGGTGCTTTAGCTGAGCGTCATCTTGTTGATCCGGCAAAGGTCGCCGACTGGGCCGAATTTTTCGCCAAAGGGATGGAAAATAGCGCGGAAGAAGGCACTGCCAATCCGGAGCATCTGCGGAAAGTAGCGGCCCGTCTGCGCGACTATGCGAGGCAGCTCGTGAACAGCGTGAAGCCGCCGCAGTCTCCGGAGTAACGTGGCTTTTCAAACGCGCCTCGATGGCGGAACGCAGTGCTCAGCGCCAGCAAGACGTTTGTCTTGTCGCAGTGGCCGTGAATTTCAAAGGTTTCTTCAGTGTTGCGCGCTTTACCGCAGCACGACAACCTTCGTGCCTAATTTGACCCGATCGAAAAGATCAGTGACATCCTGGTTAGTCATCCGGATGCAGCCGGAGGATACTGCGGCACCGATTGTATCCGGCTCATTCGACCCATGGATCCGGTACATGCTTGAGCCAAGATAGATCGCGCGTGCGCCGAGCGGATTATCCAATCCGCCAGGCATATGGCGCGGCAGATCGGGGCGGCGCTTGAGCATTTGAGTCGGCGGCGTCCAATCCGGCCATTCGCGTTTCATGGTTACTGTCTTTGTACCGGACCAGGTGAAGCCCTCCCGGCCGACTCCAACGCCGTACTGGATCGCTTCGCCGCCCGGAAGCACATAATAGAGACGGCGTTCATTCGTCGAGATCACAACCGTCCCGGGCGCGTAACCGCCGTGCCAAGGCACGACCCGGCGCGGTATCGCCTGTTCCCGAAAAAGATTGAGAAAGTCGGCCAGCGGGCCATGGTCGAGCGGATTGAAATTCGCCAGCTGTACGTTGCTGAGCGGGTTATCGAAAGCACTAGCTGGCGAGCCGCTCAAAAGCACAAGAAGCAGTCCAGTGCCGGCACATGTACGGGCCATTGTTGTCTCTTATTGGTGTCGGGGCGAGGAACGATGGATCAGCGAAGTGCTATACGTTTTAAGTTTTGAGGCCAAAGTAGGGCGGAGGCCGCAAGGCCCGTCCTATGGAGCATTGGCTCGCCGTGGAGGCTTTGGGCGCCATACCGGAAGGGTTTACCAAACTTCCAAGTTATTGATCGCGCTTGCAAATTCCCTATCGTTGATAAAGCACGCGAGTCCAATTAAACAATGACGGCACGCAAGTTAACACCAGCCCTTCACAATGCGCATAACTGCCTCGGGATCCATCGATGACAAAAGCTGTGATTTTGGCCGGTGGACTTGGTTCGCGACTTTCGGAAGAGACGTATACCAAGCCGAAACCGATGGTCGAGATCGGTGGACGGCCCATTCTATGGCACATCATGCAGATTTTTTCCGCGCATGGCGTCACGGATTTCGTGATTTGTCTTGGCTACAAGGGTTACATTATCAAAGAATATTTCCTCAATTATCGACTGCATCTCAGCGACGTGACGGTCAACATCGGCAATGGCGCCATTGACTATCACCGGAGCGGCGCTGAAAATTGGCGAGTCTCTCTTATCGAAACAGGCGACGCCACAATGACGGGTGGCCGCATCAAAAAGATTCGAGAATTTCTGACCGATGGCGAGGCGTTTTTTCTAACCTATGGTGATGGCGTTGCCGATATTGATTTATCTAAACTGCTCGCTTTTCATAACGCTCATGGCCGGCTAGCGACCGTCACAAGTGTCTTACCGCCTGGAAGGTTTGGGGCCCTCGAATTGGATGGCAATTTGGTCAAAAACTTTCGCGAAAAGCCCGCTGGCGATGGCGCCAGCATAAACGGGGGTTTCTTTGTGCTTTCCCCGAAAGTATTGGACTACATAGAAGGGGATTCGACGATTTGGGAGCGCGAGCCGATGGAAACACTCGCGCGCGAAGGGGAGCTTTTCGCCTATCCGCATGAAGGTTTTTGGCAGGCGATGGATACGCTGAGAGATAAAAACCACCTCGAAACCCTATGGGCGAAAGGTCACGCGCCTTGGAAGGTTTGGTGAATCCGTCTCCCGATTTTTGGCGCGGCCGCTCGGTTCTGATCACTGGCGACACCGGATTCAAGGGATGCTGGCTGACGTTGTGGCTCAATGCGCTCGGGGCCAAAGTCACGGGCTTTTCGCTCGACCCCAATACTGAGCCAAGCCTCTATCGGCTGGCGTTCAAGGATCATCAGGACCGGCGATTTAGCGACATCCGCAATCTCGATGCTGTTTTTGAGTGTTTCAAGTCAACCAGACCGGAAATCGTCTTCCATATGGCTGCGCAATCGCTTGTGCGGCCCTCGTACCGGGATCCCGTCGAAACCTATGCGACGAATGTGATGGGGACGGTTCATATCCTTGAAGCCATTCGTTTGGCCGATTCCGTTGCAGCAGCTGTCGTGGTCACGAGCGACAAGTGCTACGAAAATCGTGAGTGGCATTGGGCATACCGGGAAACCGAGCCTTTGGGCGGCCGCGATCCCTATAGCAACTCGAAAGCCTGCGCTGAACTTGCCGCGAGTGCCTATCGATCATCTTTCTTCGAAACTAGGCTCGGGCGTCGTTGCAATGTTGCGACGGCGCGCGCTGGCAATGTGATTGGCGGCGGCGACTGGTCGCCGGACCGGCTCATTCCTGATATCGTGCGTTCGTTCGGGAAGGGCCACTCTGTTGAGATACGAAGCCCTGAGGCGATCCGTCCTTGGCAACATGTCCTGGACCCGCTCAGTGGTTATATCCGTCTTGCGGAATGTCTTGCTTCGAAGGACGGCGCAGCCTTCGCCGAAGCCTGGAATTTCGGCCCCGCCGAGACGGATTGCCTGCCGGTGTCCGATGTCGTCGCGCGCTTATCCGCCATGTGGGCAAACGGTGCCACATGGCATCTCTCCGATAAGCCTCACCCTCATGAGGCTGGCTTCCTTAAAGTCGACGCTTCAAAAGCGCGAATGCGACTAGGCTGGAACAGCCGGCTCGATCTGGACACGGCCCTCGCTTGGACGATTGATTGGTATCAAGCGCAACTCAAGGGTGAGGAGGCGGCCTCCTTAACCGTTGCCCAGATCGCCCGTTATATCGATCTTGGGAGGAGCCGATCGTGAAGTGTGGAACATGTCGTATTTGCGGCGCCCCGCTGAGGCACACATTCGCCGATCTCGGCCTGTCTCCATTATCCAATTCTTACGTGCCTGCGGCGAAATTGCGCGAGGGTGAGATCTTTTATCCCCTGCACGCCTATGTGTGCGAGCGCTGTTTTCTTGTCCAACTCGAAGAATTTGAAAGTCCCGAAAACATCTTCTCGAACTACGCCTATTTTTCAGGCTTTTCGACCAGCTGGCTTCAGCATGCGGAAGCTTATGTGATTGCCATGAAGGATCGCTTCAATCTCGGCCCGCAGCATAAGGTTGTCGAGGTGGCGAGCAACGACGGTTACTTGCTGCAGTATTTCGTGGCGGACGGTATTTCTGTCCTCGGTATCGAGCCGGCAGGCAATGTAGCCGAAGCTGCGATCACACGTGGCGTGCCAACCGAAGTCGTGTTTTTCGGCAGGGACACTGCGAAGACTCTTGCGGCAGCCGGACATCTCGCGGACCATATGGTGGCGAATAACGTCCTTGCGCATGTCCCTGATATTGTCGATTTCGTGGGCGGATTCAAAATCCTCTTAAAGCCGGAGGGGGTTGCGACATTTGAGTTTCCGCACCTTCTTCGATTGATCGAAAGCAGCCAGTTCGACACAATCTATCATGAGCATTTCTCTTACCTCTCTCTTGGCGTCGTCGTGAATCTGCTGAAGGGCGTTCGTTTACGGGCTTTCGATGTCGAAGAAATACCGACTCATGGCGGGTCCTTGCGCGTCTTCGTTTGTCATGACACGGCTTCGCATCGGCACACGTCAAGCGTTGAGCGAATCTTAGAAAAGGAACGCGCCGCAAGGCTTTTCGATTTGTCGGGATATGCCGGTTTTGCCGAGCGCGTGGTGACGATCAAATGCCGGGCCCTCGACTTCTTGATTAAAGCGCGAGAGCAGAAAAAGCTTGTTTGCGCCTATGGCGCCGCCGCCAAAGGCAATACGTTTCTGAATTATTGCGGGATTGGTCCGGAACTCGTCAAATTGGCCGGCGATCGCTCGCCCCATAAACAGAACACGCTCCTTCCGGGCAGCCGCATACCGGTCGTCTCCCCCGAGCAAATGCTCGCGCTAAAGCCGGCCTATGTGCTCATTCTGCCGTGGAATTTAAGGGATGAAATTGCCGGGCAATTAAACGCAATCCGTGGCTGGGGCGGTCAGTTCGTTACAGCCATTCCAGATCTCGTGATGAGTTAGGGGCGTTGAGATGAACTTCCAGCCTCTCGCTTTGGCGGGCTCTTATTTGATCGAGCCGGAAGCACATGCAGATGAGCGTGGCTTCTTTGCACGGACATTTTGTGAGGACGAGTTTTTGCACAAGGGTTTAATCCATCGCTTCCCGCAATCGAGCGTTTCGTTTAACATAAGCCGGGGCACGGTGCGCGGTATGCATTTCTCGGCAACACCGCATGAGGAGACGAAACTCGTGCGCTGTACACATGGCGCCATTTGTGACGTCATCGTGGATCTCAGGAGGGCGTCCAAGACTTATCTCCAGAAGCTTGCGGTTGAGCTTTCCGCGCAAAACAGGCGCGCGCTTTATGTACCGGCCGGCTTCGCCCATGGATTTCAAGTATTGCAAGACGCAACCGAGATGCTTTATATGATTGATACGCCGTTCATACCCGGCGCGGCGAGAGGGATCCGGTGGAATGATCCTTCACTTCGCATCTCTTGGCCGGAGCCGGTCGCCGTCATCGCCGACCGAGACCTCCAGTTTCCTGATTGGATCCCATGAGGCGTGTGCTGGAAACTGGTGCCACAGGGTTCCTCGGCGCTCGCGTCCTTGCTCCATTGCAGGAACGTGGCTTTGAGATTCATGTGGCCGGACGCAAGCCGCCAAAGAGCGAGCATATTGTTTCTCATTATGCTGATATTCTGCAAGCGGAACAAATCCGCGCAGCGGTGCAAACTGCACGGGCCACGCATCTCCTTCATCTTGCTTGGTACGCGGAGCCGGGACAATACTGGGATTCGCCACGCAATTTGGATTGGGTTGGCGCCAGTCTCAATCTCGTTCGAACATTTGTTGAGGCCGGCGGCGTCTTAATGTAGGCGGCTCGCCCCCCGGGATGGCGGTTACCGTTCTTAGACCGGAGTCTTGTACCCGAGAATGCCAAAGCGCTCGATGCGTGCTAG
>CAYTRB010000144.1:0-7829 GCA_964440215.1 uncultured Methylocapsa sp.
GGAATCACAACAGACGCTCATAGACCGCGCGCGCCTGATGCCGGGAGCCAACGCGTTCATAAACGTCAGCCATTTCTAGCAATTTCTCTTGCGCCACCTGGCCCTGCGCCGTTTCGGTATGGTCTTCCGATAACATCCAGTAAATCTCCATCGCCTGCCGCAGATTTCCTTCGCTACGGTAATGCTGTGCAATGCAAAATAGATGATCGAGACTCCGGAGGATTACGTCCGATCGGTGATCTTGAAAAAGGGTGCCGTGTGGCGCCGATTGCTCAAGTTGCATATCATTTCTCCTTTTGTCATGATATTTTTGCCGAAGTTAAACAGTCCCAAAAAGAACCGGCTGCGGCGGTGCCGTTTGCTGTAACGCTGTGGTTTGCGCCGCAAGTGCATCGTCGAAGTCGCGTTGTTCGATACGGAGCGAGCCAATTTCAACCACTCCGCCGCTTGTTGCCGGAAAGACGCGGCGGATCGCATTCATGGCGGCGCGATCGCAAACGAATCGGACCTCGGCGGCGGACAACCCCTCTGTCAGCTCGGATAGGACCGAGAGATCGACCCTGTCGTCGATTGGCTTTTTGCGCAAATGCACCGCCAAGATTGCCGCACGCGAGGCGCGATCGGGCCGCGGAACCTCGAGGCGGAAATCCAGCCGGCCTGGGCGCAGGAGCGCATCGTCGAGCATGTCCGGTCTGTTGGTGGCGGCGATCACCCAGACGTCCTTGAGCACCTCGACGCCATCGAGCTCGGTAAGCAACTGACTGACGACCCGATCGGTGACCGGTGAGCGGCCGTCGAATCCCCTTTTCGGTGCCAGAGCGTCAACCTCATCCAGGAACACAATGCACGGAGCCGCGTGACGGGCCCGCGCGAAGAGCTCGCGCACGCCTTGCTCGGATTCGCCGACATATTTCGATAACAGCTCGGGTCCCTTGACTGAAATGAAGTTGAGATTGCTCTGGGAAGCGAGCGCCTTCACCAGGAGCGTCTTGCCGTTTCCGGGCGGGCCATAGAGTAGGATGCCGCGTGGCGGCTGCAGCCCGATCTGCTCGAAAAGAAGCGGCTGGCTCAAGGGCCAGGCGATGGCTTCCTTCAGGGCAGACTTGATCGGCTCTAGCCCGCCGACATCATCCCATCGCACATTCGGCACTTCGACGGCGACTTCGCGCAGCCCGGAGGGCGCCACCTCAGTCAGCGCCTCTCTGAAATCTGGCATTGCAACCTCCATGGCCATAAGCGACTCGTAGGGAATAGGTCCAGAGCCGAGAGCCACGTCCGGAAGTTGGCGGCGCAGTGCCGCCATGGCGGCTTCGCGACAAAGAGCGTTGAGGTCGGCGCCGGTAAACCCATGCGTGACCTCGGCCAGACCGCCAAGATCGACGTCGCCGGCAAGCGGCATGCCGCGCGCGTAAATCTCCAAAATTTCGCGGCGAGCATGCTCATTAGGGATACCGATGGTGATCTCGCGGTCGAAACGGCCTGGCCGCCGCAAGGCTGGATCTATGCTATTCGGCCGGTTGGTCGCAGCCATCACAATCACGTCGCCACGGCTCTTGAGCCCGTCCATCAGGGCGAGAAGTTGGGCAACGACGCGCTTCTCGACCTCGCCTTCAACGCGTTCGCGTTTGGGAGCGAGCGAGTCGATTTCGTCGAAGAAAATGATGCATGGCGCGCGCCTCTGCGCGTCTTCGAAAATCTTGCGCAGTCGGGCTTCGCTCTCGCCGTAAAATTTCTGGATGATCTCCGGTCCGCTGACGTAGATAAAAGCTGCGGAGGATTCGTGCGCCACCGCCCGCGCCAATAAGGTCTTGCCGCAGCCGGGCAGCCCGTGCAGAAGGACGCCCTTTGGCGGCGTCATGCCGAGACGCTCGAAGATCTCTGGATGGGTGAGCGGCAGCTCGATCATCTCGCGGATCTTCGCGATTTCGCGTTCCATGCCGCCGAGATCGTCATAGGTGACGATATCCTCTGTCACTGCCTCAGTCTTACCCGACGAGCTGCCGCGGGCGGTCTCAACCGCAAGCAAGGTGTCGGGATGGATCATCACCGGGCCGTCGGGTTCGGTGCGAACCACGTTGAAATCGCGGTGGTTTCCTCCAAACAAGGCAATTCGTATGCGGTCGCCCGTCTTCATGGCGAGCCCATCGAGGCGGCTCGCAATGTGTTCGATCTCGTCCTCATGCAACGCGCCTGCGCCGAGTGGAGCGACGACAACCCGATGGGCGACCGCATGGGCGACCTTGGTGATCGCGGCCTTCTGGCCAAGAGCCACGCCGGCATTGGTGCGCCCTACGCCATCCAGCTGGATGACCTGCTGCCCCCTCTGTTCCTTGAAGGTAGGCATCGCCTTGGCGACGGTCTTCGTGCGCCCTTCAATCTCCAACACGTCGCCGGGAGCGGCGCCGATCTGCCTTAACGTTTCGGGGTCGAGCCTGACAATGCCGCGTCCCACATCATCGCGCCGCGCCTCGGCGACCGTCAGGCGCAGCTTCTCCCCATTCACTGATGCTTCGCCAGACATGCATCTCTCCCTTAACTGTCGTTTACGATAATCATTGGCCACGGATCGCCAAATATTCGACCCTTATGCGTTGCGGTAGAAACTTTGCGACCTTATGCAGGGCGCCAATGAAAAGAATCCCGTCCTCTCCGTCACCAAGTGTTGCGCATATGCGTTCAGCGATAAAACGGTCCCGCGCCTCGAGCAGGTCGGCGGCTATCGCTTCGGTACGCTCCTCCGGCGATTGAAGCAGCCGGTACTCCTCGAGAAGCAGCTCCGGCGACTCAGTGCCAACAAGCGTGGCACCTCCGCGCATGAGGCCGACCAAAAGTTGATGGTTCTGACTCCCCAGGGCCGCCAGGTCCTGAACGAGTGCCACCTCTTGACCGGAGACAGGCAAACTGTCCTGGTAAAGCTTAACCCGCCTGAGATCGAGCCAGAGCGCCTTGATCGCATCCGCGATGGCACGCCAGATAACATCGAATTTGGCGGATCGCTCCGCCCACTTGCCCTCGCCGTGCCGGGCGACGAACGCTGCTTTGTAAGCGGGCGCGGCGGAGCCCATCTCCGCAGTGCTGTGAACGACTGGAACGTAGATCAATCGTGCCATCGCGCAGTCTGCTCTGTTGACGGGCGCCGCGTAACTGCGGGTCGCTACGTTTTCTTGCTCAGACGGACTTCGAGAACGCCGTTGCGCAGGTTCAGATGGGGCGCCCCGGCGGCGAGCTTGTCTTCGATGAGCGTCTCCTTGCGGTAGAGCCGTTCGCCGGTCTTTGCCTCGAGCAGCAGGATGTCGCCATCAAGAATGCAGCGGATATCCTTGCGCTCGATGCCGGGCAGCTCGAAGAGCAGCACGATCTCGGTTGGCTCGTCGAACATGTCCGTGACGGGCTCGAGGACTTCGAGCGAGCTGCGCTTGGCCGCCCGTCGCGGCGGCGCTTCGGGACGCACGTGCATCTCTTCAGGGGCCTCTTGTTCGCCGGCCGCTTCACGCAGAGTGCGCGTTCCGAACGAATATTCCATCACCCTGCCGTCCTTCTCGTGCCGGCCGCGTCGCGGAAGCTGGTCGAAATCGGCGAGCACGGTGAACAGATCGGTAAGGCCGCGGGCAATCTTCGCGAATCCCGCCGCGCCAGTGACATCATCCTTGTTGGCCGGATCGTCCTTATTCATGAGGTGTACTCCCTGACTGGAAGGGCGCCGCCACGACGGCGGCAAGTGCCTGTTCGATCCGCCCCAAGCGTGCGTCCATCGCCTCCAACGTCGCGGCGTGCGCTGGCGCCAAGCGGTCTTGACGTCCATTATGGTTCCACCAATCGAGGCCGAGTTCGCGCGCCTTGTCGACGGAGCAAATCACCAGACGCAACTGAATCGTCAGAAGCTCAACCTCGACCAGCTTGATCGAAATGTCACCTGCGATCACGACACCTTTGTCGAGAATACGCTCAAGCAGATCGGCGAGGTTCGTGCTTTCGACGGAATGGGTCATGGACTGGGGGGATGGCATTGCAATACCTTTCACAGCGCCCCGTCTGGGACGCCAAGATCGAGGGAGAGATCCTTGTCGGAGAGGCCGAACTGCCGCTGCAGGCGTAAGATCTCCTCCGCTTGAGCAAAAAGCGCTGTTCCTATGTCCTCGATCTGTACGTCCGTGAGCCGCCCTGCCCCCATGCGCCGCACGGCCTGCCGCTCGAGCACCTCATGAAGCAGTTTCACCAAGGTAAGCACGAGCCGCACGAGACCCTGAGCCGGCGATGACCCAGGCTCATCCCGGTGTTCCTTCGGGACGATCGGTGGGCCGGCATCGATTCTCGCATGAGCGACACCGCGAGTCTCGACATCGGGCCGGGCGCCGCCCGGCGACGTCTCCGATGGAGGTGGAGAAGGCCTCGGGGGCGTCAGAGGACGGACGGCGGGCACGGGCGGACGGCCCTCCGGCCAGATCGTGTCCACCGAGCCTAAGAGCAGTCGCAGATCGAGAAACAACAGGTCAACGTCCGCCAACCCGATGGTCACATTGCCCTGCACCGACACGCCGCGATGGAGAATCCGGTCAAGCGCCTCCGCCAGGGGGACATGGTCTTGACGCGACCGCGCCGACTTGATTGGATCGGAGTTAGGAACGAGGATCGCCGCAGGCATTGCCCCCATCCTCCGAATGTAATTGATCAAGGCGGCGTAGCAATTCTTGTTCGCGCGCGTCGAACTCCGCTTCCGTGATTGCCGCGCTGTCGAGTGCGCGGTGGAGTGCCGATAGATCAGCCATGATCGCTCGCTCCTCCACCTCGACCTCCTTCTGGACCGCCTCGTCGATCTTCTTGAGAACGAATATGAGGCCGCTTAACGGCGCCGCCAACAGATTGTCGATGAGAAACATGATTTCGTCCTCCGCCCATCGAGGTGGTCGATGGGCTTTTTCTTAGGTGTGCCGTTCGAACCGCACTGGAATGTCTAATGGTCAGGATCTTCCTAAGAACGGAGGCCAGACCGCGCAGCGGCGCCACCAGCAGATCATCGATGATGACCATGGCCTCGTCCTCCCCGGACGAACGGCTGCGCCTTGGATTGGCCGTTTGGATCGAACTGGACGAAATTATGTGGCGGCCAGGGACCGCCGATGCTGAAGGCAATGTCTTCTTCAATCTGTTCTGCCGACGCGTGGACGGCCGCTTCGAACCGATCAAGACCGGAGCGCGAGACAAGCAACGCGAGGTTTGCGATCTCCTTTTCCTCGCGCACCGGCAATGCGATAACTTCGGTACAGGAAGCACCGACTACGGCAACAACCTGCTCGGTGCGCACGTCGCGGTACCGGCGCAAGGCATCGTCGAACATTTGGCCGAGCCGGATTCTGTCGTCGTAGGAGGGCTGTCTCCGGCGGCGGAAGGTTCGTTCCCGCGCTGCCTGCAGCGCAGGTGTCCGTTCGACAAGGTAGGCGATCGGATCTGCAACGTCGAGGCTCAAACGCAAACTCATTTCCACGGCACCGGAGACCCGCTTTACTTGCGCTGTCAGAACATCGTGGTGCTCGGTTAGGAAGGTGCGGAGATCGGCTTCAGATTTGGTCACGGTGCCGAACGCCATCGGCAAAAGATCGAACTGCGCGTTGAAGCCGGCAAGTACGCGCTGAGCCGCGGCAATGTGTCGGCGTTCGGCGCGTATGGTGTCGATTGGACATTCGCTCACGATCGCGCAAAGCGCTCCTGAGTCGAGCCTATACGCCGGCTGATCGAGGACGCCCTGCAGCGCAGGCAGTTCACCTGCGCTCGAACTCCCAACCGCATAGACATAAAGGCCCATGAACCACTCTCCCGCAGACTAGGTCGTCCGCTAGTCACCATCCGGGCCGAGGGGCCCATAAGATCTGACCGTCAGGTCCGTTTCGAGCTCGACCGTGTAGTACTCGCATTCGAGAACTTCTTGCGTCAGCGGCAGGTTGAGCATCTTGACCTCGAGATTTGGTACAAGAATTTCCGCGTCGGCCGACCATCCATCTGCGCCACGGTTCAGGGGTACGATTTTGGTGATGCGGATCTCCCGCGCTCCCAACTCCGTCATCAGGAACTGCTGCACGGCAGCCCGGGCCGCCGAGATTTTGCCAAGAGGGGCAGGGGCAGGGACAGGCGCAGGCTCCGGCATCAGCGGCGGAGGCGCTTTAGCGGTAGCTGTCTTTTGATGATGTTCCGTGTGTTGACTCTTCGATAACATTCGATTGTCTCCCTAAAATCGAGCGGCCAGCTGGGTTAGTTCGCCTTTGTGAATATATTCGAATGAATATAATCGAATATCACCGATTGAAACAGCAATTTTGTGCAGTTAATGTGACCGTGCGGTTGCGCTCAAGTGAGGCGCCAGGTTGGCGCCTCAGTAGGAAATCTGAAAATGCCGCTGCGCCGGCCGGCGCCCGACTGGCGACCTATGCGGCGCTTCGAGCGCATGCGCGCGCGGCGCCGTGCCGTTCAGGCTCTTGAGGATATCGGCGATTTCGCCATCGATCTCGCGAAAACGGGCATTAATGATGTCGAAACGATCGCGCGCGGTGCGTATCTCTTGCGTTCGCCGGGCCCGCTCCAGCTCCAGAAAGCTTATGCGGAGATAGGCCTTATGGGCAGGAATCTGGGTATCCGAGCGTCCCGTCAACGTACGCAGATCGGCAAGTCCGCGTGACGGCCGTCCATGGGGCGACATTATCGTTTTCCTCCTTTGGATCGCGGTACCGCCTGACGGTTGGGGCGCTTGTCCGACCCTGTCGTAGCTTGAGCAACGCCGCCCGCGCAGTCGAAGCGACGGAGAAGAAAATCGATGAAAGCGGACGAGGCTGCTGCGCCGTCGTGTTTCCCCTTCAGCGCCGCGGGTCTGAGGATGTCCTGGCACGCCCAAAGAAAAATGGGGTTGCGCCCGCTTGCTTCGCCGCCGCGCGCGGCGAGGACGCGGGCAATGGCGATCGATGCCCGCAAGGTCGGATAATGGGGATCGGGCCCCTCGGTGCGGCACAGTCTGACCAGATCCACCACCCGTTCGGCGCGGTCCCTATCGATACCCGACTTGCTGACCGTGATCGCTATTTCCGTATCACGGTCGTAATGATCGAGATGCAGCGTGATCATGCGATCGAGCAGGGCGTCCTGCGTGCGATAGACTCCCGCATACTCGGCCGGGTTCGAGGTAAAGATCGCTCGAAATCGCGGATGAACGTTGACGTAACCTTCGCCTCGACCATGCAATCCCGGAACGTTGAGGACGCCTTCCGACAAGATGCTCAGGAAGGGGTTGTTGGCTTCCGGCTTGCTTCGATTGAACTCGTCATAAATGATCGAATGCCCAAGCCTGCACGCCGTTGTGATGCGATTATCGATCCAGAGCGCGCGCCCCTCCTCTTCGAGCTTGACGACCGAAGAGATATAATTGTCGACAACGCGCGACTTGTGATAACCGCTCTCGCGCCCGATGAGATCAGAGCTCCCGAACTCGTGATCGCCATGAAGCAGGATGGCGGGCCGACCGAGTTGCGCGGCGACATGGAAGGCGAGCGTCGTCTTCCCCGTCCCTGCGGGCCCGGAGAAATGCACCGCATAGCCCGCTTCGAGATAAGCCAGGGCTCGTTCCGTGATTTCTTGAACCGCCGGCGAAATCACGAACGCGTTGCTCGGACCCAACGCGATGGAGCCATCTTCACTGCTAGTGGGTTCATCGTTGGCCGGAGCGAGGCTCGCGAACGCGACAGCACTCATTTCGAATGTCCTCCGTGATGTCCCTTGGAACTGGGTTGACCCAAATTGCCAATGGGGGGCTGGCTCGAATGAGCCGGTGCATTGGCAGTATGCGCAGG
>CAYTRB010000145.1:0-7774 GCA_964440215.1 uncultured Methylocapsa sp.
ACCCGCATCGGCATCAGCACATAAAGGGCGCTCGCGCCATCGCGGTCTTGCACAAGCGTGGGCGAACCCGGGTCGGCGAGCTTGAAGAGCACGGTATCGCTATCAAGCTGTTCGGTAATATCGAGGAGATAGCGGGCATTGAAGCCGATGTCGATCGGCGCGGAATCATAATCGACATCGAGCTCCTCGATCGCCGAGCCGGAATCCGGATTGGTGACGGAAAGTGTCAATTTCGAATCGGCGAGGGCGAGCTTGACGGCGCGGCCGCGTTCGGACGAAATCGTTGAAACCCTGTCGACCGCCGCCGCGAAAGGCGCCCGGTCGACAATAAGGCGCTTGTCATTGTTGGACGGAATGACCCGGACATAATCGGGAAATGTGCCGTCGATCAATTTCGAAATCAGCACGACTTGTCCCGCGCCTGCCGAAGGATCGCCAAAGGTGAAGCGCGCCTTGGCCGCCGATATTTCGACGCGGACTTCGGCGCCGGGATCCTCGATGAGTTTTTGCACCTCGATCACGGCTTTGCGCGGCAAAATAACTCCCGGCATGCCGGCCGCGCCCTTGGGCGCCGGAATTTCGACTCGTGCCAGCCGGTGCCCATCCGTCGCCACCGCACGCAACATCGTATGGCCCTCGACATCGGTTGTATGCAGATAAATGCCATTCAGATAATAACGCGTCTCTTCATTGGAAATTGCAAATTGGGTCTTATCGATCAGCCGCTTAAGGTCGAGGGCGGCAAGCGTGAAGGCATGGCCAAGATCGCCCGTGGCGAGATCCGGGAAATCGCTATCCGGCAAGGCTTGCAAATTGAACCTTGAGCGTCCCGAGCGCAGCTGCAACTGGCCTTGCTCGCCATTCGATTCGAGGGAGACCTGAGCCCCGTCCGGCAGCTTGCGGACAATCTCATAGAGGATATGCGCAGGAAGCGTTGTCGCACCAGCCGCACCGACTTCCGCCGCCAAGCGTTCGGTAACCTCAAGATCGAGATCGGTCGCCCTGAGAAGCAGCGCTTGATCCTCGGCGCGCAACAGGACGTTTGACAGTATGGGGATCGTGTTGCGGCGCTCGACAACCCGATGCACGTGGCCAAGAGACTTCAACAAAGCCGCTCGTTCGAGAGTAACTTTCATGGGGCGGTCCAATCGCACGTTAGATCATGATCGCTTCGAGGAGAATCGCTCATGATCTCTATCTCTTTGTTTTTTCGCATGATCTTATCAAAAAAGTCTGCAACCTTTTGAGATCTTGCGCTTGTTCGATCGATTCCATACGGGCCTGGAATGCGCCGGGGGACGGACTTTGGCGCGGCCGTGGGCAAATCGCAAGTCGTCCCTGCTTGGCTGGCCCTTTACCTGCCCTTAATCCGCCGGAATTAACATAAAAAAACATGGCTTAGCCAGTCAGCAACACTCGGGATAGCGGTGTCTGTCGATTGTCACGGCTCAGCGGCCCGTCAGTCAGGACAAAGCGCGAGACGGCGAGGCACCGCGAGCCGGTCTCCGGCCAATCTTTAAGAAAACCAATCATTAAGACAACAACGCAAGGATCGTGAACGCGTGACCCGCCAGGCCGGAAGATCGCGAGCCTCAAACCGAAAGCGCGGCTCGCCGGTGGCTTTTCTGCTCTATTGGGGCATGATCGCAACCGTCTGGGCCGTGGTGGCGGGGGCCGGTGTTGTTGCTTATCAGGCAACGAAACTGCCGCCGGTCGATGCCCTTGCCGTGCCAAAACGGCCACCAAACATTGCCATTCTCGACGAAAGCGGCGCCTTGCTCGCCAACCGAGGCGACACGGGAGGCGCCGCGGTGCGGATCGCCGATCTGCCCCCCTACCTGCCGAAAGCCTTTATCGCGATCGAGGATCGCCACTTTTATTCGCATTTCGGGATCGACCCTTCCGGCATTTTGCGCGCCGTTTTTCATAATCTATCGAGTGGCGGCGCGGTGCAGGGCGGTTCGACCCTGACGCAGCAGCTCGCCAAGAATCTTTTTTTGACGCAGGAGCGAACCGCTTCGCGCAAAATCCAAGAAGCGATCCTGGCGCTCTGGCTTGAGCATAAATACTCGAAAAGTCAGATTCTCGAATTGTATCTGAACCGCGTTTACTTTGGTTCCGGCGCCTATGGGGTCGAAGCGGCGGCGCAAAAATATTTTGGGCATGGCGCCCGCAATGTGACGCTGCCGGAAGCGGCGATCCTCGCCGGGCTCATGAAAGCGCCGGCGCGGCTGGCGCCCAATCGCAATCCGTCCGGCGCCACCGAGCGTGCGAGCCAAGTCGTCGAGGCGATGCGTCAGGAAGGTTTTATCACTGATGCGATGGCAACACTCGCCTTGGCGCATCCCGCGCTCGCCGTCCGGGACCAAAACGCGAACTCGGTCAATTATGTCGCCGATTTCGTCATGGATACACTCAACGAAACGATCGGCGCGATCGACGAGGATATCATTGTCTCGACGACGCTCGACGGCGGCCTGCAGGCACTCGCGGAAGCAGCGCTCACCGACGCGCTCGACCGCAAGGGCGCGGCCTTGAACGTCGGGCAAGGCGCCATTGTCGCGCTTGCCCCCGACGGCGCGATCAAGGCGCTGGTCGGCGGCCGCAATTACGCGGAGAGCCAGTTCGACCGCGCGGTTTCGGCGAAACGGCAGCCGGGCTCCGCTTTCAAGCCTTTCGTTTATCTCGCCGCGCTCGAAAACGGTCTGACCCCGGACTCCGTGCGCGAAGACGCACCAATCAATGTGAAGGGCTGGCAGCCCGAAAATTACTCGCACGAGTATTTCGGCCCGGTGACGCTGACGAAGGCCCTCTCACTCTCCTTGAATACCGTGGCGGTGCGCCTTGGCCTCGAAGTCGGCCCGAAGGCGATCGTCCGGGTCGCGCACCGGCTTGGAATCGTGTCCGATCTCGAAGCCAATCCGTCGATCGCGCTCGGAACCTCCGAGGTCGCGCCCCTCGAGATCGTGACCGCCTACACAGCTTTCGCCAATGGCGGCATCGGCGTTCAGCCGCAGATCATTGCGAAGGTTAAAACAGTCTCCGGCAAGCTCCTCTATCAACGCAAGGGCACCAGCAACGGCCGGGTCATCGATCCAAATTACGTGGCGATGATGAATAGGATGATGCAGGAAACCCTGTTGACCGGCACGGCGCGCAAGGCTTCGGTGCCAGACTGGCAAGCGGCGGGAAAGACCGGCACGAGCCAAGATTGGCGCGACGCCTGGTTCATTGGCTATACGAGCCATCTCGTCACCGGGGTCTGGCTCGGCAATGACGATAATTCACCAACCAAAAAAGCCTCAGGCGGCGCGCTGCCCGTAGAAATCTGGTCCCGCTTCATGCGCGCCGCGCATCAAGGCGTGCCGCCGCAGCCGCTTCCCGGCGGGATTTGGCATGATTATGGTGCTGGGAGCGTGCCGGTGGCGGAGAACAATGGTTGGCCCTTCCCCCAGGGCTTGTTCGGCGCGCCTTTCGCGAACCAGCCGCAACAAGTCGCGAGACCCCCTGCCCCGCCACAGGAATTGCCGGCGCGCGTCAACGAAGCGTCGCAAGCGCCTTCATCTCGCAACGGCGGCAATGTCCCGTTGCCTCCGGCGGATATTCCTAACGGCGGGACGCAGGGAGAGAGGCGCGCGCCACAAGCCAGGCAACAGAATATTTTCGAGCAGCTGTTTGGCGGCTAAAGCATCATCATAAAAACTGCGGTGAGCGCGGACTAACCCGGCGACGCCACGAGCCCCTTGGCGAAGCGCCGCGCATTGGCGACATAGTGGGCGGCACTCTCGCGAAGCCGCTCCGCCGAGGCCGAATCAAGGGTCCGCACGAGGCGGCCCGGGCTGCCAACGATTAAACTGTCGTCGGGAAACTCCTTGCCTTCGGTCAGCAGGGCATTGGCGCCGACGAGGCAATTGCGGCCGATTTTCGCACCGTTCAAAAGTGTCGCGCCCATGCCGACGAGGCTGTTCTCGCCGATCGTGCAGCCATGCAGGATTGCGTGGTGACCGATCGTGCAATCCGGGCCGATGATCAAGGGATATCCCATGTCGGTGTGCAGCAGCGAGCCGTCCTGAATGTTGGAGCGGGCGCCAACAAAAATCTCTTCATTGTCGCCGCGCAGGACGGCGCCGAACCAAATCGAGACATCGGCCTCTAGCCGCACCTTGCCGATGATTTGCGCATCCGGCGCGATCCAGAAACGATCGTCACCCGGCAATACGGGGGAAATACCATCGAGCGCGTAAAGCGGCATTCCTCTGGCCCCTAAAATTCATCGAGATCGATATCGAGGATCGCCATCTGCAAGGTAAAACTCTTGGCCTTGGGATCGTCCGCCGAAATCACGCCGAGAAAATCATCGCCATTGTTCAGCTCGACCGAATCGTTTTTCTTGCCGCGCGGCACGATCTTCAATTTGTCGGTCTCGAAAAGCCGCCGCAAATAATCCTGCAGCACCGGCCGCTCGACCGGTACTTTCATTTCGAAGGCGAAAGACCTGTCGCCGTCCTCGTCGTCAACCGTGACCGCACCGATCTGGCGCTCGCCGAGAAGCACGTCGGCGTCATCGGAATTGCGTTTGCCAGGAGTGACCTTGATCCCCTGATTGCCGAGGGATTTGCGCAGGAACTCCTGCAGTTTCTGCAATTCCGCTTTATCCACGATTCGCTCCAAAGCCACAGAGGCCGTCACGCTGAGCATATCCCAAGCTGCTCGCCTTTTTCGAATCCATCATCATTCGAGGTCCAGAAGTTGAGCGGTTTCTGTCGGGTCCCATGATTTCATCCAAGGGGAAAACATACTCAACCGTAAACCGTTCATGCTCAGGCGAGGCCAGAGATCTGCCAGAAAAGCATGGCGGCGGCAACCTTGGCCACTTTCCCGTTGCCCGGGCACTCCTATCAGTTCGAACCCGCAGAGTTGAGCGCATCGGCAAGCCCCCGCGGATCGTCCGTTCCAATCCGGCGGATTTCGCCAGTCTTGAGGACCAGTTCGACAGCGTCGAACCCAGAAACGTTATAGAGACGGCGGCCTGGCCCCATCCTGATTCCAAAACCGTTCAACCATGTGTTGCGAACGATCCGGACTTTTTCGATATCGGCGAGCGCAATGCGATAATTCCAAAGCCCTGGCCCGAAATACCAGCGAATCTCGGTTCCACTCACATCTACCGTCAGGGAAGAAAAGAGCCACGCGATCCCCGCAAGCAAGGCGCCTATCGCAAACAGCGCCAACGCCCCGGATCGAAGCATCACAAAAACCCCAGATACCCCCGTAAGGAGAGCCGCAGGCAATAACGCAACCAACATGAATGTGCCAGGCTGCGTGTGATGATAATGCTCCGCCATGCCCTCTTCTCAATAACAAGCCACTTGCGTGAAATGGTTAGCGGCAGCGGAAAACGAGCGGAGCTGGTGTCACAAGCACGCTTCTCGACGGCACAGTGAACATGAGCATATTTCCGGTTCGGATCCTGTTTTATTGCATGCTGCTAGAGGTTTGACGGTTCGCCAGCCGGCTCCAGAGCAAGAATTTGATCCATGGTGCGCGAGGGTTCGGCGCAGCCTGCGTCGCCGACAATTCTCGCCGGCACGCCCGCTACCGTTTTATTGTCCGGCACCGAGTGCAGCACCACCGAACCGGCGGCAACCCGGGAACAGCGGCCAATCTCGATATTGCCGAGAATTTTGGCTCCGGCGCCGATCAGCACGCCTTGTTTGATTTTCGGATGGCGATCGCCGCGCTCCTTGCCGGTACCGCCCAAGGTCACGTCTTGCAACATGGAAACATTGTCGCCGATCACGGCCGTGGCACCGACCACGAGACCCGTCGCATGATCGAGGAAAATCCCTTTGCCGATCCGGGCCGCCGGATGAATATCGGTCTGGAAGACCTCGGACGATCGGCTCTGGAGATAGAGCGCGAAATCCTGGCGGCCGGCCGTCCAGAGCGCATGCGCCAGCCGGTGGGTCTCGATCGCGTGAAATCCCTTGAAATAGAGTACCGGCTCGATCAGCCGCGTGCAGGCTGGGTCGCGATCAACCACCGCCGCGATATCGGCGCGGAAGGCGTCCGGAATCGCAGGATCGGCCGCAATCGCCTCAAAATAGGCCTGCTCGATGAGATCGCTTGGAAACGCCTGATGTCCGAGCCTTGCCGCCAGCCGGTGGACCACCGCCGCTTCCAGCGAGTCGAGGTTGAGGATCGCCGAAAAGATAAAACCCGCGATGTCTGGTTCCTTACGGACAGCTTCCTCGGCCTCCGCGCGCAGCCGCGCGAACACCGGATCGGTGCGCGCAAGCGTGACGACTTTTGCGGTCCCCATGGCGGAACTCATGACACGCCTCCAAGCCGGGTTCGCCTTCGCGATCGAGCTGCGTTAAAGCCTGAGTGCATCCTAATCCTTACGCACTAGCACGGCGGAAAAACTTGTGCGAGCCAAGTTTGATGGGTACTCAAAAAGATATAGGCAGCCGGGGACAAGACGCTCAGGGGCGTTGTTCAAGAAATTCAAGCACGCTGTCTTTATAGACTTTGTCGCCTACCGCGCGATTGTGATCGCGGCCCGGAATATCCACCGCGCGTGCGGCCCTGAATAAGGCAGCGAGCCTATGCGGATCGCCCGCGACATCGTCCTCCGTTCCGACCGCGACCAGGACGGGGAGATCGATTTGACCGACATCCTTCTCGCTCATAAGCTGGCGGGCACCGCGCGCGCAGGCGGCGAGCGCCTTGAGATCGCTCTTCGTCGCCTCGGCGAAGCTACGGAACGTCCGCTGCATCGGCTCGGTAATACCGGCAAGCGCAGGCGCTTCCATGGCCTCAGCGATGGAAGACGGAAGCGAACCGCGATCGACCAGATGATAACCAAGACCGCCGAGGATCATCGAGCGCAGGCGGCTTTTGTGCGCCTTGGCAAGAAAGGCGGCGATCCGGGCGCCCATCGAATAGCCCATCACATCAGCCGCCTCGATATGTAGATGATCGAGAAGCGCGCACGCATCCTCCGCCATGATCTGCGTGGTATAGGCTGCGGGATCGTATAATTTTTCGCTGCGGCCATGACCGCGATTATCGAAAGCGATGACGCGGCGTCCTGCCTCGGTCAAGCTTTTCACCCATTGCGGAAAAACCCAGTTCACCGCATGGGTCGATGCGAACCCATGGATGAGAAGGATCGGCTCGCCACGATCGCCCGACGCCGGCCGCTCGTCGATATACGCCAAGCGGACGCCATGACCCAAGAATTCGAACATGCCTGGTCCCAATTTCGAGGCAGAATGGCCTCGATCCCCAACAGCGCTTGTTGCACGAAACGTGATGTTTTGCGGGAGATAGTGGCAAATTTGACAAAATTGCGTTATATTCTTTTCAAATTAGAACTGAGCCCAGTTTCCATGAATCGTTTTGAACGCCGCCCGCTCTCTGCGGGAGAAGCCGAAATCGAATATCTCGACGGCGAATTCCGGATTTTGCGGCCCGGTGCTTTCGTGCGCTGCGCCGTGACCGGCGCCACGATCAAGCTCGAGGATTTGCGCTATTGGAACGTCGATCTGCAGGAACCCTACGCTAGCCCAGAGGCCAAGCTGCAAAAGCTCGGTATCAAGCCAAAGGGATAAGGCCTGTTGAAAGGGTCCACTTTCAAACGGGCCCTTCAGGAGTCCGGCGCCAAGGCGCGCTAGACCGTCTCGTCACGATAGACCGCTCAGCGTGATGCCGCGAACGTCCTTGACCGACCTGGCTGCAACAAGCAGTAGCGCGCAACAAATTCATAGGC
>CAYTRB010000146.1:0-7709 GCA_964440215.1 uncultured Methylocapsa sp.
CCCAGGCATGGGGGATTAACGATGTCACGGCCGCGGATTTCACAGCAACAACTCCAGCCTGTGGAGTGCAAGTTGCCGCGACTTATACCTTCACATTTATCACCCCGTGGTTCCCGTCGTTCAGCGCGTCGGCGCCATTTGGCGCCCCTACCATGACGCTGAATGCGACGGCGTGCTATCCAAAGCAATAGCCGTCATGAGCGCATCGCATCGGCGGAGCGGGTCAGGCAAGCACACACCGGTTCCGGCCGCCGGTCTTGGCGGCGTCGAGCGCCCGGCCGGCCGCCGCAACGACGGCCTCCGCGGACTCGGCGGCGCCCGAGGTGAGCGCAATGCCGAAGCTGGCGGTGATGGGCCGGCTTACTGCGCCGATATTGAACGGTGTGCCGGCGATCGCCAGGCGGAAGCGCTCCGAGGCATGCATCACCTGCTCCCGGTTCGTGTCGCCGACGAGAAACAGGAACTTTTCACCCCCGTAACGGCCGAGATAATCGCTTTGCCGGAGAATGACGGAAAGCCGCCGCGTGAACTCGCGCAGCGCCAGGTCGCCGGCGGCATGACCATGGGAATCGTTGATGTCCGTGAAGTGATCTATGCCGGTCATGATCACGCCAAGCGTCCTGCCGACGGCCGCGTTGGCCCGGATCTGCTGTTCGAGGGTGGTCATGACAGCCGCCTGATTCAATACGCCCGTCAATGCGTCGCGGTTGGTGGCCTCCTGAAGTAGCTCGGCTTGGCGCACGAGAAATTGGTTACGGTCAACCAGCTCCTGGAACAGACGGCTTTTGTAGATCACGGTGGCGACCTCATCGGCGATCTGGCGGAAGACCGTCTGGTGGGTCTTTCCATATGCGCGCTTTTCGCGGCTTGTGAAAAAAAGGACGCCGAGCTGGCGGCCGTCGACGAAGAGGGGACAGGTGAGGCTCGACCGGCCGCCCTCGGCAACGATCCGGCGGGTCGAGTCCGATTGCGGCTCGGCATCGAGATAGGATTCGAGATCGTTCAGGATGCGTGGCTCGCCAGTCCGGAATACTTCCTGGATGCTGCTTCCTTCCATCGGCTGCGAATAGCCCTTGGTGATCTGCGCGGGTCCGAGGTTGGACCGCGCCCAAAAAGCGGTCAGCCGCGCTCCGCCATCCGAGAGGAAGGCGCAACCCATGCGGTCATAAGGGATGATCGCGGCAAAACTTTTGAAAATCATTTCGAGCACATCCTCGACAAGAATTCCGCGCTCGACCGTATGCACCACCTCGAACAACTTTTGGAGCTGGTCTTCGCGCCGGGCGATGACGTCGGCAAGGAGCCGCAGCTCCTGGCTAAGCTTGGCCAAGGGCGCCGCGGTGTCTTCCGGCCGCTGCGGCGGTCGACTGCCGCGGCGGATCTCGCCGACCCAAGCGGCATAAGCATCCAGCCTATCCTCCAAGGCGTGCGGTTTGCGTTCATCCTTATCCATGCCGTTCCGCCAATCATTGTTTGTTTAGATAAAGCGCCGTATGTCAGCGCCAGCGAATGACTCCAAGGATGTCCGAGCGCTCGTCGGTCCATAGAACGGGGCCTGGCTGTGGCGAGTCCCACCCATCGGCTGCGAGTGAGTCGAGGTCGCCGCCGGGCGCGGCTACGGCCACCACCTCGGCGCCGATCCGCCGCCGCGCGGAGCCAACGGGCGGCACCAGCAAGTGACGCACCGGCGCGCCGGCATCCGCAGCCAGCCGGGCAACCACCGGCGTCAAATCGAGGTAGCGGTTGCTGACGTGGAACAGCACGATTCCACCCGGCTTGAGGCGTGCGAAATATAGCGCTAGCGCCTCGCGCGTGAGCATGTGAACTGGCACGCTATCGGAACTAAATACATCGACGATCATCAGATCGTAGCGGCCGGCGGTGTCGGCCGCGAGGGTAAGCCGCGCGTCGCCCAGCACCACGGACGGGTGATTGCCGCAGCCAGCCATGAAATGGAACCAGCGGCCGTCACGGGCAAGGCGCTCCACGACCGGATCGATTTCGCGAAAAGTCCAGGCCTCGCCGGCACGCGCGTAGCAGCCTAGCACGCCAGTGCCAAGCCCGAGCACGTTGACTGCGGTGATCGGCGAGGTCCGCTGGCCGAGGACGGCGAATATTCTGCCGAAGGGACCGGCGCCGTCGTAGTAGCCGAGCGGCGTCAGCTCCTCGCCTGGGCGAGTGCTCTGCACGCCATGGATGGTGCTGCCGTGCTGCAGCGCCACGAGGTCCTCGTTCGGCAGGCGGCGCACGCGGTGGATGCCGAAGAAGCTGCGCGCCATGATCAATGTATCGGATGCGTCCACCAGCGCCGGAAACAGCAGGAAGCCCGCCAGCGCCATCGCCAGCCGCAGCCGTCGCTTAGCGAACCAAAGCAGCGCCGCCCCCGGCGCCATGATCGACACGACGCGCGCCGCTGGGCGCAGCGTCTCGGGTCCGGCGGGGCTGGCCGCCCAGAGCAGCGCGGTGGCAAGCGCTGTGAGCCCGACGGGCAATAGCAAGTCGCCGCGGATCGCCCAATTCTCCCAGCGCCGGGCGGGCGGCGGCGGTGGCCGCAGCAGGCAGGCGGCGATGAGCAGCAATGGATACTCCCAGGGGCCCAGAAACAGAACTGGCGCCAGCAAGGCGCTGAACACTCCGCCTAGGGCGCCGCCCACCGAGATCAGCAAATAGTAACTGGTCAGACGTCCCGCTTCTGGACGCCGTTGCGCCAGCTCGGTATGGCAGACCGCAGCCGTCAATGCGAAAGCGCTGAGCGCGATGATCAGGCCGGCGGCATTCGTCGTGCCAGTCATTCCAACGACACCGGCGGCGGCCAATGCCATCCCCTGAAGCACGAGAAGAATGCGCGGCGGGAGAAATTGCCGCCGGGCGAAGGCAAGGATGAAGGTGCCGATGTAAATCGCGAGCGGCACGACCCAGAATAACGGCGTCGCGGCGATGTCGGTCGTAACATAGGTGGTAACCGCAAGCAGCAGAGCCGATGGTACGAAAGCAAGCACCACCCAGCGGAACCATTCCGCATTGCCGGTCAACGTCTCCGTCCGCACCACTGGCGCAGGCGCCGCGTAGCGTTGCGCCGCGATGCCGCAAGCCAGCACGGCTACGGCGGTTGCGGCGTAGCCGGCCGACCAGAATTGCGCCTGTCCCGAAAGGTCCAGCGTCGTCTCGATCAGCACAGGATAGCTCAATAGGGCGAGCAGGCTGCCGCAGTTGCTGGCGACGTACAGGAAGTAAGGGTCCCGAGCCTGCGGATGGGTGGTTAGGCTGAACCAGTGCTGCAAAAGCGGCGCCGTTGCGGCGATACCGACAAAAGGGGCCCCGACCGCAAGCGCCAGCCGCGCCAGCAGCCATCCGCTTGGGGCGGCGCCGGCTGGCGGCGCGTCTACGCCCAATGAAAGCGGCAGCACAGCGAGGCCCGACGCGAGCACGAGCCCGTGCAATGCCAGCTGGGCCCGCGGCTGCAGCCGCCTGGCGACGAAATACGCGTAACCGTAGCCGAGCAACAGAGCTGCTTGAAAGAAGCAAACGCAGGTGTTCCACACCGCCGGCGAGCCGCCCAGTCGCGGCAGCACCATACGCGATACCACCGGCTGGACCGTGAACAACAGGAAGGCCGAGAGAAACAGCGTGGCCGTGAATCCAGCCAGTAGCACGGAGCCCGCCGCGCGCCGCTTGATCATCGCAAGAGCAATGTCGGGTGTCGCAATGTGCATGGGTGAACCCCTATGGTAAAGGCAGTATAGATAACGTCAGCGTATCGAATGGCCTGCCCCTTATAGGGTCTGTGCCCAATTGAAATACTCTTGGCACTTCAGACTCAGCCTCCGCATTGAAATAAAGGACTTGTAGGCCCTACTCTGAAATGTAAATCGACATAATCTACGCGAGCCCTTTCCGCGAGGCACGATGTTTTCATCGGCTATTGTGCCGCAACCTCTCCGGAAACCTGACTGAGGCGAGGCTCAATCAGTCTTTGCCGCAACATCTGCGTCGCATCGCCCGTGCGAACCGGCGCGCTGTAATAATAGCCTTGCACCTTCGTTGTGGATGGCACGCAAGTCAGCAGGTCTCGCTGCGCCTCCGTTTCGACGCCTTGCGCAACAACCTCGATGTCGAGCTCTCGGGCGACGCCGATAATCGCCCGCACCATCGCCGAAGCCTCTGGGTCCTGCGTCGAGGCATCGATCATTAAGCGCGGAATCTTCACCCGGCTCACGCGATAGGTCTTGAGATAGTCGAGCGAGGAATATTGCGCGCCGAAATCGTCAATGGCGATTTTCACCCCGAGTTGTTGCAGCCGGTCAAGCACGCTATTCTTATGCAATGTGACATGCGCAAGCATGGATTCCGTTACGTCGAGTTCCAAGTTTTTCGGGGACAGCCCCCATTTCGTCAATGTTTGAGTGATAGATCCTACGAGTTCATCCCCGGTTTGCAGCTGCTTGAGTGAGAGATTGATAGCGAGGATCGGCGGAGCGATTCCGGCTTCCCGCCAGGCATTCATCTGCTTGCACGCATTGTCGAGCACCCATTGTCCGAGCGTCACAATGAGGGGAGTTTTTTCCACGATCGGCAGGAAATCACCCGGAGTGAGCAGACCGCGCTTGGGATGATTCCAGCGGATTAACGCCTCCATGCCGACAATCCGGCCTGTGGCGAGCTCGATTTGCGGCTGATAGTAGAGTTCCAGCTCGTTGTGTTCGAGAGCGTGCCTCAGATCATTGGCAATAGCGACACGATCGCGCACCACACGATCGAGGTCCGCTGAGTGGAAGCAATATTGGTCGCGGCCTTCTTCCTTGGCCCGGTAGAGAGCAAGATCGGCTTGTGCAAGCATTTCATCGGATCCCTCGGTCTCGGACATATAAGGAGAAATACCGATGCTCGCGCTGATATTCATTTCAGTTTCGCCGAGCGGATAGGGAGCCCCCAGGACATCGAGAATCTTCGATGCCAGTACGCTGGCATTGGAGACATCGATCAGTTCCGTCTGTATTATAGCGAACTCGTCGCCGCCCAGACGGGCGACGAGATCGGTCTCGCGGGTACAGCCGTTGAGGCGCTCGGCGACCGCCTTGAGCAACAAATCCCCGGCAAAATGCCCGAGCGTGTCGTTGATGTCCTTGAACCGGTCGAGATCGAGGTAGAGAACCGCAAAGGGGTTCGCGCCGCGCTTGGCCGCGGCGAAGGACTGGCGCAGCCGGTCGATGAAGGTCGCGCGGTTGGCGAGCCCTGTGAGCGCATCGGTCCGGGCGAGGACCAGAATTTTATCCGCGGCTTCTTTTTTCTCCGTGATATCGGTCAAGATGCCCTCGATTTCGACGAGCCTCCCGGCGGCATCGCGGACTGGCGATAAGTGGTTCTCGACCCAGCGATAGGTGCCGTCGCGCGTCCGAATGCGGAATTCGACTGTTTCGGACTGGGTTCCCTCCATCACGATCCGCGCCAACCATTCCAGTGTCTTAAGCTCATCGTCGGGGTGAATGATGGTCTTGTATAACTGGGGCGACGCAATCATTTCGGCCGGGTCATAGCCAAACATGGTAACGTTGTGCGAGATATAGATCAGCGGCAGGGACGGCTCGCCACGCAAGCGGAAGAGAATCGTCGGGCTTCGTTCGATGATCGTATTCGCGTCCCGCAACTGCCCAACGTAGCGATCACGGATGATCGCGCTGCCGATCAGTTCCGCGGCGATCCGCAAAATATCGACCTCGGCCGGTAACCATTCGCGTTCCGTCCTGCAGTCGTCGAAACAGATGCGTCCCCAGTATTGCCCATCGATGACTATAGGGACGTCGAGACTCGACGCGATCCCCAGGCGTTGCAACATGGTCTTGACCACGCCATCGGGCATGGCGCCCGGCACGCAAGTGACGGCTTTCCCCTCGAGAAGCGGCGCAAACCAGGGGTCCGCTTCGAATCCACTCGGGTCCATTTGCCCGAGGGAGGGCAGCGCTGGGGCAGCGGCCGAATCCCAACTGTATCGCAGAACAGAAATGGGCGCTTTGCCCGCGCGGCCCCGGATTTCGAGCACGAGCATGCGGTCAGCTCGCACGGCTTCCCCTATCGTCTCGAGCACCTTTGCCATCCCCTTCTCGATCGTATCGGCGGTCAGCAAATCCTTAGCCGCGAGCGAGACCGCGTGGAGCAGCTCGCTACGATATTTCACCGCGGCGGTGAGACGTTTGCGCATCGCGTCGAGGCGCGATGCATTTCGCCGAGCAAGCTCAAGATAGCTTATGACGGCCATGGTCAAGAGCAACCCGACTATCAAGACCATCAAGGAACGATCGTGGTTGACCAGCCGCGAGCCGCCCGGGACCGGAACGGTGATCATTGTCCAGCGCGTGTCGGCGAGCACGATCTCACCGGTCCAATGCAATCCTGTTTCGAGACCGGCACGCGGCTGCGCCTCAGCAGGCACTGAACGCAGAAGCGAGGAGCGGACGTGGAACGGAGGCTCGTTTGGACCGGCGCCCTGCCGGAAGAAATAAATATCGAGACCTTCGGGCGATTTCACACCGCGAAAAACCTTATCGATCAGCGGACCGGGCAAAAACGAGCCGCGAAGAAAACCCTCAAAGTTACTGCGGCGATCCTCAATTCCATCATGAGGCAGGTCAAATCCATATACGGGTGCGAGCAGGAAGATATCTCCTGGGCCTGCTGCCGGAGGAGTAGCCGCAAGCCTCCCGCTGTCTCGCGCGCGCGTCATCGCTCCCCGCTGCGCCGGATCGGAGCCAATGTCCAAACCAAGGAGCGTGGGTCCCGTCGGCGTGCGGGTTGAATAAAGAATTGGAAAATATTCATCTTGCGCATCGGCAGGAACAAGTTTGCCATCATTGCCGCGAGTGCTGATGTGATAGCCTTCGAGGCCCTGGCTGGCAGCTACTGCCTCATGCGGGGCACGCTCGTGGCGTAGCACGAGTGGGGCCCAGTCGATTTCCAACGTGGCATCAAATACGCTCCTCAGTCCGTCAATGATGCGGGAAAATTCGGCACGGTCGATTTCCTTCGCAGAGGACTGGAACAGACGCGCCGCGGTGTTCATCATCAGCTCGAGATCAGCCAGCGCGTTCTGTAGACAGAGACGGCGATCATCACCGAGAGCATTGAGCTGGTCTTGCGCGTTATTGTTTTCCCAATAGTGCGCAACCCTCCAACTGGCTGCGCAGGATAGGGGGACGCCAATCGCACCGGCGATCAACACCTTCCGCAGTGGCCATAATGCAGCCGCTAAGGTGTTACGCGCATCGGCGGCAAGTCCATTCGCGCGGTCAAGCCATCGACTCATGCTCTTGCCCCCGGTGCCAACGTGAAATTCGAAATATGCGGCCGTCTCGGCGCCTTCGGCGATGCTCTCGACGCCGTGAAGCCAGTCAGGAGAACGGAGCCCGCAGCGCGCCGCTTGATCGTCGCAAGGTGGATGTCGGGCGTCGCAATGGGCATGGCATATATCATCGGATCAATAATCTCCCGGTGAGGCGGTGTAGATCACATCAATTGCCATCGAACTAAACCACGCGCTCCCTATTTGCAGGGCATGATGATTTCATCGGCTATTGCGCCGCGGCCTCCGCGGAAACCTCACTAAGCCGAGTTTCAATCAGCCCCTGCCGCAAGAGGTCCGTGGCGCCACTCGCCGGCAACGGCGCGCTGTAATAAAAGCCTTGCACCTTCGTCGTGGATGGCACGCCGCTCAGCAG
>CAYTRB010000147.1:0-7700 GCA_964440215.1 uncultured Methylocapsa sp.
TAAGGAATGGTTTGAATTTATCCACCAGCTCTTCTAGCTGTTGGACGATCCACGTAAATTGCTCCTCGCCCTGATTTACGAAGTCTGTTCTTTGCGGGCCTACGGCATGGGACGCATCAGATAATCGAGCGACTGCAGCTTCTGAGCGCGATTGCGGATCCATTCTGCGGTCACGACCATTATTCGGCCACGTCCCGGCGCCGCGCATGGCGTGAATATTGCTTGAATCATTCCAGCTTGATTTCCTCCTCAAGCTGCTTCCGCCTGCCCTTGGTCTGGCTCCAGATCACCAGATCAAGGGCGATTTGCCTCGACCTCACGCCTCCGGCCACGAAAGCCACTCGGCGGGCGCCGATGGCAAATGCTCCGAACACTTAAACGGGTCACGCTTTGCGGCAATGCTCAGGGTGATGTGGGCTTCAGGCCGTGTCCCGAGGCACCAGAGCTTCGAAAAAAGAGTCATCCGTCCAGCCGCTAAACGCGCCTTCCAGATACTCGCGCATCGTCATTCGACATTGCCCGCTGGGCGCCACCCCGCGACAAAAGCGTCGAGCTCTTCCCCGGCGCAAGCGTTCCACCAGCCATCGTCTCGAAAGACGACCGGGAACGGAATTTCGTATTGGCTGATATCGTCCAAGGCCCGCGCCTTAAAATAAACGCTAGCAAATTCAAATAGTTATGCCGCTAAAAAAGCAATATGGTGGGCCGGGCAGGACTCGAACCTGCAACCAGACCGTTATGAGCGGCCGGCTCTAACCATTGAGCTACCGGCCCTGGCAGGTCTCTATCGAAACCACATCATGGCTGGAGCACTGATGCGGCCTCTCAACCAATGACGCAACGCCGGGAAGCGCGCATTACACCTATTTTCCGCCGCGAGGCAATGGCCACGGCTAGCCCGCGGGGCTCAAATAATCCGTCTAGCGCGGCGCCTTTTTCGCCAAAATTCGCTGCAAGGTGCGCCGGTGCATGTTGAGACGGCGTGCCGTCTCCGAGACATTGCGGCCGCAAAGCTCGTAAATCCGTTGAATATGCTCCCAGCGTACCCGGTCGGCCGACATTGGATTTTCCGGAAGCTCGGCCTTATCGTGACGGGTGGCCATGAGAGCATTGAAAATTTCGTCGGCATCCACGGGTTTGGCCAGATAATCGAAAGCGCCGAGCTTCACGGCGGTGACGGCGGTGACGATATTGCCATAGCCGGTCAGGATGATACCCCTCGCATCGGGGCGTTTCACCTTCAGCTCGCGAATCACATCGAGCCCATTGCCATCGGCAAGACGCATGTCGATGACCGCGAAGGCGGGGGCTCTGGCGGCGATGGCGGCGAGACCTTCCGCGACGGAGTGCGCGGGGATCACGGTGAAGCCGCGCGTCTCCATGCTGCGGCTCAACCGCGTGAGAAAGGTGTTATCGTCGTCAACAATCAGGAGCGAACGGTCTGGTCCGTGAGCATCCGGCGCGCTGCCCTTGTCTTCGCTCGGGACTGCCGCTTTCGCGGGCCCGGGGTTGTCATTTTGCATTGTTTATCGCCTCGCTTCGATCATTTCCGGTAGAAAACACGACAAAGCAAGTGAATAGCGAAATTTTTCACGGATTCTTCAAGCTCGATCCGGCGCTGGCCTTATCTTAAGAACGCGGCGGAAATCCAGCACTTGACTTCGCCATGGCAGTGGCCGCTGCAGCTGGCAAACCTTTGGCCCCTCGCTCGAATACCGCCCTTTCCCAGGAAATCGTGATGGCCGCTCCCGTCCCCGGCGGCGCCCGATTCCCGGCCTTAACCGCAGCACCGGAGCGTTCGAGGAGCGTCATGGCGATGAACAAGCCAAGACCGAGACCCGACCCTTCTTCCGATTTGGCGCGCCTGTCGGTCTTGGTCGTGACATAAGGCTCGCCCACCCGGCCAACGACATCGGCCGAAAAACCGGGGCCATTGTCTTCGATTACAATCGTTACCCTTGCCGCATCCCATTGGGTGACGATCCGGACCTCGGAGGCGGCGAAATCGATCGCATTTTCAATGAGATTGCCGAGCCCGTATAATATTCCTGGATTGCGGCGGCAGGTTGGCTCCGGCCCTTGACCGTTCTTAATAAGCGAAATGTTAACACCGAAATCGCGATGCGGCCCGGCAACCTCCTCGATGAGAAGGTCTAAGCTCATTTCATCGAGAATATTGCCGTCATCGCCGCCAAGCGACGTTAAAGTGCTTAGAATGGCGCGGCAGCGGCCGGTTTCCTGGGCCAGCAGATTGAGATCTTCTTCAAGGGGATCGCTTGGAGGAAGCTGCTCTTGGAGATCCCTTACAACGAGCGTAATCGTGGCCAAGGGGGTGCCAAGCTCGTGCGCCGCCGCCGCCGCCAAGCCGTCGAGCTGCGTTAAATGCTGTTCGCGCGCGATGACAAGCTCGGTCGCGGCCAAGGCGTCGGCGAGTTTGCGCGCCTCGACGGCGACGCGCGACGCATAAATGGCGATGAAGGCCGCGCCAAGAACGATCGCAACCCAAATTCCTGCATCGTAAATCAAAGGAAGTTGCAGCTGTTCGCCAGGAAACCAAGGCAGCGGGTAATGGCGGAATGTCAGGGCCGATACCGCGCCGATCATCAGCAAGGTCAGGACCAAAGTGATCCGGCCGGACAGCGAGACCGCGGAAATCATGATCGGTGCGAGATAAAGCATTGCAAAAGGATTTTCGATGCCGCCGGTGAGATAGAGCAAGGCCGTCAACTGAAGGATGTCATAAGCAAGCATGGCCGCGGCCGGCGGATCCTCGAGCCGGTCGATGCGGCCGAAGCGCAGACGCAGGCCAATGTTGAGCCAAGCCGAAGCGGCGATAACAAGGAGACAAGGGCCGAGCGGGAGCGAAAACCGGAGCCCGAAATAGGTCACGACAATGGCAACCGCTTGCCCGAGCAAGGCAAGCCAGCGCAATTTGACGAGCGTGTCGACGCGCAGCCGCCGCGAACGCCGGCCGAGGTCGATGTTGATTAATTCGGCCATAACTCCCGTCTACCTTTGCCTCGTCGAAGCCACAGAGCGAATGTCTGCCATGCACCCTGCAACGGCCACGGCCAGCGCGGGCCGCAGGCTCTTAGACCGCCCCGCGTTTGGGTCTTGCGAGCTCACCGAAGTGTCACCAAATTCGTCGCATAGTGAAGACGCGACGCGCGCATTTCGTATTCCCGGAAATGCCGAAAGAACAACTTCAACACTTACCGAAATTACTCACGATGTAACAAATTTCCTTTGCAAAAGCCTCTGCAAAAGGTTGATTCTCTGAAAATCATTCATTACATGCGATGCGAGGTTATATTGTTTGTAGGTGCCTCGCTCCCGCCGGGTTAGCAGCTTGCGGCAAAAACGCGGGCGTTGCTGCGGGCAATACTACCAATAGATAAGTTTACCAGAATCTTGTCCGGCTCATTGCGATGAGAGGCAAGGATCGAGAACATGCCGCCTTTTTCCTATGAAATGCATGAAATGGCGCATCTGGCCTTAGCTCCGGCGCGGGCTTTGTCCGATGTTGCCAAAACCTGGCTTGAGAGCCCCATCAATCCGCTGTCCTATACAGCGGCGGGCCGGAATTTGGCTGCTTCAGCAAATGTTTTTGAGCGGTTGACCAGACGATACGACAAGCCGGCGTTTGGCGTCGGCACGGCAGCCATTGGCGGCAAAACCATTCCGATCGTCGAGCGGGTGATTTGGGAGCGGCCATTTTGCAGGCTTCTCCATTTTGAAAGGCAGTTCGACTTCGGCACACCCGAGCCGCGCCAGAAGCTTTTTATCATCGCACCGATGTCGGGTCATCATGCAACCCTCCTGCGTGGCACGGTGGAGGCTTTTCTCCCTTTTTACGACGTCTACATCACCGATTGGGTCGATGCCAGGACGGTTCCGCTTTCGGCCGGCCATTTCGATCTCGACGATTACATCGATTACGTGATTTCCATCTGCGAGATTCTGAACAAGGATGATCAGGGCAGTGTCATTCATACGCTCGGAGTCTGCCAGCCGGCGGTGCCGCTGATCGCCGCGATTGCCCTGATGGAGGCGCGGGACAGCCCGCACGTTCCCGCCTCGATGACGCTTATGGGCGGTCCCATCGACACCAGGCGGAGCCCGACAAAGGTCAATCTTCTGGCGCAGGAGCGCGGCAGCGCGTGGTTTAAGAACAATTGCATCTGCACAGTTCCCTTCGGCTATCCTGGCGGAGGCCGGGAGGTTTATCCTGGCTTTCTGCAGCTGACCGGCTTCATGGCGATGAATATCGATCGTCACGTCACCGCTCATTTAGAATTTTTCGATCATCTCGTCACTGGCGATGGCGATTCCGCGCGAAAACACCGCGAATTTTACGATGAATACCGGGCTGTCATGGATCTGCCCGCGGAGTTCTATCTGCAGACGGTCGATACCGTCTTTGTCAAACATGCGCTACCAAGGGGCCAAATGAAGCATCGCGGCGCACCGGTGGATTTATCCTCCATCCGCCGGGTCGGGCTGCTCACTGTGGAAGGCGAGTACGACGACATTTCCGGTCTCGGTCAGACCCTCGCCGCGCAGGAACTCTGCACGAACATCCCGCAATCGATGAAGGCGCACTATCAGCAGAACAAGGTCGGTCATTACGGGGTGTTCAACGGTTCACGCTTCCGCAACGAGGTCGTGCCCCGTATCCGGGAGTTCCATCGCTCAATTAGATCTCCCGGCCGCATTCTGAAGCTGGTGGAAACCGGCTGATCCTTCGGGGTCCTAGCCTCTCCCCGAGAGCACGGATGGGCGCCGCAGCTACGGCGCGGGAAAAAAGCCCTGTGATGATGCCGAACTGAAGCAATCGCAGGCTTTGTCCCGTGATTTCGCCGCAAAGTTTCATTCGCGACTCTTACGAGAGCCGTAAATTTGTATTGATCCAGATCTCGAGCGCTTGCCATAGAGATGGAGTCCTCTGATTGAAGAGGACTACTCGGAATCAATAATTTGGAACATGCCCGACCGAAAAAGTCGAACAACTTTTTCGGTCCATGCTCTAGCGACTCACCTGACCTCCCGCTATTCTGAGGTCATGCCGCGTTCCCCGCACAAAAGCGCCCCCCGCGTTTCCGGTATTACCTCGCTCGACGTTTCCCATGAGGGTGAAACGTATCAGATCAATTTACGGCGAATAGCCTCCGCGCGCCGCTTTACGTTGCGCGTCCGGGCCGCAACGCAGGATGTTGTTTTGACAATGCCCGCGCGCGGAAGCGTTAACGAGGCGAAATCCTTCGCAAGCCGGCACGCCGCATGGATCGGTGCAAAACTGCGCCAACTGCCGGAAAAAATCCCTCTCACACCGGGCGGCTACGTCCCGTTGCGCGGCACGTTGCGCCTCATTACCAATTGCCCCACGAAGCGCCGTGGGGTCTGGCTTGAAGACGGCGTGCCAAGCGAGGGGAGCACACCCTTGCTTTGCGTGAACGCGGAAGCACCCTTTATACCCCGCCGGGTCCGTGACTTCCTGATCAAGGAAGCTTTGTGTGACATCAAGGCCTCCGTTGAAAGTCATACCAAGAAGCTTGGTGTAGCGCCCTGCAAAATCACATTGCGGGATACCATAAGCCGGTGGGGGTCTTGCTCCTCATCGGGTTCGCTCAGCTTTTCCTGGCGTCTCATCATGGCGCCGCATTTCGTCCTTGATTACCTCGCCGCGCACGAAGCCGCGCATCTCTTGCATATGAACCATTCCACAAAATTTTGGGCCACCGTCGCGCGCTTGACGGCAGACACGACGCGCGCCGAGGCTTGGCTCAAGACGCATGGCTCCAGCCTGCTTCGCTTCGGACAGGATTAAGATAAATCCCTTTGATTCTAAAGTTCTGGGGCTTGGTGGCCTACCGACGCCCCCTGCCCGCGACGAGCGTTTCCGCGAGATCGTCGAGAGTATGAAAGCTGAGTTCGAGGCACCTTGGCAGTCGTTTTCGACCATCGAGCGTTATTGTCGTTGCTCCTCGTCGCGAAACCGGCGGTAGAATTCGTCATTCGATAGGCGTCCATCGCTTAGAACAGCGAGCGGCTGGCCGGGCACGACGTAGATTTGCGGCGCTCGCCTATACATGGCCAGCGGTTGCAGCCCGCATTCGCCAACGGGGTGGAATTCGCAGGCGTATTCCTGCGCTTGTGAATGCCCTGCCGTTGAAGCAATAACGAGTATTGCTGCAACTAGAACTGTTTTTGTCATCGCTTGCCCCTTTTGCCACGCCGGGTTTCGATCCTTGGGTTGCAGGGATTGCAACAAATCCGGGCGATTATTATAACTCCTTAGACTGCTGTATCCTGCGGTTTTGCCGGGCGCGATTCGCCGAACATATCATGCCGTTTGTGCGGCGAATGCCCCGACAACCCTGTCGCTGAAAGCGGCAAGGCCATGCCGGGTAATCGTATCTGCAATCGCGACGCGAACGGCGGGAGATGAACGTCCGCCGAACGATGCGATGAGATGGTCGAGTCTATCGCGACGGGTTAGCACCGACGTTACTCCGTTTGTGGTTTGCATTGAACACTGACCGCGAACATGCCGTTTGCAACCTTGATTGTCGTGACGCCGTCCGAAACCATAACGTGCAGACCGCCCTCGCCGTTCGCAAGAGCAAGCAAGAATTTCGAGACGGTTTGCTCTTGCTCTTCGCGGATGCCTTGCGCCTTGGATCGGTTGGACAGGTTATCGGGCAATTAAGCAGCATCCTTGGTCAAGGCTCGAATACTCCGCCCAAGTCACGCAAAGGCAGGATCAAAGCGACAGCCAACCGGTAGACCCATCAGTTTCGAACGTTCGCAAAATTTGAGGCGCCGTTTCAGCGTGGCAGAGGCAACAATCCGGCAATTCTACCGTGAGCTTTGTCAGGAATTCCACAAGTGCTCGCGAATTGGAGCGGATGGGGGAGAATTGTTCCCCACGCGGCTACACTGACATCAGACGCACAAGGCAGGGGCGGCCTGAATCCGGGACGGACGGCGGGCCTTGATGTGGCCAGCGGCGACAACCAGACCGTCGTTCTCGGAAGCGACGTTGCAGAAATCGAGCACGCGTTATTCAAGATGGAGAACTCAGACATCGAGGGATTGGAGGCGGCAGCCGAAGGTTGAGCGTGAGTTGGGGTGCTCGCCATCACGCTTGGCTACTGCGTCGGCGGATCGGCGTATTTCCGCCACCCGGGCGACGTGGCGATATGCAAAGTTCGATATGTCATGGGTGGCTTTGCGCAAACCTCATCGGGTCAGGGGTGCTAGGGGACCTCAGATTCGCAGGGAGCGGTCGGTGCATCCGGGGCGGTGTTGAAGCTGTATCTAACCGCGCTGAACGAGCTAAGGTCGCTGTTATCTGTCCAGACGCGCTCGGTCAATCGAATGAGGAGCATGAGCATGGCAACCTCCGATACGCTTCGCTATACGAGGATTCCTCTCACCAACGGATCTGGTGCGATCCCAGCCGTCGGGTTTGGCACGCTGATCCCCGATCCTCTCGCGACCAAACAAGCTACGAAGACTGCATTGGAAGTGGGATTTCGACATCTCGATTGTGCGGAACGGCATCGGAATGAAGAGGCGGTTGGTGATGCGATACAGGAAGCGTTAAAGGCGGGGATGATCCGGCGGGAGGACATCTTCGTCACCACGAAGCTATGGAACACCAATCATCGTCCTGAACGGGTCAAACCCGCCTTTGA
>CAYTRB010000148.1:0-7673 GCA_964440215.1 uncultured Methylocapsa sp.
AAAGTTTCGCCCTCTCCCCCGTTTGGCTTAAAGACAATGCAATCAATGCCCGTCGAGCGTCTTTGATCGTGTTGTTGCGCCGAAGCTCAACTGGCGGGGGCCTGAGCCGCAGCTGCGGCCTCACCGAGACGCTTGCGGTAAAGCGCCGCGAAATCGATCGGATCAATGTATAGCGGCGGAAAGCCACCCCCGCGGACGGCTTCGGCGATAATTTGTCGCGCGAAAGGAAATAACAGGCGGGGGCATTCGATCATGACGATCGGATGCATGTCGCCCGCGGCAATGTTGCGCAGCCGGAACAAACCCGCGTAGTCAAGCTCGAATTTGAACAAGACCCCCGCACCTTCGCCGGCCGATCCTTCGAGCAGGATATTGACCTCAAAGTCGGTCTCCGCGACTTGCCGCGCATTGACATTGACCTGGATCGAAATATTTGGCGCTTTATCTTGCGGTCCCAGCGAGCGCGGCGCATTCGGATTCTCAAATGAGAAATCCTTGGTGTATTGCACCATCGCATTGATCGCAGGCGCCGTATCGGCCTGTGAGCCGTCGCCGTTACCGTTACCGTTACCGTTTCCGTGTTCGTCAGCCATCATGAAAATCTCCTGCGGCTGCGGGTAACACGGAAGCGGTTTTCCGACAAGCGCACCATGATCGGACATTCCCCTGGCTTTTTCGCGGCCGCGCGTGGCTAGCGGCTTGCGATCTCGCAAGGCCCCTATTTCTTTGTTTTGCCGTGAGAACTTCTTTAAAGAGACGGCGGTATTTTTACGATATTGGTTGAGTTTCAAGCTTAATTCCGTCGCAAAATCCAATATGATTGGAGAGGAAATCCAAACGGGAGCAGCTTTTGGCCAAACCGATGGACGCGCCGCGTCTTTACTTGATCACGCCGCCGATTTCCGATTGGGCCGCCTATCCGCCCCTTCTCGAGGCAGCGATGGCGGCGTGTGACTTGGCTTGCGTGCTTTTACGAACCGCCGCTGGGGATGAGGGCGCGGCGGAGACGGCGGCACGCGCGCTTGCCCCGCTTTTGCAAAAGCACGGCGTTGCTTGTCTGGTCGCGGACGATCCTCAATTGGCTGTCCGCGTCAACGCCGATGGCGTCCACATCGAAGAAACGGAGTCCTTGCTGCAATCCGCCTTGAAATGTTTGCAGCCGGGCCGCATCGTCGGTGCCGGCGGATTACAGACTCGGGACGCGGCGATGACGGCTGGCGAAGCGGGCGCCGACTACGTGATGTTCGGCGGGCCTGCGAGCGGGGAGCTGCACGAGAGCATCGTCGAGCGCGTGGCCTGGTGGGTGGAAATCTTCAACGTTCCTTGCGTCGGTTATGCGCATGATCTTGGCGCGATCAGCGCTCTCGTCCGCGCTGGAGCCGACTTCATCGCGTTAGGCGACGCGATCTTCGCCGATCCGCGTGGTGCGGAAGCGGCTTTGCGAGACGCCGCCCGCCTGACCTCACCAACTCAAGAAGCAGTCCGATGACGCTTGGCTCTGGCAACCCATTTTTGCGGCTCTGCGCCGGCCTGGCGGCATCCTGGTGCATGGTCCAAGGCGCTAGTTTTTCCGTGCAGGCCAAGTCTGCCCCAACCGTGAAGCAACCGGCGGGAACGCTTCCGGAAACGGCGGCCAAACCGCCGCTAGGGCCGTACGGCACCTTGCCGGTTCCGGCGCGGCTCGGCGGCGCCCCCGATCTTGCCTACGCGGCCTATCAGCGCGGGTATTATGTCACCGCCATGCATGAAGCAATGAAGCGGCTCAGGGCCAATCCAAACGATGGACCGGCGATGACCCTCGCCGGCGAGCTTTTTGCCCTGGGGCTGGGCGTCCCGCCCGATCCCGCGGAAGCCGCCCGATGGTACAAGCTCGCAGCCGACACGGGCGACCGTCAGGCGATTTTCGCACTGGGGATCGCCAAACTCAAAGGCGAGGGCGTGCCGCAAGATCGCGCCGGAGCGGCGGCATTGTTCGAAAAGGCGGCCGCGCAAAATCACCCCGGCGCGCTCTACAACCTCGGGATTCTCGCGATCGAAAACAATGGCGTGACCGCGGATTATCCCCGGGCCGCGGGGCTCTTCAAGCAAGCCGCGGAGCTCGGCTATTCCGATGCCGCCTACGCCTTGGGCCTGCTTTACAGAGATGGCTCCGGCGTCGAAAAAAGCGATGAGCAGGCAGCACATTGGATTGGCCGCGCCGCGCAAGACGATAATGTTCCGGCGCAAGTCGAATATGCAATCATGCTGTTCAACGGAATCGGCGTCGAGAAGGACGAGAGGGCGGCGGCGAGGCTCTTTATCAAGGCGGCGGTGCGCAACAACCCCGTCGCGCAAAACCGCGCCGCGCGCCTTTTGGCGGCCGGGCGCGGCGTGCCGAAGGATTTGGTCGAAGCGATGAAATGGCATCTTCTTGCAAGATCCGCCGGCGTCAAGGATGCCTGGCTCGATGGCGAATTGACCAAGCTCTCGGTGGCGGACAAAACCGCGCTCGAGGCGAGCTTGCATCAATATTTGGGGAATTAGTTCATGATCCAAAATAAGTGAATGAGAAGTGGAATGCGATTCCAGATCGACAAATTGTTCATTCACCAAAGATGTTTGGGTTGCCGTAAGTCCTCTTCAGCGTATCTATTGTTTCAGATTAGAAACAGGAACCGCAAAGCCGGAATCAGGGGATTCAAATTCAACAACTACAAAAGGTAATTCGCCAAGAATTTTCGCGCATCATCACTTCCCATGCCCCCAATGAATCACTCACGTCCCACGCCGTCAACGCAAAAGAAGAATTTACTTATAGACCAATTAATAGCTGTTCGGTGCTGAGAGGATTATCCCGCATCCGCCGTGGCCTGCTTTTGTGCGGTCAAATGCTCGGCAATCAGTTCGGCCGAGAAGCGGCTGATCGTGTCCGGATCGGTGATGATCGACTGCGTGTTGTTTTGGGCCTTGTAGCCGGGGCCGCCTATCTTGCCGGAATGGACCGCCGCTCCCTCTCCCGACGCCGACCAGTTCGTCGAGCCTTCGCCTGCGACCTTGCCATCGGCCACGAAACCCTTGGTGTGGCTGATCTGACGGGTGGCGGACTGACCGACCACGACATGGGTGTTGAACGCCGCAAGGTCCTGCGACTTGTCAGCGTCCAGCAAAGCCTTCTCATGTTTCCCGCCGGCTTGGCTCTTGTCCAACGTGACCAGCATCGTGACCGTTGGATCCATCACGATCTTCATCAGAATGTCGTTGAGCTCGTCATCGTCATACCCGAACATGTTCAGATAGAGCGAAACGCTGACGCGAGACAGAACGTACTTGAGGATATTATGGACATCGTCACGGCCGACGTAAAACAGATGAAAATCTTTGCTCGCCGTGGTCGAGTAAACTTTTTCCTGCGTGTATTGCTGCAGATCGAGAAGATTGAAAGTCTGCAGGCTCTGCGAGGGATCGTTGATCACATTGCTGGCGCTGACTTTCGCGGTCTTTTTTCTGATAGCTGGTGCTTTTGTCATAGCGTCGTTCCCCCCAGGTTCTCCACGCTAAGTGGCCGCCGGCCGAGCTATTTATCTATGATAGCATAGCCAAATGAGCAAACGAAGACGCAACGCGCGGGATCTAGAGCCTATCGTACGGCGCATCCGCGCGGGTTGTAACACGCTTGCGGCAGCGTCCCCCCTAGCACCTCTCCCGGACCCATGATCCCCTCAAATTAAATTGCACATGGACTTTATAACAGTGTTTGCTGCACAATCTTATCCACGGCCACAGGCGTTCGGAAGGATTATGTTCTTGGGAGAAGCTTCATGATCACAAGGCGTGGTTTGCTTGAAGCGGCGGCTGGGGCCGTGGCGATTGGGGGTAGCGACGCCCTGGCGGCCCCGGCAGGCAGCGTCGCCTTGCAAGAAGATACGCGTCCTTGGCTGTCGCCCTTGCTGCCTGAAGGCACCCGCGCCGAGGCCGCTTTTGAAACTCTCACCGGCAAAAAACCGCTAATCAGACTGACCGATAGGCCGCCCAATTACGAGGCCCCGCTGAATTATTTGCGCACCGCGATCACTCCCAACGACGAATTTTTCGTGCGCTACCATCTAGCTGGCATTCCGCAAGTCGACGCCAGCACCTGGAAGCTCAGCCTGAGCGGGGAGTTCGCCAATGGCGACGTGGCGATCGGCCTCGACGCGCTAAGATCGCTACCCGCCTTCGAGGTGACCGCCGTTTGTCAATGCGCCGGCAATCGCCGCGGCCTTTTTCAGCCGCATGTCCCCGGGGTTCAATGGGGCGATGGCGCGATGGGCTGCGCCCGCTGGAAAGGCGCCCGCCTCAAGGATGTGCTCGATTTGGCCGGGCTCAAAAAAAACGTGGTCGAAGTGGTGTTCGACGGCGCCGACGGCCCCATCCTCGACAAGACTCCGGACTTTTTGAAAAGCCTTCCTTTGTGGAAGGCGATCGAGGAGACGACCCTCGTCGCCTATGAGATGAATGGCGAAGCGCTGCCGCATTGGAACGGATTTCCGGCGCGGATCGTCGTGCCGGGCTGGACCGCGACCTATTGGATGAAGCATGTAACCACGATCACGGCGGTGACGAAACCATTCGACGGGTTCTGGATGAAGTCGGCCTACCGGATTCCGCTCGGGAAATTCCCTCTGGTCGCGCGCTTCTTATCGCAAGAGACCGACGCCAATACGCCGATCACGGAAATCGTCGTCAATTCGCTCATCACGAGCCCGGTGGATGGCACGCGCATCAAAGCCGGTCAGCGGACAATGGTCAGCGGGATCGCTTGGGATGGCGGCTATGGCATCAACAGGGTGGAAATCTCGGCCGATTGCGGCCAGAGCTGGACAGAAGCGGCGCTCGGCGAGGACCTCGGAAAATATGCGTTCCGCAGCTGGAGCCATGAGTTCATCCCCACGCGGGGAAAATTATCGTTCGCTTCCCGCGCCACCAATAGAATCGGCCAAACCCAAACGATTGAGCTGGTCCAGAACCCAGCGGGCTATCACAACAACGTCATTCGAACCGTGATGCTCGATGTTGTGTAAGGGACAAACCATGCGAGGGATCGCACTTTCCGCCATGCTGGCTTTGATTCCGGCTCTAGCGCGAGCCGAAGAACAGGAGACGCGGCTCAAGCAGGCGCCGGGGATGGATATGGTGGAGGCGCAATGTGGCGCCTGCCACAGCCTCTCTTATATCGTGATGAACTCGCCGTTTCTTGGTCCGGCCCAGTGGGATGCCGAGGTCGCCAAAATGATCAAGGCGTTTGGCGCGCCAATCGATCCGGCGGACGCCAAGACGATCGCGGATTATCTCAAGCAGAAGTACGGCGGCTGAATCCGTCGCGCGGTGCTTCTGACGCTGCGCGACGCCGCTTCGAGCATATTCCAGCTCTTTGAAGGCATCATCTTGAAAAAGCTGCAGAGTTTTGGATAACTCGTGCGAGCGACCGGACGTGAAGCGGTTATGCTCTAGACTTGTTTGACCGGCGCTTCCCTGGCGGGTAAGCAGCCGCTCCGCCTGCGCGCGATATGGGAGAAGAGAGATGCGCCGCATAGTCTTGACCGTGGGCAGTCTCGTCCTGTGTTGCCTCGCGGCCGGCTGCGACAAATGCGGCGACCCGGTCAAATACAATGTGCCGAGTCTGCCCAATGCCTGTTACGACAACCCGCAGCAGAAATGAAAGCTCCGGCGGCGGCAGGGCAAGGTTGGTTAGGCGAGAGCGTTAAGCAAGGATTTCCGCAGTTTGAAGCATAGCGTGCCCAAGCGAACCCCCCGCGCTAGACGCGACGTGACGATGCGCGCCGGCTCGGTCGAACTCATCAAGCGCGGCGCCTCTCGCTACGACTTCCACGATCCCTATCATATCGCGCTCTCGATGAGCTGGAGGACATTCGCGCTTGCCTTCGTGGGATGTGAACTCGCCATCAATATCGTCTTCGCGCTGCTATATCTCGCAAGTCCCGGCTGCATCGCCAATGCGCGGCCGGGCGCCTTTTCGGATGTCTTTTTTTTCAGCCTCGAGACCCTGGCGACCGTGGGCTATGGAACCATGGCGCCGGCGACGCTCTATGGCCATGCTATCTCGGCGATCGAAATCGTTTGCGGTTTGGTCTTTACCGCGATCATGACCGGTCTTTTGTTCGTCCGTTTTTCGAAGCCGAGGTCGAAAGTCTTGTTCGCCGATCAGGCTGTCATCACGAGTCACAATTGCTCGCCGACCTTAATGGTGCGCATCGCCAATGGGCGCCTTTCCTTGCTGACTCATGCCACGGTGCGGATCGGTGTCCTGTTGCACGAGACCAGCGCGGAAGGCCAGTCCTTTCGCTATGTCCACGACCTCGCCCTGGCAAATCCGACCATCCCTTTATTTGCGTTGACCTGGACCTTGATGCACCGGATCGACGAACAGAGCCCGCTCGCGGGCTATGACGCCGAGCGGTTCCTGGACTCCGATGTGCGGCTTTTTCTCACTATCGAGGCGCGCGACCATGCGCTCGGCTCTGCGGTCCACGACATGCGCATTTATATGGCCGAAGAGGTCTTGTTCGGCATGCATTATGCCGAAGCGGTCACATTCGACGATCAGAAACGGCCGGTCGGCGATCTCACCCGCTTGAGCCTGGTCGAGGCGGACGCGAACGGCAGCTGCTGAAAAGACATCACTCCGGCGCGTTCTCGATTGGATCGTAGCGTTTCACATCGAAGCCGAAGAGATCGAACGCCTGTTGCATATGCGGCGGCAAGGGTGCGGTGACGTCGAGGGTGCCGCCGCGCGGATGCGGCAGGATCAGCCGCCGCGCCAAAAGATGCAACTTCCGCTCGACGGCATCAGGTATCGCCCGCAGCGGGTCATTGCGGCGCGGATCGTTTGGCTCCGTCACGCCATATTTGGGATCGCCAATGATCGGATGGCCGATCGCCTCGGCATGGGCGCGCAATTGATGGGTGCGCCCGGTTATGGGCTTCATCGAAAGCCAGGCAAGCCGCGGCGCCACCTTGTCGACAATCGTATAATAGGTCACCGAATGGCGGGCATCCTCGTCGCCATGTTTCGCGATCCGCATTTTTTCCAGTTTTCCGCGCCCCCCAACTTCGTTCCGAGGGCCGCGCGCCGCTTCCATCCCGGGACCTTTGGCAAGATACAAGGAAATGCGGCCTTGCGCCGGCTTGGGGACACCTTCGACAAGCGCCCAGTAAATCTTCCTCGCCTCGCGCGTGCGAAAAATTTCGCCGAGATCAGCGGCGACGCTCCGGGTCTTCGCAACGAGCAAAACCCCCGATGTATCGCGATCGAGCCTATGCACCAGCACCGGCCGGCCACCGTGCTCATTCGGCATCGAGGCCAGCATCCCATCGATGTGACGCGTGGTCCCCGAGCCGCCTTGCACGGCAAGGCCGAAAGGCTTGTCGAGCACGAGGAGATCGCGATCCTCGTAAAGAATCATGTCCTTGAGCGCCCGCGCATCGATGGCTGAAATTGCCGGGGCCGGGACCGCAGGAGCGGCGAGTTTTAGAGGGGGCACGCGCACGCTCTGGCCCTTGGCGAGCCGGGTTGCCGTCTTCACCCGGGCGCCGTCGACGCGCACCTCGCCGGTCCGCACGATCTTGTTCAGATGCGAAAGAGACAGCATTGGCATGCGCCGCTTGAACCAGCGGTCGAGGCGCATCCCCTCTTC
>CAYTRB010000149.1:0-4447 GCA_964440215.1 uncultured Methylocapsa sp.
ATTTCATAACCCGGCGCGAGAAACTAGACGTGGAAGCTCAGCCGCATACCTTGCAATTCCATACGAGACGGCGCGCCTGCCTCGTTGCCAGGCCGCGAACTCCAAGAAGCCCATTTGGCACCGAAAAATAGACGGCATATCCCATGCTATTGGTTGCCGTCTGAAATGTCAATACAGAAATCCAGCTCCACCAACATGCAGAACTTCCCTTGTTACGTCGTCCACGTTTTGGCTTGGTGCAATGTTTGTTCAAACAGTAATTGTTCGGTCGCCAATTTTTATGTGGTAGTCTTCGTAATGTTCACTATCCCCGCAGATTACTAGAATATCACCGTTGCTGAAAACCAGTTTCAGCGTCATGTCTCTCTCGCTCTCCACCTGAATCACTTTCTGAGCTAAAAGACGAGTAAGCCTTGAATCGGAAATGGGAAAATCAAAGCGGGTCTCACGGCCTTCAATAATATGAAAGAATTTTCCTTCAATAGTAATCAAGATGCCTAAATCGAAGTGCAAATACAATGAATATTGCGCAAAGCAAATCATTTGCAGTTGGCACCCCTTTATTAACAGGGGATCAAAGTCTTTAGGTAGTTTATACATCGATTTGTTTACACTATTCGAGGGGCAACGGAACGTGTGTTTCGGCCTGAGTCCCTGGTCGCATTGTTGAAGGGTCGATGCCCTGCCACCCACCATTGTCCATCGGTTTTTCCAAACGCCAGTAGCCGTTTGGATAATTATCGGTCGGCGGCATTTCACGAACGCGCCAACCGGGCGGAATATCCTTGGGCGGAAGCTGAGGTCGATTCGTAGGAGTTTTGAATTTTGGCGAAGGTCTTGGTGCTCCTTTTGTAGAGCATGAGGTCTTCGGCCCTTCTTTTGGCAACAAGTTGCCGGCTTCTGGCTCCGGCAGAAACGGTGCAATCATGGCTAATAGGTCGCCATCGGCTGGTATGGCTCCAGGAGTTCCGAGGAAGTCATTTGGAATTGTATCGCCGTTATACGGGGTCTGTTGGAACGGCATGTCGGAAGGCGTTTGATCCCACGGCCCCCACCAGACGGCATTTCCAGATTCGTCAAAGCCGGCTGCAGCTTGTAAACCAAACGAGTCAACCCATCGCTGTGGATTATTCCCAACGAATCCATACAAGTTAATTCCGCCCCTTTCCTGAATCGGGTCGCGATTCAGCCACCTCTGGAAGTTCGGCTCGTAAAACCGGAAACCATAATAATACGTGCCGCTGTTGCGGTCGTAGTCCTTGGATGAATAACGGTAGGTGTTCGCGTCCGCCAAGCTGCCCCATTTCCCGAGGAGTTTTCCAAACCCGTCATACCGATACCGCGCCACGATATTCTGGTTTCCGTCCATCATCGCGGTGATGTTTCCGTTGCCGTCCGCGTGATAATAGGTCGAGCCGTTCGTGTCTGTTCGCGCCAGCAAACCCCCAATCCCGCCCGCTCCCTGCCTGCTTAAACTCAGGTCAAGACCCCGCGTATAGGTGACTTGCGGATTGTTGTTGGTGTCGCGTTCCTGGAGGACAAGCAGTCCGTCGTAAATGTAATGAACCTCGTTTGTCTCAGCCCATCCGCTGCCTTGCCACGCGTAATACCGGCTGATGCGGCGGCGGTTCAGTCCGTCATAGACAAAGCCGACCCGCCACGCATTCGAGGCAAACACATTCGTCAACTGGTTCTCGGCGTCGTAGGCAAACGACCGCGTTCCATCGTTGGTCAGGTTTCCGTTGCCGTCGTATTGGAAGTTGACCGGCGTGGGCAGGTTGAGGGAAAGAATGTTTGTGGCGGCGACTCCGTAAGGGTTTTTGGCGATGACGGTAAAGACATTCGACCCGTTGGTCAGGGCGTTGCCAACCCCGGCAAAGGTGAAGTCGCCGTAAGTTTGCGCGGCATTGCTGTTAACAGTGACACTGGAAGTGGGGACGGGAGTTGCGCCAGAAAGGGTCAGCGGACCAGTGCGTGTGACGTTGTTCAATTGGTTCAAGGTGTCGGCGGTGAAGGTCTGGACAAGGGCGTCGTTGGTCCGGGTGAGCAAATTCCCGGCGGCATCGTAGGCGTAGGCCAGTTGTTCGTTATGACGCAGGGTTCCGCCAGCTTCCTTGCCTGACCAACTAGTCAGTTCGTCGATGCCGTCGTAACCGATGGACACCGTGTTCGTGGTCAGACCGAGATTGCGGGTGATATTGGTGCGCAAACCCAGCGTGTCCAGTCCGTAAACGTAGCCGTCAAGAACATGTCCAAATTGATTGGCCAAAGCCGTTCCGGTCAGGCGGGCAAGACCATCGTATGTGTTATTGATGGTTGCTCCGTTGGGCAGGCTGATGGCGGAAATCAATGCGGAAGCGGGATCGGACGTGGTATAGCCATAGGCAAAACTCCCGGCAGAAGATGACGCTGTGCCGGTCATGCGCCACTCCGCGTCATACCCGTAGCTCTGCGTCCACGAACCTGACGGTTGCGACAAGCTCAGGCTGTGGCGGTGGCCTTGATTATAGACCAGGCTGACCGTGTCGCTCGCCCAAGGGCCTGTTTCGCTTTGCAACTGGCCGGTGGCGGTGTAGCTGAATGTTGTCGCGCCGACGCCATCCGTCATGTTGGTCAATTCATTGATGGCGTCGAACTGGTTGCTGACGGTCAATTGCGGGTAGATGATGGAGGTCAGGTTGCCGACAGGATCGTAGGTGTAACCGGTGGTCGTGCCGGCCATGGCGCGATTGGTGACACGCCCATCGGCGTCGTAGGCATAAGTCACGACGGCTGCAAGCAGGTTGTTGGTCTTGCCGGTCAACCAGCCGTATTGGTTGTAGCCCCAAGTGGTGATGTGGTTCAGCCCGTCAGTCAGGCTGGTCAGTTCATCAAAGCAATTGTAGCCGAAGGAATTTGTCTGCGCGACGTTGGTCAATGCGGTCAAACGGCCCGCCCCATCCCGGCCAAAATGCGTCCATTGATTGTCCTGATTGGTATAAGCGGTTAATCCGTTGCTGGCGTAACCAAAATTCTCCGCGCCGCCACCCGCCCATGCGCGGTTGATAACGCGATTTAAGGCGTCATACGTATTTACGACGACTACATTGTCGGCATTGGTAACGGTCACCGGGCGTCCCACAGCGTCGTAATAAGCGCCCAAAAGCTGGCCATAAACATTGCCGACGGCGGTAACGAGGTTTTGGTTGTTGTAAGCGAACTGCAGCGAATTGCCTGCCCCGTCAAATCGGTTCGTCATCCGGCCCACCATATCATACTGCCAGCTCAGGCTGGAATTGTCCGGGAAACTGGCATTGGTCAACAATCCCTGATTGTTGTAGTTCAGGAAGGTGGGGTTGCCCAAGGCGTTGGTGATTGCCGTGAGCGAACCGCAATTGCACCAGCCAAACCGCGTGATATTGCCGCGCGCATCAGTGGTCGAGGTCAGGTGTTGCAGTCCGTCGTGGATGTAATGAGTCCAGTTGCCCAGCCGGTCCTTGTGCGCGCTGGGATCAAGATATGTGTAAACGTTGGAAACCCAGGTGCCATCTGGATAGGCAACGCTCGTCAGGCGGTTCAAGTTGTCCCAGGTATTCGTCAGCCACACGCCCTGGCTCGGCAATCCCGTTCCGGTAATCTCCAGGATTTGAGGCTGAAAACCGCAGATAACATTTGAGACGGCGTAACCATTTGAATAAATCCATTCGTTGCAGTAACCATTATACTCAAAGCCGAATCCACCTCCAGTAGGAACGCTAATAGTGAGGTTCTCCGGTTGAAACGTAACTTGGGTGAGATAGGGAGTTCCGCCGCCGCCATAAACCATGGCGATGCTCCGCCCGGTGTAAAAATTAACATTAGTCAGATTGCCCCCGCTGTAGCTGAGGCGCGTTATTTGGCCCAGGGCATTGGTGATAGCCGTGACCTGATGCGCTCCATTGTAGCCAAAATTTTGAAACTGGCCGAGGGAGTTGCTGACCGAGCGAACGTCAATCGCGTCTGAGCCACTGTATCCAAAATAATTCGTCAATTCCCCGATTGTCCCGTCCGGTTTGACGTATGTCTGTGCGCTTTGGGTGACGAGCCACGGCGCATAGCCGGCCCCATATACGTAACGCGTATACTGGTTGCTCCCGTCCGGCAGCAATCGGGCGATGGCCGCAATATTGTCGCTTGTGATTCCAGGGCTGAAATACTCATCCGCCGGAGTGTCGTCGCCGTAGGAATACCAGGTTCGCCCGCCTTCTATCGTTCCGCCGCCATCCGGCGATGGATCGCGCTCGCTGGACAGCGTTTCGGTAATCGAGACCCCGTCCGCATCCAGCAGCCAGTGCCGCATCCGGCCTTTGCGGAAGTCGTTGGCAGTCAGAACGCCAATGGCCCCGGCCAAATTGGATGGCAAGTAGTTATATATCGAAAGATTGGGGGTTTGCTGCCGGTCCCAATGGAAGGTGTTGCGGTGATACAA
>CAYTRB010000149.1:4547-7670 GCA_964440215.1 uncultured Methylocapsa sp.
TCGAAAGATTGGGGGTTTGCTGCCGGTCCCAATGGAAGGTGTTGCGGTGATACAAGGCATCGTCGGTGCCGCCGTCGGTGCCATCATCAAACAGCAGATTCGCCACAACCGGAGCAGTGGCGGTCGCTTCAACACTGTTGCTGGTGTTGTGAATATAACAAAATAGCTGGCTCGCATTGTCCGGCTCGGTCACATAGATGGCGCGTTGCTGGTAATTGGTGGGATAATTGGGATCCATCACCTGTTCATAATAGAAGCTGTTGGTTCCGTATGGCGTAACCAGCGAGCTGATCAACCCGTTGCTCCCGGATTGGTAGGTGAAGGTGCTGGTGTTCCCCTGGGCGTCTGTGATGCCAGACAGCCAGCCCCGTTGCGCCCCAACGCCGCATCCTTCATAATTGAAAGTCACTTTCCGCCCAAAAGGGTCGTCAATTTCCTGCAACTGCGAAGAGATTGTAGGGGAGTTGGTGCTGTAAATAAAGGTGCTCGTCTCGCCGTCAGGATCAACCACGTAATGCAGGCGGTAACAGTAATATTCTGCCGAATCGCAGGAGTTGGAAAAATTATCCTGCATATACCCCAACTTTGTAACCCGTCCCTGCGGGTCAACCCGCTCGGTTAATAACGCCATGGCGGTGCTGTCAGGCCTCGACGTGTTATTCCACGTCCCCCCAGCCCAGAAAGTCAGCCCGTAAAAATCATAACTGCCATCGGGATAGCGCATCATTAGTCCATTAGTCGTTGTGCCCCAATACACGCCACGAGCATCCGGCTCGCCCGCATAGAACGGCGTGGGCTGAAAGGGATTGGGGAATGGGATCAGCTCGCACTGGCTGACCGGATCGGTCGTCGTGGCGTTCAGGCTCTGATTGTCTTCATTGGCGGCAAAATAATCGACCCCGCCATCCGGCATGAATGCCAGCGCCTCATACGACCTGTCAGCATAAGCTGTCGAGGGCGAAAGCCCACCCATGTCAAAAGAGTTCGCTTCCCAATTCGCATCCCATAGCAAGATGCACCCCTGCCAATTATGCATCCAAGCCGCGTTGGTCATTCCGTTTACCATCTCGTCCATGCCAGGACCGCCCAAAGGGCCAATCCCGGCATAACCCTGCGCGGCGTGGATATACGGGAAAGTGAACGTTTCCTGATCCCGGGACGAGTAAAAGTCGGTGTCGTAAAAATTAGGAACCTGATCGGGCTGTGGCAAGCTGTAATTTTGCTTGTAAACGAACCGGAAGACCATGTCCTGTCCCCAAGGCGTGGTGTAGCTCATGGGTTCATCGACAATGTGCAAATTGATGTAAGGCTCGTCCACCCACCAGCGCGGCATCCCCAATGCCCCTGTCGTATTGTCTGAAGCATCCGGCCCGGTCAATAGCGGCGGCCTGGACGGCGGACAGGTCGGGCAACTGGCGTTGTTCCCTCCCGCATTGCTGGCATCAGGGGATGGGCCGCCGAGGCACTTTGGCGTCTTGTGGCAGCCGTGATCCCTGAAGTCATTAAACCGCGCGCAATAGCAGGCCGGGACATACGCCCATCCCCGCTCCGGCATCAAGATCGCCATTGCGACAAAAGCTGCCAAAAACCATTTCATCAATTTGTTCATGTGGTCGGGTGGTCAGGGAATTCCGCTGGTCGATTCCGGCTCGCCCACCCATGCTGTAAAACCTTCCGAGACCTGCGGATTTGTGCCATACAAATATTCCTGGTAGTTGGGCAGGCCGTCCATATCGGAATCCACGCTGCCGATGCCGGGCGTTTGCGGATTTATCCCCTGCCGCAGATACCAGGCACTGGGCGTGCCGTAGTTGTCGCTGGAAAATGCGGGACTGATGAGATTTTCGTAGGCCACGGTCAAGCCGCTGCCGTCGAGGGCCAATAAGGGGGTCCCCAAAACGTAATAGGATGGGACGCTTGGTTGGTTGGTGATCGAATAAGTGCCGCAGTTGGTGCCTTGTCCGAGCCATGTCCAGACGCAATTGGTGGCGGGGTTGACGAGGTTTGTGGTGCTGAATATATCGTAGCAAACCCCCGGCAGGCCTCCAGAAATGGTGAATGTGAATGTGTTGCCCTGGCCGGACACGCTGGCATAAGACGCATCGATCATGCAAACATTGTAAGCGTTGGTGCCGGTCACGGCGTTGGTGACGCCGGTGCCTTCTGAACCCGGAGAGACGGGGAAGCGGGGACCGCCATAATCCGGTCCGCTGCCTTGCTGCGAAGCCTGCCATGCAGCAAACCCACCGGAAATATACGGCCACATGTTGGTGAAATAAGAGTCGCTGAATTCACTTAATAAATTCGAGTTGTCCAACTCCAAATACCAGAAGACCCCTCGGGCTTGCTCAAAACCAGAAAGGTCCGAGCCGATCAGGAACCCGTTGGTCCAAACATTGGTGTCAGGAACAATCGTCACCGGACCGCCGGTCGCAGCCAGTTGGCCGTCCAGATAAAGCGCGGAGTTGGTGAGATAGCTCAGGCAGATGAGATGCACGGAGTTGGAAGACCACGAAATCGGCGCGCTGACAAACACCGCCGGAGTCGAATTGCTCATCCCGCCAAAGTAAATATTGGTCCCCCCGGCATCGAAGTAAATTGCCCACAAACCATCGGGACTGTTACTGGAAAAATCACCGGCAGCCAGCAGATAAGCGGGGTCTCCGGCAGCGTCTCCGGGGCCTGCGCCATACTGGTTGGTGTCGGCGCTGGCCCAATCGCAAATGAAAACACAGATGACGGCTCCGGCGGGGAAAACAAGATTTGTGGTTCCGTCCGCTTCAACGATATTGTAGTTCAAAAAGGCGGGGATGGAGTTGGTTGTGTCGAGGAGAAGAGCGTTGCCCTCCCACTCCGGAATGCTGGCCAGATTGGTGAATGCGATGGGAGCGTAGCCCATATCGGAAGTCCAGTTCGTCGTATCCACAAACGAGTAACTGTCCAACCACGGGTCTGGCGGTAATGGCGGCGGCCCGGGCTGGCAGAAGGCCGGAACAGTCAACATAAACAGAACGAAGAAGACTCCGATCAATTGCGACACGCGACTTTTGGCAACCCCCGGATTTTCCGGCAGAGAACAGGAACCATTGTTGGTTTTCACGGTCTTAACCTTCATGCTTTCTC
>CAYTRB010000150.1:0-7648 GCA_964440215.1 uncultured Methylocapsa sp.
CTGTTGGCGCGGACGGGATCGAGCAAAAGTTCCTCGGTGATTGTGCCGGGCGTCACCAGGCGCACCACCTCGCGGCGGACCACGGATTTGCCGCCGCGCTTGCGGGCCTCGGCCGGGTCCTCGATCTGCTCGCAGACGGCGACGCGGTGGCCGTGGCTTATCAATCTATTGAGATAATCCTCGGCGCGCTCGACCGGAACGCCGCACATGGGGATGTCCATCCCCTCATGCTTACCGCGCTTCGTCAGCACAATGGAGAGCGCCCGGGCGGCGATCTCGGCGTCGTCGAAAAACAATTCGTAGAAATCGCCCATCCGGTAGAACAGGAGCGAGCCCGGATTCGCCGCCTTGATCGCGTGATATTGCGCCATCATCGGCGAGATTTTGGCGGCCTCCGGGTTCCCCCGCGACGCCTCGCCGGGGCCCCGCGAAAATGTGCGGTCATAAGGGGATGGAGTGCCGGGTCCGCGTTTGAGCATGATCCATCATAGCAAAGGCAAGCGGGCGGCGCACCGGCACAGGCGAGCCGGTCGCTCATCATCTGTCAAATCTTCTCAACCGTAGAACGAATGACTGATGTCGCGGCGGGAGGTCCATGATACGCGTTTGGCACATTCCCGGTTACCAGAGGGAATGCCAACACACGTCTAAGGAGAAACACGTTTCAAACACAGGAGAAGGAAATGACTAGAGACCAAGCGGTCCATACACAAATTCCTTCAGTACGCATAAGCCCAGACAACGCAACGGTTTTGCAAAATTTGGGTCTCCTCGCAGAGCTTGCAGGCAATTGGCACGGAAAGGGCTTTAATCTCGTCGCGCGGCCGGATTTCCAAGACCAAACAAATTTATTTCTGGAGCTCAATCTCACCAGTGAAACTACGAAATTTGACCCGATATGCTCATCAATCCCGAACCGTGGTTTCGCGCAACCCGATATCGAACTGTTCGGTTTGACCTACCTGCAAAAAATAAGCGACGCCACCACCGGTGGAGCGTTGCACATCGAGCCCGGCATTTGGATAACCCAGCCAGCGACCTCTGATCCGCCGTTGTCGCCGCCGCCTGGAGGACAACTCGTCAGCCGCATGGCCAACATCCCTCACGGCAATTCCTTGCTAGCTCAAGGCGTAGCGACGACTTTCGGCAATCCCCCGGTGATTGACCCCGGAGCCAATCCCATCAGCGGCGGAAATCCAGCTTTCTCGCTTTTCCCTTCGTTCAACAGCACTGCCATTGATCTGCAGCCGCCGCTTATAGCCGGCGTGCCTCTCGGTGCCCCTGTTTTCGCGGCTGGCACTTCGGAAGCGCAGTCCAAGCCGGGCGGCGGCTTCTCCGAATACACCCTCACCAATCCTGCGAGCCCCACGAACACGAGAACTCCCCTGGGCAATGTGCCTCCGGTTCTGCCCCCGGGCATTACTCAAACGCTGCTCAACGATCCGGTGACATTGCTGCAACAAACCATCGAGGAACAGATCGCTCAGGGCTATTCATTCAGCGGAGTGGCGCTCAATATCTCTACGGTGCCGTCGATCTCTTTCTTCGCGGCGCCGGTCGTTAACGGCTCCCCGCTGCCTGGCACCACGACGGTGAATCTGGCGCAAGCCGGTGGTGGCGCCGAGAATTTATCGTTTCTGCAACCAAATGCGGATACGACGCTGGTTTACGCGACCTTCTGGCTGGAGAAGCTAATCCATCCGACCCAACCGACAATCATGCAGCTTCAATACGCCCAGATGGTGATGTTGAACTTTCCGGCGCTAAAAATCCCGGGGAAACCGAATTTCGCTTGGCCGCATGTTTCGGTCGCGACGCTGCGCAAAACTTTCGGCTGATCGCCCTCTGTTGGCCTGCGCGATAGCTCAACAAGCCGCCGGTCCCGCCATGAACTGGTGCGGGATCGGTGTCAGAACCGTGCAGATCTTGCGCGTCGCTTCTGGCAATACCCTATATTTCGCCAGCCCTGGCGAGATTTTCGAGGCGTCCGGGTTCCCCCGCGACGCCTCGCCGGGGCCCTGCGAAAATGTGCGGTCAAAAGGGGATGGAGTGCCGGGGCCGCGTTTGAGCATGATCCATCATAGCAAAGGCAAGCGGGCGGCGCACCGGCATGGGCATGGGCGGGTGCGGTTAGTGTCTCACCGCACGATCCGGTAAAGGGCGGCGATGTCGGTCTTGCCAATGAGGGCAAGTGGCAGTGTGTCGAGGCTATCGAGATGCTTTGCCCTCCCGGCGTTCAACACCACAACGTAATCGAAATGCTGTTCCCAACCCGCCAGATAGGGGCTGGATTTGACTTCCCGCTCAGCTCGATCGTGGTCGGCCAGAGCGCGGTAGTCTGGGGGGAAACCGAATGAAGCCAATGAAACGTTCCGGTATCCCTCCGACACTTCGAGTGGATGGAGGGCGGGGTCGGCGAAGAGCAACGGAAAAAAAGCCTGCCGCTCAATGAGCCAAAGTGATGGAAGATAGTAGGTGGTCGATGCCAATCCCCGGAGCTCGCGAGCGAGAGGCTGATCACGGTAATATCCAGCGCGATCTTCGTCGGCAAGCACCTGCGTCGCGAGCACGCGACTGCCCGGTGGCAGAGAGGCGCCCAATATACGAAGATCAGCAATGTCCTGCCGTGAAGAGCGCCAGACTTCGCCTATTATGGCGATACGGGCCACCAGCAAGAGCGTTAGGAGCCCCGCCGGTACGGCCCACGGTACGGAATTGGAGTCGCGCGGGCAAATGCCCGCGAACAGTATGAATGCTAGGAAAAGAGCAAAACGCGCATTTAAAAAGAATACGCCGGACACGCTGAAAGGGCACAGTAAGAAGAGCACGCCGAGCAAGGCCAGCGTCAATTTTGTCGAAAGCGGCACTGACAGCGCATTACGGAACGCGAGTGTGCCGATCGTGCCAAGCACAAGCAGCAAGCTCACCATGTCGAAAGCCGGATTGTAATTGATGAACGGGCTCGCGGCCATATGCGCCCGGTATTTTATATCGCCCCACACAATCGTCGGATCGCCATGGGAGTGCGCAGTCAGGAAGTATAGCAAGAGGCCGGGAACGATCGCTGGTAGGATCAGATGGACAGCCGATTTTACCAGATCGGCGGGCCAAACCGATTTGGCGCGGAGGCCGCCAATGCCGAGTTCGCTCGTACCCAGCAGCACGAAATAGAAGATGAGCGCCCACGCATGACAAAAGAAAATGACAATGGCGGCGATACAAGAGAGGGGCACGCGGACTCTCTGAAGTATCTGGGACTTCGAGACCGCGGCGGCGGCGGCCAGCAATGCCAGGCCCGTGCCGATGAGGAAGTTCATAAAGCCAAGTAAAAACAGTCCACTATAGAGTATAAGCCCAACCCCCAGCGGCCAATAGCTGCGCACACCGAATGTCGCGCGGTGAAAAGCGATAGTGCCGATGAGGCAAAGAATGATCTCGATCGCCAGAAGGATGCGCCCGGCAATCGAGACGGAGGTCAGTTTGATCAAAGCCGGACCGATCAGATCGATCGCTAGATTTGGAATGACGTGCCACACCGGATGGTACATAGCCGCCAGCGTCGGATTTTTGCCAGCGTCGGCGAGAATGTAAATCCGCGCCATGTGGTTGATCAGGTCGCATAACGGCGGATATTCCGTAGTAAGCAACGGAGCGAGGAGAAGGAGGATTTCAAGCCCTAGCACACCCCACCATGTGGCCGCTCGATCGAAGATGGTGCGCGGGCGTTTTACTGTCATAGGCTAGGGCCAGTGATCTCAATTGGTTTGCGTTCTGCTTTATCCGATTTGATTCAAGCAATTATATTAAATTCGATATAATACGAGGGCCGAGTGCTTTCCGCTAGCTCGGAAACTAGGCGTACGAGAGGGAAGTTGCGAGAGGACACGACCATTAGTGTTCCTCTCTGGCGGATGGCCGTTTGACGTTATAAAATGGCCCTAACACGTCCCGAGCCGCGCGCGGATCATGAGGGCCATAATGCGTAAAGCGATCGTTTCCGGCCTGATCCTTTCAAGTTTTGCCGGGCTTGCCGCCGCCGTGGTTTCAGCGCTTGCAGAGGCGCCGTCACCAGACCCCGGCGCCAAGCAGCTACTTGACGACGCGAAAGCGATTTTCCAGCCGCTTCCCCCAATCCCGGCCGCTTCCGGCCCCGTAACGGCTGCCCGCATAGATCTTGGGCGGCACCTCTTTTTTGAAACCCGCGTCTCGGCGGACGGCAATGTCAGCTGCTCGCATTGCCACCAGCCGGACAAGCAGGCCGCCGATGGCCTTCCCAAGGCGATCGGCGTCTTCGGCCGGGAAAATCCGCGCAACGCGCCAAGCATCTTCAATGCGAGTCTCAACTTCAAGCAGCATTGGCATGGTGATCGCGAGTCGCTTGAAGATCAGGCGGAGAAATCCTTGCTCGGGGCGGCGAGCTTCGGCAATCCCGATTACGCGACGCCGATGGGGAAGCTTAAGGCCATTCCGGCCTATTGGACGGCCTTCACGGCTGCTTTTCCCGGCGACAAGGACCCCATCAATTCGAAGAACTTTGCCCTCGCGATCGGCGCCTATGAGAGGACGCTGCTGACGCCGTCGAAATTCGACGCTTTCCTTGGCGGCGATCTCACGGCGCTGACAGACACGGAGAAGGCGGGCTTGCGCACATTTATCGATTCCGGCTGCGCCGCCTGTCATGATGGCGCCGGGCTAGGCGGCAATGCGTTCCAGAAATTTGGCGTCGCCAAGGATTACTGGAAAGAAACGGGCTCGAAAAATCCCGACAAGGGCCGCGCCGAGGTGACGAAAAGCGACGCGGATCTCCACGTCTTCAAGGTTCCAAGTCTGCGCAACGTCGCCAAGACCGCGCCCTATTTCCACGATGGCTCGGTCGACCAGCTTTTCCGCGCGGTGATGATCATGGGGAAGACGCAACTCGGTGCCGACATTCCCGAAAAAGACATAGAAGCGATCGTTGCTTTTCTGGGCACGCTGACCGGTCCGGTCCCGGCCAATTATTCGGCACCCGAGCCCTATCCGGACGCCCCCGCGCGCTAGTTTATCGGCTTAAGCGTGTGCATCTGGCCTGCGGCGGAGCCGGAAAACGACGTCCACCTTGACGATTTCATAGCCTTCCGGCGGCGTCACATTGGCGGCGAATTGCATGCCTTTGAGCGAAACGTCCTCGATTTGACCCGTATCCTCGAAGTAGAAATGGCTATGATCGGTCGTATTCGTATCGAAAAAGGTCTTCGCGCCCTCGATCGTCAGGGCCCGCACGATGCCGACTTGGGCAAACAGATTGAGAACATTATAGACTGTCGCGAGCGAAGCCCGCATTTGCAAGGAATTCGCTTCAGCGGCCAAAGTATCGGCCGTCACATGCCGGTTGCCTTTGCTGAGAAGAAGCTTCGCGAGACCCAGCCGCTGACGGGTCGCCCGGAGCCCATAGGTCTCCAAAAGACCGCGCATCCGCTGCTTTACGGGCGGGGCGCTTGCCGTAAAGCTGTCCTTCGAAAACTCTGTCATGGCTTAAGCATCCCGAATATCCTGAAATTCCGCCCGCTTGGCCCCGCACGGGTCAAATCTGTGGGCGGCCAGCCGATTCATCGATTGCCCCGTTTGACAACCCTATATCGCCGGGCAAATTTATTCAACGCCGTGGCCTTTCGCCGCGATGGCTTGACGCCGGGGGCAGTCCGTCTCATGCAGGTGTCCATTGGCTTCAATCCGTCACGAATTGTCGGGTTTACCACGTAATTCGTAAAGATCCGGCGGTTTCTGCCGTATCCTAGATAGGCTAGCGCAAAAATGATGCCAACGGGAAACGACTCGGGGAACGGCACGCCGCAAGAGGCGTCCCGCTTAAGCGCATCGCCGCGGATTTTCGACAATCCCTTGCTCGACAAATTGTCGCGCGTCCATTGGTCGACGCCTCTATGTCTCTATGTACCCGTGGTTTTCCTGCTCGCGGTTTTCAGTCTCAAAGCCTTCGATCCCTGGGCCGCCGCCGCCGCGACGGCGCTTGGTTATTTCATTTGGACCTTGATCGAATATTTTGGGCACCGGTTCCTTTTTCATTTTGAATTTCCCGGCCGGTTCGGAGCCAGGATCCATTTTCTCATTCATGGCGTGCATCACATTCATCCGAGCGATCCGCTACGTCTCGTCATGCCGGCGCTGCTGAGCGGACCGATCATGCTGATCGCCTATTGTGTTGTGCGGCTTCTGTTCGGCCTTCCCCTCGGCTATCCGGTCCTGATGGGGTTTATCATCGGCTATCTTTCCTACGACATGGTGCATTATTATGTGCATCATGCCGAGCCCAAGACGCGCCTCGGCCTGACGCTCCGGCGTCTCCACATGCTGCATCATTTCCGCGATCCGACGCGCGGCTTTGGGGTCAGCGTGCCATTTTGGGACTATGTGTTCGGGACGGCGTTTATTCGCACGGAACGCGGCGGCGGCGCTTAGCCGCGCTCTCCTTGCGTCTCATCCAGCGCCCCCTTGCGCGCATCGAAACGGGTTTTGGCCCAGACGACATCATGGGTGGTGAAGGCACGCAGCCATGCCGTGAGCGCCAGGATTTCGCGGCCAAAAAACGCCAGCGGTGACCAGACCGACACGTCCCAGCCCTTGGCGAAGGCAAAAACGGTCTCGGCACAGAACCATAAAATCAATGTCGACGAGAAGGCGAGCCAAGCCGGCCACGCTAGCAGAGGGGCGGCAAACGCCGCAGCCACCGCCGCCGGAAGCGGACTTGCGAGCGGCTCCAATGGAAAAGTGAAGCGCTCGTTTTTCCGTCTGATCACGCTCCAGCGGAGCTGCCGGTTATAAATTTCCGCAAAACTTCGCGCGCCGGTTTCCTGGGCAATGCTGCGATGGGAAAACACGGTTTTCAGACCTTGCCGGGCGAGTTCCATCGCAATCGCGGTATCCTCGGCGAGCATATCGCTCAAAACCTCGACGCCGCCAGCGCGGGCGAGATCGGATCGCCGGAAGAGCATGGTCTTGCCGACGCCGAAGCCGAGGCCGAGCACCGAGGCCGTGAGCAAAAGCCGCGCATGGCCATTGATCAAAAAGGCTTCGACGCGGCCGGCGAAATTCACCGGACGCACCGCGACCGGCACACCAACGACGAGGCCCACGCCTTGCGTGAGATTTTGCACGAAAGCCGCCATCGTGTCCGGATCAAGCGTGATGTTCGAATCCTTGGTGAAAACCAAATCATGGCGCGCGGCGGCGAGCGGCGCGGCAAGAGTATTGAGCTTTGGGCTCACCGCCGCCACACTGGCCGAGTGCAGAAACCAGCAGGCAATCCTGGGGTGCGCGGCGGCAATCCGGCGGGCCGCGTCGAGCGCCGGAGAGACTTCTTCGGCGGCGCCGATCAACACCTCATAGGCGGGATAATCTTGCGCGAACAGCGAGGTTTGCGCGATCTCAAAGCCAGGGTCTAGCAGTTTTACGGGGATGATCGCCGAAATGGGCGGGCGATCCTGGCGCGTGGCGCGCCGGCGCCGCACCCAAGGCTGCGCCAGGCCGCAAATAAGAGTAACGCAAAACAGCGCTGCCGCCACACTCCACCAGACCGCGCCGGCATAAGCGAAAAACTCAACCACCATGACCCGCCAGACGGTCAGACAGGCGCCTTGGCGAAATTCGCCGC
>CAYTRB010000151.1:0-7608 GCA_964440215.1 uncultured Methylocapsa sp.
GGAGGCGTCCCTCCTGATCCAGGCGGCCAAGGGGGGTCTTCTCGATCGTTGTCATTACTCTTTCCTCAATAATCATAGAATGAGCTGCGCTAAAGGGGCGCGCTACGCATATGCAAATGATCTGCCGGTTTGGCGTAAAGCGTGCAAGCCGATCGAAACCGGCACTCTCTTTGTCCAACTTGTAGGCCCATGAGAATGAAGCTTCAGATTGAACGGCCCTATGTTGAAACCATGGTCGCGGCTTTCCCGGATCTCGCGCCGCTGACGGAACAGCTTCGATTTGGCGAAAAAGTCGAGGTCCCATTCCACCAGCTTTCAAACGCCGAACTCACCTTCCTCCAGAATTTGTACCGTGATGCCGGACCAAAAATGCAGGTTGGCTTCGCCTATATCTCTACACTCCGGCGAGCCTTCGATGATAAGGGCGTAAGGTTTACGGCCGAGGATCTTGAGTCCGTGCTGCCGGCGATTGCGCGGTATTTGGTCGCAGACGCGATTCGCGGCTGGATGTTCACCGCAAATCTAGCGACCCGGCCATTGCCCTACGCGGTTACCCGGCTGGACTACACGCCGCCCTCGAACGACGAGACGGGACGCGTGTTTATCGAGTTGAAGGCCAATGCCAAGGGGGCGATCACATCGACGACCCTCAGGATTTCAGCAGGCGATATTGTTGGCAAAACGGTTGGCGAGATCTTCGCGGCTAAGGGATTCTTCAAAGAAACCCCAGAGCTGATGGCCGCCTATGATGAGACCGAAGCGCGCTATTTCGATTGGCGTGCCCGTTATGGGGCCCAATTCTCAGGCACGGGTATGGGTTTTTACACCGATGATCCAAATTCGTCCCATCGGGATACGGACTGGTCACGCAAAGATGTCGTCGTGCTCGCCTCCGGTGGCGGCGGCGCGCGCCTCGTCAATGATGAAAGCATCCTAACCACCCGTGCGCTCACGCTCGATGGGACGGGGGATATCCTTGGGCAATATTTGAGAAAAGCCGCCAAAAGCAATCTGTATAATGCCGAGGAGGAAGTGGAGGAATCCAAAGCCGCCATCCGGAAAGGCCTCTTCTGCAAAATACCGATTCATGCCTATGTCCTCATGTTTCATCTCGAGCTGCATCATTATGTGTGGGTTCACGTCGACGACATGAAGCCCTACACCTATCATCCAGACCTGAAACAGAAGCTGATATTGCCCGAGGAACAGACCGATCTGATCGATATACTGACGGCGGAAATGGACATCCTGATGGATGACATTATTGCCGGAAAGTCGGGGGGAACAACCGTGCTTTGCGCGGGGCCGCCTGGGGTCGGCAAAACCTTAACAGCGGAAGTCTACTCCGAAATCATCAAACGGCCGCTCTACCGGGTGCATTCTGGTCAGCTCGGGCTCAATGTGGCTGCAATGGAGGCTATCCTTAAGGACACATTGACGCGGGCTCAGCGCTGGGGTGCTGTCATGCTCATCGACGAGGCGGATGTCTACATCAAACGTCGCGATGACGACATCACGATGAATGCTGTTGTCGGCGTCTTCTTGCGGGTGTTGGAATATTTCAACGGCCTTTTGTTTCTCACCACAAACCGCATCGACGATATCGATGAAGCCATTGTGTCGCGCTGTATCGCCTTGATCAAATTCTATCCCCCTGATGCGACCGCGCGCCGCAAGATTTGGACGGTCATGACCGAGCAATTCGGGCTTGCCGTCGACAGGCCGCTACTCGAGCAGCTAACGGAGACTTTCCCGGCTGCGAGTGGACGTGATATCAAGGGCTTAGCGAAGCTCGTCTCGAAATATTGCCATCACAAGAAGGTCAAGCCTTCACTCGAGGCGTTCAAGCGTTGCTCGATCTTTCGAGGCATGGAGCTCGACGAGCAAACGGTGCCCTGATCCCACATCCATTTGGCGTGGAAAGACCAAGCCTGTCGGAAACCTGACACACGTTACAAACGCAACAGCCAAGAATCTGCAAATCCCAGCGTTGTCATAGACTTATGACATGGCATGGCGCTTGCCTTTCCGAGACTATGGGTTATCTCGGCAGTGAGAGTAAGCAATGATTAATCTGACCGACAGCGCGTTGAATGCGGTGCGAAGCGCGATCGAGGGTGCAGTCGAACCCGTTGGTGGTTTGCGCATCATGGTCGAGGCGGGTGGTTGCGCCGGCTATCAATATAAGATGGGCCTCGTCAACGCGGCCGAGCCTGACGACACCGTCGTCGAGCGTGAGGGCGTGAAGGTGTTTGTCGACATGAACAGCCATGAGCTGCTTGCTGGCGCGACAATCGACTTTGTCGTAGCGCTCGAGGGGGCTGGTTTCACCTTCGAAAACCCGAATGCTACGTCGAGCTGCTCGTGCGGCAAGTCGTTTGGCTGAAAAGTCACGTGCTCGCGGGTTTAATGAAAACCGTCAAGAAGCGTAGAGTGAATCATGCTGGTGGAATCAGAGCAGATAGGTCAAGTGGCAACAGCAGAGGCGGAGCGTATCCGGCTCATCACAGAGGTGATTGAGGAGATTCGTCCAAATCTACGCCGGGATGGCGGGGACTGCGAACTAGTCGAAATCTGCGGCAATAAGGTTATGGTTAAGCTCACGGGCGCTTGCGTTTTTTGCAAGTTGAGCAGTGCGACCCTTGAAGGCATTCAGGCTCGCATCGTCGAAAAATTGGGCGAATTCGTGCGCCTGGTTCCGGTCATGGGCGGGGTCAAAGGCGCACATTGAGCGCGCATTGAAAGAGGCACGCCGTGCGGCCGATTTATCTGGATAATAACGCGACAACACGCATGGATCCCGAGGTGCTGGCGGCGATGGTGCCGTATTTTACCGAGCAATTCGGCAATGCGTCCTCGACACATTCATTTGGTACCGAAGTGGGCAGTGCATTGAAGCAGGCCCGCCAGCATCTGCAAGCGCTGCTCGGTGCCGCATTCGATTATGAGATCATCTTTACATCGGGCGGTACCGAATCCGATAATTCGGCAATTCTTTCGGCGCTCGAAACGCAGTCTGGGCGCGATGAGATCATCACGACAGTTGTCGAGCATCCGGCAATCCTTGCGCTCGCCGATCATCTTGAAAAGACGCGCGGAACAAAGGTCCATTATATCCGAGTCGATGGACGCGGCCGCTTGGATATTGAGGCCTATGAGCGGGCGTTGGGACCCCGGACAGCTGTCGTATCCGTCATGTGGGCAAACAATGAGACAGGAACCGTGTTTCCTATCGAACAGCTCGCGAAGCTCGCCCATTCCGCTGGCGCGTTGTTTCATACAGACGCTGTGCAGGCGGTCGGAAAGACCCCGATCAACCTCAAGACGACTGAGATCGACATGCTTTCCTTGTCGGGGCACAAGCTGCACGGGCCAAAAGGGATCGGCGCGCTTTATGTTCGCAAAGGCGTAAAGTACAAGCCGCTCATTCGCGGGGGTCATCAGGAACGCGGCCGGCGAGGCGGCACGGAGAACGCGCCATCAATCATAGGGCTTGGCAAGGCTGCAGAACTCGCCGCCATGCATCTCGAGGCGGAACAAACACGCGTCGGCGCTTTGCGCGATCAGATAGAGCGCGGTCTGGTTCAGCAGATCGGCCATTGTGTTGTGAATGGTGATGAGCAGAACCGGCTGCCAAACACATCCAATATCGCGTTTAAGTACATTGATGGCGAGGCGATCCTTTCTTACATGAATAAAGAGGGCATTGCCGCCTCGTCGGGATCGGCCTGTACATCGGGTTCGACTGAGCCATCCCATGTGCTGCGAGCTATGGATGTTGCGCCGACAGCTTTGCATGGCGCAATTCGTCTTTCGCTCTCGCGTGAGACGACTGCAGAAGATGCTGAGCGTGTTCTTGAAATAGTGCCGGCTATCATCGCAAAACTAAGGGCGATGTCGCCGCATTGGCAGGAGTTGGAATCGGGCGGCGAGCTTCGCGCGTCAAATGTTGCGTGAGGAAAAACAGCTGTGCTTCAAGTTCTTCCGCCCATTATCGTCAATGACACCACGCTTCGCGATGGCGAGCAGGCTCCAGGCGTCGCATTTACAATAGAAGAAAAGCTTGCCATTGCGCGAAGGCTGGAGGCAGCTGGCATCGACGAGATCGAGGCTGGAATCCCGGCCATGGGGGACGCGGAGATCGAGGCCATCGCGGCGGTTGGCAAGGCGGCGCGCCATGCCGACGTCATCGCATGGTGCCGCATGATAAAGTTTGACGTCAATGCCGCGCTCAAGACTGGGCTCACGAGGGTTAATTTGTCGGTGCCTGTATCCGACCGTCAGATGTGGGTAAAATTGCGGTGCGGCCGTCAGGAGGTAATCGCACGTATTCAACGAATCGTTTCCTATGCGCTTGATCAGGGACTTTCCGTGTGCGTCGGCGGCGAGGATTCGAGCCGCGCGGATTTTGGTTTTCTTGTGCAGGTAATGGCGGCCGCCGCAGAGGCAGGTGCGCACCGCTTTCGTTTTGCGGATACGCTTGGCGTTCTTGATCCCTTCAGCACTTATGACATTTTGCAGCATCTTCGCAACGAAACAGACTTAGAGCTCGAATTTCATGGTCATGACGATCTCGGATTGGCCACCGCAAACACGCTCGCTGCAATACGTGGAGGAGCGACGCATGCAAGCGTCTGCGTCTTGGGGCTTGGCGAGCGAGCCGGTAATGCCGCACTTGAGGAAGTCGTGGCCGCACTCTCTCAGGTTGCCGGCCGGACGACGGCGGTCGATCTCACTCAGCTCACCGATCTCGCCGAACTCGTGGCGAGTGTCGCGCGCCGTCCGATTCCTGCGGCAAAATCGATCGTCGGCTCGGCAGCGTTCTCTCATGAATCCGGGATTCATGTCTCGGGCCTTCTTCGCGATCCTCGCTGCTATGAAGCACTCGACCCGGCCTTGTTCGGCCGTTCCCGCCGTATTTTGCTCGGCAAACATTCTGGCATGGCGGCAGTCACGAATGCGCTGGCCTCGCTGGGCGTCACAGCTGATGAAAGCAGGGCACGGCGGGTGCTCGATGAAATTCGAACTCATGCGGTTGCTCTCAAGAGGCCAATAGACAATCTCGAACTTCTAGAGTTCTACGCTGCGACAGCGCCGCAAGAATCGGCGCGATCCGCAACAACCAATGCTGGTTTAGATTCACTATGATAACCGCACAAACTCTTGAGCGGAAAAGTTACGCAAATTGCGGCATGGCAATTTTGGCCCTGCTGCGTGAAGACATCGGTTGCGTAAAGGCGCGCGACCCAGCGGCGCGGCATACGCTTGAAATCGTCCTCACATATCCTGGTGTGCACGCGGTCATCTTTTACCGTCTCGCAAACCGGCTCTGGAAGAGGAATTTGCGTTTTCCAGCGCGCCTGCTGTCGTGGTTGGGACGACTCGTCACAAATATTGACATCCATCCCGGAGCCATAATTGGGCGGCGGTTCTTCATCGATCATGGCGCGGGGGTTGTGATTGGCGAGACCGCGGAGATCGGCAATGATGTCACACTTTACCATGGCGTTACCCTGGGGGGAACGAGCTGGTCGCCAGGCAAGCGTCATCCGACGATTGAGAGCGGCGTTTTGATTGGAGCCGGCGCCAAGATTCTGGGACCAATTGTGGTTTGCGCTGGCGCACGTATCGGAGCCAATTCGGTCGTTGTTGAGAATGTTCCACCAAATATGACAGTTGTCGGCATTCCTGGACGAATCGTCCGGGAATCACGTGAATGGCGGCGGCCCGATGGTCGCATCGCCCTTGATCACCACCTCATTCCAGATCCTGTGGGCGAAGCGCTGACCCGGATGCTCGATCGGATCGAGTTTCTGGAAGCGCGGGTTACTCACTTGCAAGGGCGTGTCAATCCGTACTTGTCCGGGATGCGGGGCCGCAGTCCACGCAAGGGCCGCGAGCGAGACAGCCAAGGCCGCCAAGGCCGAGAGGAAGACGCAATCGGCCGAAATATCTTTTGTGATGACGGAGAATCCTAGGCATGAGTGTGATCGATGAACTTGGGCGGCTCTCGGCTGCCGAGGAGTTCTTTAATTATCTCGACGTTCCTTACGACGCCACCGTCGTCCAGGTCACAAGGCTCCATATTCTCCGGCGTATGGGCCAGTACCTGAAAGGGAGCCAGATCGACGGAGCCTTCGAAGGTCTAAGCGATGCCGAGATTCGGACCCTTTGCCGCGAGCATCTTGAACAAGCGTATCAGGATTTCATCGCATCCTCGCCCATCCAGGAGCGCCTATTCAAAGTTCACAAAGAAGCCGTGGAGCCGAAGCCCGAGCCCGGAAAGTCATTTGTGCCGATCACCTCTCTTGCTGTCGCGAACAAAGGGAAGTGACAAGACAAGGGGGAGAGACAAAAATGTCATCTTGCCGACAGGAGCGTCTGATGTTCGGCTTAGCGCTGTCGGACCGGTACGTGATCGGCCAGATCTACGGGTCCGCGGTCAATCGTCGGCGTGTTGATTGCTGGCATAATTATTGCGCCTGATTATTTAGCGGCGTCAATCGCCGCGAAGGCTTAAAGGCGAAAGTGAAAACCGATGCACATCGTCGTCTGCATGAAGCAGGTTCCCGATAGCGCGCAGATCCGTGTTCATCCGGTTACGAACACGATCATGCGTCAAGGTGTACCGACGATCATCAATCCCTATGATCTTTTTGCGCTTGAAGAGGCAATGCGCTGGCGCGACCGTTTCGGCGGTGAGGTGACCGTTCTCACCATGGGTCCGCCGATGGCCGAAGATTCGCTGCGCAAGGCGCTCACTTTCGGGGCTGACCGGGCCGTTCTGCTGACCGATCGCTTTTTCGCCGGCTCTGACACGCTGGCGACGAGCTTCGCTTTGGCCGGCGCGCTGGCGAAGATCGAGCAGGAATTTGGTAAGCCGCTCATGATCTTCACGGGCAAGCAGACCATCGACGGCGATACTGCCCAAGTCGGCCCCGGCATTGCCAAGCGTCTGAAGCTCAATCAGCTCACCTATGTCGCGCGGATTGTCGATCTTGCTCCAGAGGAGGACCGTATTACCGTCGAGCGCCGGGCCGAAGGGGGCGTGCAGATCTTGTCAACCCGCTTGCCCGTGCTGATCACTATGCTCGAGGGCGTGAACGAAATCCGGCGCGGAACACTTGATGACGCCTATCGTGCCGCGCGGGCAAAGATCGTCACGTGGAATGCGGCGGATGCTGGCATCACGGATCTTACCAAATGCGGTCTGCGCGGCTCGCCGACAATTGTCAAAAAGGTGTACGCCCCTTCTGCGCGGGCCGAGAAGGCTCATCAGATCGCGACGGCCGACCTGACCATTGAGGCCCTCGCCGAGACGGTGATGGACGAGATTTTCAAGCGCCAGCCCTCTCTCGAAGGCGATCTTATGCGCTTTTCGGCCGGGCAGTAAGGAAGAGGCTCAATCATGTCAGAGGCGCCGAAACAAGCACCCGCACAAGCTGGCCGGGCCAATACCAAGAAGGAATTGCCCGAACACCTCAAGGCCTACAAACACGTCTGGGTCGTCATCGAATGCGAGCATGGCGCTGTGCACCCGGTTTCGTTTGAGCTCTTGGGGGAAGGCAGAAAGCTGGCGGATAAAAGGGGCGTGCAGCTTGCCGGCGT
>CAYTRB010000152.1:0-7532 GCA_964440215.1 uncultured Methylocapsa sp.
CAAGGGGAGCTTGCGAGGAAGGCCAAAATCTCGACTCCCACCTTGATACGGATGGAAGCAAAAAGCGGTGAGGCTGTCGGGCTGATCAACAACGTTGCCGCCGTCCGCGCCGTCCTGGAATCGGCGGGCATCGAATTTACAAATGGAGACGAGCCGGGCGTGAAACTACGGAAGATCCCGAGGGGCGATGCCGCTGCATCAATCCCAATCGACAAGCTAACCAGCGAGAACGACGAATAAGTACGTTTCCGGGTGCCCAGCGCCTCAGTGTGCCGGGCCGGGGAGATGGTGGCCATAGCTTGATTGAGTCTTGCGGTGATGACGCTGCTGGCGAGGGCTAGATGATCAGGTGTCAACGCGTGAACCATATCACACTCGCCACCACCGCGATTGCTAAAGCTGTCCCCAGCGTGAGAATGGCGCCGCGCTGGAACCACCGCCGCCCTTCTGCGGAACCGCCCAATCCAAAGACTGCCGGAATAAGATAAAGCAGCAACGCCACCAAAAACAGCGCCCGCAGGAGTTGATCAAGATCTGGCATTCAGTTTCGTAGCGCTGGCATCTGACCTGTGCGTGAGATGAGCGGTTGTCGCTGCTCGATGCGTGATCGGCAAAACCACACTTGCAAAATGATCTCCTTCTTTCAAAAGTATTCACTCAAATGCGTCGCGTAATTATGAACTTACTTACGGCCGGATTAATAAAGGCAACCGAGACGGCATCTTTGAGAAGTCTTCTTCAGGCCAGCTTCCTAAAGAATAGCCGGATCGAGGAATTGCATCCCATAGCTGATCATGGGAACATGACGATCGCTGGTCTTACGAAATACAGCACAGAGGCTTGTCATCCTGCTGCTCAGCAACAGGTTCCAAATCGACAACCAGCGTCGGCGCAATTCGTTTCCAGATGTGACCGAAAATGGCTTTCCAGCTTTCGCAATAGACGCTCGGATTGTCATATTGCCGCTCGGCGGACCAGCGCTGCGCCAGATGGCCGCCGCCGCAGGCATCCATGAATTCGCACTTCCGGCAGACTTCCGGTAAGGCGAGGCTCGCCTTGAAGGTCGCGAGCCAGCGGGGATCCTCTTGGACGTCCTGCAATGTATTGGCAAAGACGTTCGTGTGCGTTGCCGTACTGCCGTCCCCGGCGATGCGCAACACATCGAGTGGCTCCAAGGTGCCGTCGGTCATCAACGTCACCGTATCGATCGGCCCAAGACCTATCGTGTCGGAAATCGACAAGTGCCCAGCCAAGCCGCGGATCATCGCATCGAGCGTGCTAATCCTCACGCCACGCGAAGCATAAGTATCATACCACAAATCGAATAGCTTAATGAAATAGGTATCGATCGGCGGTGGATCGTCGCCATGTCTCGCATCTGGCGGCAAGATGTCAAATTTCATGACACCAAGTTCATCAACGATATAGGCAAGCACACGAGCGGGATCGCTGGATGGGTTGCAGACCGCTATCAAGTTCGGCTGGAGGCCGCTGTCGCGCAGAAGCTCCATGCCGCGTACAGTCGCGGCATGCGTTCCGTTGCCTTTGAAGTCGACGCGGAGCTGATCGTGAATCTCGGCTGGACCGTCGATGCTGACGCTGGGTGACACATTGTAGGTCTTGAAGATCTCTGTCCACTCGCGATCGATCAGCATCGCATTCGTGGTCACACCGCGCTCGATGACGCAGCCCGTACCCTCTTCGATCGCACGGATCTTGTCCAGCAAAGCGATGAAGCGGCGCTTTGGAAAGAGCAGCGGCTCGCCGCCATGAAACACAACCAAGAAATATTCAAGCTTGAAAGACCGGATGTGTTCTTCGAGCCTTTCACAAAATGCGTCCTCGGCTTCCACCGTTAGGACCGGCGGCTTTTTGTAGACCTCGGCGTCGCGAAACCAATAGCAATAGGTGCAATCAATGTTGCAGCGCGAGGCGAGCTTGACGAGGAGGAATGTGAAGGTCGGAACATCAGCGGATGCTTGATCCCTACCGGCACTAAGGTGATCCTCTACGTTTGCCGTCATTTCGCACCCCCTCGGCTTCATTTCGCCGCTTTGGGTTGGATGACCCCCCGATGACCGCATTCGGCCATGACAGTGAGCCGCAGCTTTACGCGACGGCCCCCATCTATCTCTATTCCGCGAGAAGCTCTGCCGTCCGCCGTTTTACCATCGGCGGAAGAAGCGGCGGAAGTGGCGGCGCCAGCCAAAGCGGTTATAGAAGCGGCGATACCAGGCCTCCTGAATCCTTTTCTCGCCCGGCTCCTTTTGGCCTTCCGCTTTGCCGGCATCGTTGATGATGGAATTTAACGCTGGATTGGTGGAAGTGAGATTGACTGCGGTGTCGGGAGCTTCGCGTGCTTCCGCAACTTCGACTCCCAAAGTAACGGCAGCACCGAAACCGAAACCGAGAGCCTTGACGCGGTCGATAAAGCCGCGGCGCGACACACTCGCTGATTTCAGTTCATCTTGGATTTGCTTTTTTTGATCCTGGGTTTTTTCGATATCACCAGCCATCATCAGTCCTCCGCGTCGATCTTTGTGCGCTTACGATGTACTACTATTGCCTTTCGGAAAACGACTTATTTATCCGCTTGAAGCCGGCATCCTAATAATTAGCATGCATATTCATATGACATTCCACAGATCACTGCGGACATGATTGTCAGGTTTGCACAACTTATCTTTTTTGGCAAGATCCCGCCGCGTCCCGCCCAAGGGCCGAAAAGGCGTCTCAATATAGAGCGGTAAAGAGATTTGAATCCCCAACCCCAACCTTGGCAAGGCTTGAAACATTGTGTGACAACTTCCGACGTTCCGTGACCGGAACTGAATTTTAATGTCAATCACTCCTCCACTTGCGATCGACAGCCCAAGCCATTGCGGCTCATGGCCTTCCAATCGACTCAAGTGTCAAGCCATACGCGTGTTGCCTTGTTACAATCATTGCTTATTGGCTTTGAATTCATGACTGAGGATCCTAGACCTTAGACCGTAGATTTTGGCTTGGCTTCGCGTTCTTCTGGCTTGGGGTGTTTGAATGGTACCGATTGCATTCGATGGTTGCTTCGGCTGGCTGCATCCGGGTGCTACGGATTTTGGTGTCGTTCTCTGCGGTCCAGACGGCGATGAAGAACTAAACGTCCGTTACCTTTGGCTCAATTTCGCTGAGAAACTCGCATCGGCGGGGATGCCGACCCTGCGGTTCGACTATCGTGGCACGGGCGATTCGATCGGTGACTGTTGGGCTCCCGGACAAGTGCGTGCCTGGAGTGATAGTGTGGCCAGTGCGGTCAACTGGATGAGAAATCAGGCCGGTGTAAAGGCGGTGGCTTTGGTCGGCCTCCGGCTTGGTGCGCCGTTGGCCATAGCGGCTTCGAGGGAACTGGGCACTATCGACGCCCTGGTCCTGCTTGCCCCGGTCGTGTCAGGGAGGACTTACGCCCGCGAGCTTCGATTGCGAATGAAGCTTGATCACGCGCTTGCACGAACGCGTGGGGGACCGGAGATAGTGAGACGGCCACGCCCGACAACGGATGATGACGTGGAAGCGGCAGGATTCGTTTACACATCCGAAACCCTGGCTGACTTGGAGAAGCTGAACCTTCTTGATGTCAGCCGCTGTCCTGCCTCCCGCATTCTCATCCTGAAGCGTCGATTAGATACATCCGCGAACGAACGCTTTGCGGCGCACTTACGAGAATTGGGCGCCGATGTCAGCGAGGAGGATTTCGTCGGATATGCTGCTTTTATGCAGCCGGCGCACTTAGCAGAATATCCGCGCGCCGCCTTTGACGGCGTGGCTAGCTGGCTTAAACAATTCTCTTCGTGCCGGGGTGCGGTCTGCCCGCCCAGCACCCCACAGGTACAACTTGAGCCATCGGGTTGCGTGGAGGAGCCGATTCGTTTTGGTAAACAGCTTTCACTTTTTGGAATCGCCTGTCGGCCAACATCGGTGCGTTTAGATGTTCCGGTCCTGCTGTTCCTCACCACTTGGTGGACTCCTCACTTGGGGCAAGGCCGGATGTGGGTGACAATGGCGCGCTATTTTGCTCAGCTTGGCTTCACCTCTCTGCGATTTGACGTCGCTGGCGTTGGGGATAGTTACCTGGGGCTAGATAAACCGAATCCTTCGACGCGCCTGGAGAACGCAATTGATGACGTCCAGGCCGCGCTTGATTGGCTTCAGAGTGAAGGGCATAGCCGATTTGTGCTCATTGGTCTTTGCTGGGGGGCACTGTTGGCACGATCTGTGTCACTCAGGGATAATCGCGTGAGTGATCAGGTACTCATAAATCTTCCACCTGCCAGAGAAACGGTGCGAAATTATCTCTGGTTCGTTCGCGATCGGTTGGCCCGCGATCTGAAAAGCCGGTGGCGCATTCTCCGTCGCGAAAAAAAAATATTTTCGAGCTTTAAGCGATTGGCGACGGTTGTTATCCGTAATGCTGGGCTTGGATTACGCTCTGCGTGTTTTTGGATGTGGCGAGACGAAGGTGTTCCCGGCGTTGGGGCGAAAGAGTCGCGAGATCTTTTCTCGTACAGGGCCGCCACACTCCTCGTCTATAATCAGGGAGAGGTTGGCCTTTATGAACTTCAGTCGTCGAAGGCGGTTAAGAGTGTTACCAATGTTCGGCTTGAAGTATTGGAGGATGGCGATCATCCTTTCTATCGAAGCTCTTCCCGTCGGCGCCTTACGAATCTGATTGAGAATTTTATTACCAGCGCAAGATCTCCGCCACATAGGCCTAAAGAGTAATTACCCGCGTTCCTTTTGTCGGAAGCTTGCTGGGCAGGGCAATCGATGTTTGGTTTGAAGCATGGTCTGGAATAACCGGCGCCCGCAAGGCGTGGCGTATCGGCGGTCAGGCGCGCGGCCTTGTCAAATTCGGCGGCCCAAATGGCGCGATAGCCAGGGGTCACCTTGCACAGGATGACGGCGGGCCACGAAAGTCCATTCGCGTCTATTGTTGGCCGGGGTAACGGCCGGACGTCCGTGGTTTGGCTGATGTCCATTCATGGCCTTGCGCACGGCTCCGGCCGAATGGGTGAAATCGGCCCCATGAACGACGGTGCTCTTGCAGCAAAATACCCCATGGAAGGAAGCGTCGACGCCTTCGATGCGCACGCTGGTCTGATGTAAATGAGGCAGGTGAATGCCAAATCCCATCTTTCATGGTAGCGGCCTGAGCGGCAAGGGCATCAGTGTCGCTGTGGTTGATTCCGGTGTTCAGCCTGATCACCCAAAAGTCGGCAAGGTTCAAAGCGGCATCCACATTAAGCTCGAAGAAGACCAATTGCGGTTCTCCGACGATTGGGGGGATCATCATGGCCACGGCACCGCATGCGCGAGCGTGATAAAGCGTTTTGCCCCAGGCGTTGAACTGTACAGTATTCGTATCGCCGATGACGCCGCAACGTCCTCCACACAGCTTATTGCTGAAGCCATAATGTGGGCCGTGCTGCAAAAAATCCATATTATCAACGTGAGCCTAGGGTCTAAGGGACAAAAAAATCTTTCCCGTCTAGAAGAAGCGTGCTCAATTGCACATGAAGCCGGCACGATTATTGTTGCGGCGGAATCCAACGATGGGATGAAATGTTACCCCGCTGCTATTGACGGTGTCATTTCCGTCGGAAGCGGCGGCTCTTCGGACATCTATGAGTTTGGCGACAGCCAAATGAACCGGTGGCGCATTCTTGCGCCAGCGACGCGACGCCGGGTTGCATGGGTTGGAGGAGGGCAGGCGTATTTGGGAGGAACCAGCCTAGCAGCGGCGCGCGTATCTGGTTCCCTGGCCCTTATCAAGGAGCGCAATCGCAGGCTTAAGGCCGAGCACGTTATCGAAGAATTCAGGCGGCTTGCCGCTGATCATTCGGCCCCGGCAGAAGAGAGTTCCGGAAGCAGTGAGACACAGTCCGTCGCCAAACGGTTGGGTGGCGGGAGCTTGGCATCGAGTCGCCGCGCCAAAAGCAGACAGGAAAACCCTGCACCACGTGCAAAGCTGCCGCAAACGCCTCGCTTAATTTCGGCCGCGACTCTGGCCGGCCAGCTGCCACCCATTTCCCAGGCTGTGCTTTACCCATTCTCCAAAGAGATGCATTCCTTGGTAAGGTTTCGAAGTCTACTGCCTTTTAAGATTATAGAGGTCATGGACGTGCTCGGCCATGGTCAAATCGGCGTTGATGCCGGAGAATTCTTGAATATCGAACAAACTGGCATCAAGGTTACATCAAAAAATACGAATAGCCTCCAGAAGGGAGACGGATTAATTCTTGGCCATATGGATAAGCTCGTTCAGCTGCGAGGGCCTGACATTGTAGGGCGGCTGCTTACCGACGTTCTTCTTCATAACCTGCATATATTCTCCTTCGATTCGTTAGAGAGTTATCCGTCTCTCCTTGCTGACGCGCAAAAGAAAGGTCTGAAGTGGGTTTGGCCGTCTCTCGCGCATGATCAAGCAATCCTTGAGGAAGCGAACACAGTCAAAGATTTTCCCGTGAACGTTCCCGTGCTGGGGGTTTTTGGAACGAGAAGTCAGCAAGGGAAGTTCACGGTTCAAATGGAACTGCGAAGGCGGTTCCTGGAGGCCGGATATACTGTCGGTCAATTGGGCACGGAGCCCCATTCGGCGCTGTTTGGCTGCGATGCGGTTTTTCCAATGGGATATGGCGCGCGGCTGCCCTTCGATTGGGTCAAATTAATTCCCTATTTGCGCCACCAGATTCAAGCAATATGCCAATACAAAACACCGGAGATCATAATCCTAGGGTCGCAGTCGGGCACAATCCCTCGAGACCCCCATTTACAATCAAATTGTCTTTGCTTGAATACCCTTCATTTTCTTTTTGCAACACGATGTGACGCGGTGATTTTATGTATAGAGCCTAATCTTGATGGCGAAGAAGTTGAATATACAAAGCATACCATGCATGCCATTGAATATTTAGGAAAGGCCAGTGTTATTGCTCTGGCGTGCAGCAACAAGGTCAAGAACGATGGGCCAGCCAATGGCGCTGGGCGAAGGGGCGGATTTCGTTTCCTTGACGAGGCAGAAAGCTTTTCTATCTGTCAGCAACTCGAAGCGGTTTATGGGAAGCCCGTCCATTGTCCGGCGTTTCCTGAAGGAGGGCGCCGTCTGTACGATCATGTTATTGAGTTTTTCCAGAAACGGTCCGTTTAGGACAAATTGGAATAGCCCTGCCTAACGGGATGTCGCAGCTTGCCAAAAGTTTTCATGAACGTGTTCGCAAGACGGCCGCGTGTTGTCATGTGGGAGCGGGCAGTTTTTCCCAGAGCATAGGCCGATGCAGCGATTTCCTGTCATCTCAGACAGGAAGGCGCATCTCAGCGGCTTGGTTTGACCAAGCCGCTTTTTTTGTGAAAAATAACCTACACGATTAACTACTCGCTGCCTTCTATGGCATAAGCCGTGACAAGATCAACGCCTTCCAGCTCGGGCTTCTGCGGCTTCACAAGAACCGGTTTTTTCGCTTGTTCTAGCACGGGCTCTTGTTGGGCGGCGGACAGAT
>CAYTRB010000153.1:0-7513 GCA_964440215.1 uncultured Methylocapsa sp.
GAGCCAGAAAACCGGTGCGCCAGCCGCGCAATCTCCCCTTCGCCTCGCTCGGCTCCCTTTTTAAGGGCCGCGAGACATTTCTCGATAAGCTGCACGAGACTCTCGCCACGGATCAAGAGAAGCAGGCGACGGCCGTCACTGGCAAGGCGTTGCATGGGCTGGGAGAGATCGGCAAGACGCGGCTCGCGGTCGAATATGCGCTGCGGCACGCGACGCGAGAGCGATCGCGAGCGCCGGCTATTGGCGTTCGCAACCGAGGAGGATGGTCTTGAACTCATCCTCGGACCCCACGGCCTGTGAGGCACACCTACAGCGGGGCGCGATTGTCGATGTATAGTTTGTCAAAGGTCACGCCAATGTCTACCGCATCGATGGCGGCCTGCAGGTGTTTCAGGTTCGAACTTTTCGTGTAGCGCGCCGTCTCACCCGGAGTCGTATGACCGGTCAGCCGGTCAACGATCGAATCAGGCGCGCCCGCTTGATGCAGAAACGTTGTGGCGCTGTGCCGGAAAGAATGAAAGTCCCGCCCAACCTCATAGACATTGGTGTCACGACGATAGCGCGTGAACCACTTGGTGAATCCGTGCCCGAGCCTGCCGTCTGCGCCGCCGGGTTCGAGATTTGGAAAAATGCGTTCGTCGCCAGCGCTGTGTCGCTGCTCTACATATTGCAGAAAACCGAGCCACCGCAATTCATGGTGGATTGGCACCAGACGCACGGCGGATCTGTTCTTTAGCCGGCGCGGCGGCTTCATGTTGATATCGAACAGCCAGACGCCCTCCTCCTCGCGAACGTCCGCGACATGCAGTTGGCAGATTTCTTCCTGGCGGGCACCGGAAAACACAGCGATCAACGGAAGCCAGAACTTTTCGTCGCGGATGATCTCGTTTCCGGCAGCCGATCGCCGATGCGCGGATTTGCAGCCCGTCCACACCGGTGTCGCGAAAAGCCGGGCAAGATCGCTGCGCAGCCACATAGGGCGCTGATCCTGCGCTCGTTGTTGGTGCGGAAACTTGAAGCCAGAGAAGATGTTCTCGGTCGCCTCGCCACGCGGGATGACCTCGTCCCAGAGCGACGAAAGCGCCGAAATGTGACGCTTCACCGTACGGGTGGACAGCCGGTTGGCCTGGCTCCCGCTGGTGGCGTCGATCAGCAAGACCTGTTGCGTTGCGAAGCGAACGCGCCAAATGGGTGCCCTTCTGTAGCAAACGGCCGGGCAGACGGGCTGCGGGGCCGAGAAGGGCAGAGGACACCGAGATAAAACAGACACTTAGTCTTACTGAGTCAGAAAGTATGACGCAGTAAGATTAGAAAAACTTGGCTGGGGCGGGAGGATTCGAACCTCTGCATGGCGGAATCAAAATCCGTTGTATCCTGGGGAGCCGACAGATCGGGCAGGGCAAAGGAGATTCCGGCTCGCGCCCGGATCATTGCCGTCTTTTCGATACCGAGTTTCATCGCGAGCGCATCGGCCGTCTAAAAGCCGATGCCCCGAATGTCGCGTGCGAGTCTATAGGGATCTTCCGAAATCACCTGAATCGCATCGGCGCCCTACGTCTTATAAATCCGCACCGCGCGCGATGTGCCAACCCCATTGGCATGCAGGAACATCATGATCTCGCCGATGGCCCGCTGCTCGGCCCAACCCTTGGCGATGTAATCGGCGCGGTTCGGTCCAATGCCGGCGACTTCCCGCAGGCGATGCGCCTCGGCGTCGATGACGTCGAACACTTTGACACCGAAGGCCTAGACGAGTTAGCGGGCATAGGCGTCCGCCCCGACGATATCGTGCTCGCCCGCTTTCCCGCCCCACCTATCCAAGTCTGTGCATCTGTGCCGTGGGACAGATCTGCAATGCAATTTCGCACAAATGCCGATGATGGGTCAGGTAAATCACCTGGCCGACCGTGGCCATCTCGGCGAAGAGGCGAAACGCCTCTTCCGCCCGAAAATCGTCGAAAGTCTCCATGATGTCGTCGGCGATGAAAGGCACCGGCCGCCGCCATCGAGCGAATTCGTGATAGCCAGCGACGCGAAGCGCCAGATAGAGCTGGAAGCGCGCCCCCTTCGATAACTCGGCGGCGATTTTTGAGCCGCCGGCCGCGCTGAAGGCGATCAGACTCTGAGTGTCCCTATCGAGCTGAGTGCCGAGCCCTGTATATGCTCCCCGGCTGATCGTTCGAAACGCTTCCGAAGCGCGCGCCATCATCGAGCTGCGATGCCGGTCGCGATAGGCGCGCAAGGCCTGCTCGGCCGCGGCGGCCCCGGCGCGATCCTTTACGTAACGCACCGCCTTTTCCTCGATCTCGAGGAGCGTCGTTCGCCGTTGCCCCTCGATCCTCGCCACGGCATCGTCGCCGCCGACGGCGTCGACGCAATCGGCCGCCTTGCTTTGCTCAGAAAACAGTTCGCGGCTGCGTTTGTCCTGATCGTCAAAGCGCGCTTTTAACTCTTCGAATTCCGCTTCGAGCGCAGCGCGATTGGCGGTGTCGATCGCGCGCTCAGCCTCGCCCATGGTTGGCGATCGCAGCGCGTCGAGGATCTCGCACGCGGCGGAATGCGCCTGTTGGCTGAGCTCAGTTTTCCTTGCGATGCTCTGCAGTTTCGCCGCGACTTCGGGCAACGCGCCGACTCCGAAGTAGGCCGTCATCTCAGCCTTGCGCTTGGCGTGAATTGCGAGCGTTTCTGCGAGCAGGCGCTGTGCGGCATGGGCGGTTTCGAGGGTTTGTTGCTTTACGTCCCGTTTCGCCCGTAAGGCGTTCGCCTCCTGCGCGCGGTCAACGATCGCCCGTGCGAGATCAAGGATCGCGCTCGCCGAGGCAAGGTTCAGCGCGCTTGCGATCGCAGTCACCTCAGCCGCGAAGTCGGCCTGATCCTTTTCCATTTTGGCGATGCGGTCTGCGAGACCGGCCTGTGTCTCAAGCGCGGGACCGAGATCGGCGACGACGGCAAGGATTTCGCGAACCGTTTCGAGCGAAGGCGCCGGGCCGCCGGCGCCAAGCCAGCAGTCCGAACATGCCTTGGCCCATGACGCGCGCCAAGCCTGATCAGCCGCCGCCGCCTTTTCGGCAACGCTAACGCGACTCATAAGGTCGCGCTGGCGGTCGTTGACCGCATCCCTCAAGCTCCTCAACTCGGTCTCGCGATCAATTGCAGCTTGCGCCATCGCGAGAAGCGTTTCAAAGCTTGCGTCCGCTTCACAAAAGACGCCGGCCGCGCCCAGGGCAGCCGTCAATTTTTCTCGCGCAGTTTCGGCGTCGGCGTCCGCTTCGCGGAGATCGCGCTCCGCCGCCAGAACAGACTCCCGCGTCTCGAGCGCCTTGCTGCGGCGCGCGACCCAGCCCTCGAGCTGAGATAGAGGCATGTCCTCCGGCAAAGCCGGCGCCATCGCGCGCAAAGCGCCTGCAATCTCTTCGCGGACGAATCGGAGAGCAGTTTCCGTCGTAGCGAGGAGATGGTGCGCGCGACCGAGGTCGGCTTCGAGCACCGCGAGCGAAACGGTGGTCTGCTGGAGCTTCGCGAGGTCTGCCGCGTGTCCGAGACGCGCGTTCGTCACCCTATCGTCATGCCGAAGCGCGGCCTCGAAGACGTCGGCGGACACAGCATCGAGCGTGCGGCGATGGCTGGCCCATGCCTGCTCGCGGCCACCGCGAATCTTGGCCGTCTCTGCGTCGCTGACCACGGCCACGACGCCGCCAATTGCCTCCAGCTCAGCCTTGAGCCGGACGCGCGCCATTGTAAGACGCTCGACCTCGCCCGCTTGGGTATCGATCCGCTTCTGCGCCTCGGCAACCGCGACTTTCCAGCATTCCATCTTTTCAGGCTGTGGGATCGCCATTGTGACGAGCGTCTCGACGTCCCCCTGCCAGGGCCGCAGCTCGCCGATCCGATCCGCAAGGGTCTGCAGATGCGCCGTGCGAGTCCGCGCGGCAAGGCGGCGGCGGGCGGAATGATCGTCGGCGCGAAGCGCTGCGACGGTCGCCGCGAGCGCCGCTATCCGGACCTCGCTCCGTTGCCCAGCGTCCGGTCTATCGCCAGCCTCGTCGCGTTTGGCCCGGGCCTCATCGAGGCGACGCTGCGCCTCCGATAGCTCGTCCGCCGCCGCTGTCGCCGCGGCCGCGACGCCCGACCGCGTCTCGATCAGGCCGCGCAGGGCGCCGACAACAGAGGCGTTGAGCACAAGCCGAGCCGGCTCCGCCTCCGCCTTGCGGTCGAGCCGGCTTAGGAGTCCGGCAATCTTCAGATCAGCCTCCCGCAAATGCAGGCGGCGTTCGGGAAGGTCTTTCGCAGCCGTCACATGGCGGGCGCGGAGATCGGCCAACATCTCGATCCTGTCCGCCAGCTTCGCTGCAGCTTCATCGATGACAAGCGCGCCCAAGTCGGTCGACAGCTGCGCGATCTCGTCCGCGATGCCTTGCGCGCGCGTCACAAGTTCGATCTCCGCGTTCTGCAGCTTGGGCAGCTCTTCGGTCCAACCTGAAGGCGCGTCCGGAAGGTCCGCAAGCGGCTCCAGTTGGGCGCGAAGGCGTCTTAAAACCGTCAAACGGGGCAACGCGTTGAGGATCCGTTGAATCGCGTCCATCCGCGACTGGATTTTGCCGCGCTCGCCGATTGCCTTTTCATACTGCGCGGTCATCCGATCGCGGATCTCGACAAGCTGCGCATAATGCGACGCCAAGGTATCGATTCGTTCCCGCTCGACCTTAAGGACGGCGAGACGGCCTTTCAGGTCCGATAGCTCGCCGCTGCGGCCGCGAAATTTATAAAACCCGTCTGCTTCGCTTCGCAGCTCGGTCAGGCTGCGGCTCAGATCGGCGAGACCGGCGCTGGCGGAGAAGAGGAGCTGGCCGAGGTCGCCCTTGCTGGCGAGAATGCCCTCGCCGCCAGCCGCCAGAGTTTCGTCGTCGAGCGAAAACATGCTGCGATAGGACTCGCGATCGATGCCGCCGAGTTCGGCAAGGATCGCGGCCTCGGAGATTGGCTGCTCGCCGGCGTCGAGGAGGCTGTTGTGCGGTCGCTTGACGCGAAGAAAATCCTTGGCCTCGCCGGCGAGGTCCAGGATCGCGCCGATCCGCATGGTTGCGTAGGGATGCATAAAGTTGAAATGGCTCCGCGGGTCGATCCCGAAAAGGAGATCAAGGAACGCGGCAAGAGCCGTCGACTTCCCCGCCTCATTCGGCCCGTAGATGATGTGCAAGTCCGGCTTGTCTTGCGGCCGCGCGCCTAAATCGATGCGCTTGTCCGTGAATTTTCCGTACCGAACAAGATCGAGGCGGTTAAGACGCATCAGCTCGCCGAACCTTCCGCGCGCGAATGAAGCCGGGCGAGCACGTCGGCGGCGCCTTCCTTCACCAGCGCCGCGAGGGCGGCCTTGAAGGCCGGTTCGTCGGCGCCGAAAAGGTTCCTGCATTCCTGCGGCAGTTGCGTCCTGAGCTCCTCCACAATACCGACCACCTCCGCCTGAAAGGAGTCGGACCGGATGACCTCCTCGTCGATGAGGCGCCGCAGCTCCACAACGGGATTATCCGCTGAGCCAACCAGTCCGTCCGGCGTTTCGCAGGCGACCTCGAGCTTCTCGACCGAGCAGGCCCCGATGACGGCGGCGCGGTCGTCGGCCTCGGTTTTTAAGAGATCGAGATCGCGCCGGATGCGCCAGGCGAGCGGCGTTGCTCCGGTCAGGCGCAGGCGGGCCACCAGATGCTCTGACGCGACCCCGGCGCGCGTGCGGTCGATCGCTCCGCCGAGCGCTCCAACCAGGTCGCGCCAATCGTCGATGCCTGTCGCGTCGATCGAAACTCTCTCGAACTGCGCGGTGCTGGTGACGCGCTCCTCGATCCGGATCGACCGGTCGTCGGCGATCGTCACCAGAGTTGCGGACTTGGCGCCGTCCTCATTGATGTCGCGGCCCTGGGGGTTGCCAGGCATCACGATCGCGCATCGTCCCTCCACCACCGAGCGCTTATGCAGGTGACCGAGCGCCCAATAGTTGAAGCCTGTCGCCTGAAGGTCGGCGAGGCTGCACGGGGCATAAAGATCGTGACCCGGGGCGCCGCCGAGGCTCGTATGTGCAATGCCGATATTCACAGCGTCATCGATCGGAGGTCTGTACTTGCCGATCAGGCTTTCGGGCGCGTGCGGCTGGGCAAAGCTCAGGCCGTGGATCGCAACGGGAAACTCGCCAGTGGCGCGGGGCGCCATGATCGCCTCGGCGCGGCCGCCAAACACCTTGACCGAATCCGGAAAGGTCAGCTCTTTTGTAATCCGCGAAAGCGCGTCGTGGTTGCCGCGGATGATGAAAACGTGGATGCCGGCCTCGTGCAGCCGCCGAATCTGCTCGGACAGGAACCGCGCCGTCTTCATGGACGTCTGGTCGCCGTCATAGAGATCGCCGGCAAGCAACAGCGCGTCGACCCGCTCGTCGAGACAGAGATCGACGATGCGCACGAAAGCGCGGCGCGTGGCGTTCCCGATCAGTTCGGCGAGGTCAGGATCGCGAAGGGCCAGCGAGCGGAGCGGCGAATCGAGATGGACGTCTGCCGCATGGATGAAGCGAAAGGCCAAGATTTGCCGCTCCCCGAGACCACGGCGCGGTGAGGAAACATGCCCCGATTCCGCCTGATGATGCTGTCCTATAGGCTGAAACGGCGTATCCACGACGTTCAATCGGAGACGATGGGCGCTTATTCACAGCATTGCGGCCTATTGGCTTTGGAAGATCCGTTAGGCTCGGCAACAAAACGGGCTGACGGGCTGGAACATTCCCTTTCACCGGGACACGTCCGATCGCCTCGATGGTCTCGCCGGTTTGCTCAGCCGATGGTCCAGGCGCGGTAGCGTTTACGCCCGGTGATCTCGCGCAGGCTTGCGCCCAAGTCCCCGACCAGAATTTGTGCCGCCTGCGGGCTGATCGCGAGTCTTTGCGCGATCATCGCGACGCTGACGAGGGGCGCCTCGAGCAGCAGCTCGGCAAGGGCCGGCAGATGCGACGTCTCCCGGCGTCCCCGGCATTTGCGCGCCAGCAGCGCGCGCGCCAGGATCAGCCGGTCGTGCTGGGCGAGGCCCTCGCGGGCGCCGGCTTCGACGATCGCGAGCCCCTGGCGGAGGTGATCGAGGGGAGTCCGGGGCCGCTCCTTCGGCCGCAGGCGGCGCAGGCCGAGGTAAAAACTCGCAAGATGGGTTTTGGTGCGGCCGCGGGCGCGCAGATGGAGGCCGGCCAGGAGCGGCGCGAGCCGGGCCTGGCGCTGGATTGGCTCTTCGGCTTGCCAGGCGTGGGACAGCAGAAGCGCGCCGAGGAGCGGCGGCAAACTGTCGGCCTCTGCCATTCCGGCGTGCCAGCCGGCGAGTTTGAGGTCAGCGCAAGGTTTGTAATATTTTGTACGGCAGATTGTACGTATAGAGAACGGCATCTCGGCGTCAGCTTTTCACAAGGAGTAGGACCAGGTTGACCGCCAAATGTCGTTATACCAACGGCATTAGGGAATAACCGATGCCCAGTGCCGTGTTGCGATTGAGG
>CAYTRB010000154.1:0-7421 GCA_964440215.1 uncultured Methylocapsa sp.
ACGAAAGCGAGCGGTTGCGAAGAGCAGCTGAGTCAAAGGTCAATGCCGCTGGTATCAGTCTCCAACACCTAGATCAGAAGACACGCGTTGACGATTTCGGCTGCTCCCTTGGCATCTTCGCGCCTCGAGATCGTCTTTGCGTAATCCTTGATATCTCTGTCGAGATCTTTGTCCGGCAGACGGCGCACCGGCACTCAATGAAAATGGAGGCTCCGTTAACGCACGAGCTCGCGTTGCGAGCCACAACAGTGCGGGGCGCCGATAGACTTGGATGGAGACATTGACCTTGGCATCTACCTAGGCGACCGATCAGGTTGCAAGACTCACGAGCCGGCCAGATTTATGTAGGATATGACGAGATAGAGAAGCGCTTCGGTTGTTCCCAGATTCTTGTATCTGTGCGGAACGTCGCCTTCAAAGACCATGGCATCGCCTTCTTCTAGACGCTGCGCTGGTTCCTTGCCGGCGGTAATTTCAATATGCCCGCGGACGACGACAAGGCTTTCGAGCGTACCCGACGCATGCGCCTCCGAGTTCGCCGCATGGTTCGGTGCAAGGGTCAATTCGTAAAATTCGACAAGCCGTTTACAATCGTGAGGAAACAGGGCGCGGGAGGTGAAACACCCATCACTTGAAGAGAGGACTTTTTTTTTGGCTTTCCTCAGCACAAACAAACCGCGGCGCTGACGCGCCGAAGTCAGGCTGCCAAAGGGAACGCCAAGTGCGTTGGCGATCTTCCAGAGAAGATTGATCGTCGGGACTATTTCTCCCCCCGCGACGGCGTCAAGTTGCTTTTTGCCAAGCCCGGAATAGGCGGCCAATTTATCAAAGGAACGCCCTTGGCTTAGCATTAACGTGCGCAAACGATCTCCGACGCTCGATCCGAAATCGCTCAAAGGAGGGGCATATTGCGGCTCCCCAAGTGAGGGGATTGTATTTGCGTCGCCAGAGCGGGATGGATTCATATAAGTTTTTCCATATACATAGTGTACTAACTTACTAAAGCCAATTGTCAGCCTGCGTCAAGCGACTCGCGGTATGATTTTTGACGCACGAGACTGGAGTCTAATTACGGGACCGAATGATCAAAATGATCGCCGCTTATCGAAGCGCGAGGTGGTCCCGGTTTCCTCGTGTGCTCAAAGCCTTAATGCTTGTGCGATCGAGAATGAGAGCCATGGCGTCGCGCACGTCAAGCATCAGATCTCGTACGGCGCAGGCGTCCTCGTCTGGACAGTCAGTGCATTTTCGGTAGGCCGTACGGCTCGCGCAGGCGATCGGCGCGAGCGATCCGTCTAGGATTCGAATGATTTGGCCAGCCGTGATCTTATCGGCTGGGCGTGCCAGCTGATAGCCTCCGCCCTTCCCTTTCTTGCTGCTTAAAATGCCAGCATTCCTCAGTTCGAGCAGGATGGCGTCGAGGAATTTACGCGGGATCTGATTTTGGGCGGCGATCGCGGCGGCGAGACATGGGCCGTCGAACCTCGCTAAATGCATCAGCGCCTTCAGCCCATATTTTCCCTTGTTCGACAGCATAAGCTTCCATCTCGGGCATAGGCATTGGCGTGTGCCTGCCGCGCGACCGATCGCCTCAGTATCTCATTCCTTACCCTTCTGGGCGCCGGAACGCTCGTCTTAGCAATTCATCGCGGCGCGGGCAACGTCCGATCATTCCCTGACCCCGCGATGACCGCGATACGCCGGACTAACTAAGCGAGTTTCGCACGAATATCTTCCGCTCGCTGTTCGCGCTGCAAAAAAATGAGTTGACCACAATCCTAGTATATTTATAGACTGTATCGTGAAATAGCCCGAGCGGGCGGACACATGTGGTTGGAAAGGCGTCGTAATGAGCTCAGCTCTTGCACCGGCGGATTTAGAAGTCGATAAATTTGAACTGCCACCCTTGATTTCGTCCGCGGGAGCGCAAACGCTACTGGCGCTGAAAGGCACAAAACCATCATTTTGGACGCAAAGCACCGCTCTCGTGCTGTATGCCCTGGTACTTGCCGCGGCTCTCACCTACGCGGCGCGACCGCCACCGCCCGTTGAGGAAGACGCGATAGAGCTGGTGATGTTGCCACCCGAGGTTCCGGAGGAACAACCAGCACCAATCGAAGAGCCGCCGGTCGCCGAACAAACTCCGCCCGAAGAAAAGTTAGAAGAGCCGCCGCCACCGGTGGTGGAGGAGCCGGTGGCGCCAAAACCTTTGCCGAAACCGAAGCCTAAGGTCGTTGAAAAACCAAAACCAAAGGTCGTCGAACATAAGCCGCCGGTCGCGCAGCAGCCAGCCGCTCCGGCGCGAACCGGGCCAACAAAGGTTCCGCCGAACGCGATAGCCTCCAGCTACGCCAATCAGGTCCACTCCCGTATCGCCCACGCTGCGGTCTTTCCCCATGCTTTGGCACACCAAGCGGCCCGCGTTGGCTACCATATCGTAATCTCGCCTTCTGGCTCGGTGATCTCCCAGAGCATTTCGCCATCAGGCAATCCCGCGTTCGATACGGCGGCCAGAGAAGCATTGGCGCGCGCAGCACCGTTTCCGGCGACAGGTTTAACGCGTCCCGCCTCCCTATCTGGCGCCATCGTCTTCCGATGAGATCTGGTTATTTCATCAATCAACCCAACCTCAAACACCAAGGATATTTTTGAAATGGTGGATTCTATTGATCCCTCAACTGCGGTAGCAGCACCCCATGGCCTGTCTCCGATTGATTTGTTTACGCAAGCCGATACCGTAGTGAAGGCCGTATTGATCATCCTTCTCCTAGCATCGGCTTGGGGTTGGGCGGTCATCGTGGACAAGCTCGTCCGGCTGTATCTATTGCAGAAGCGGGCAGACACTTTAATAGCCAGTATCCAGTCGGGGTTGCCCGTCACTTCAGTCGCCGAAAGCTTCGAAAGGGCCTCCGAGACAGACCCTTTCGTCACGGTCTACAAGGCGATGGTCGAGGAGAATAATCGCTCCGCCGAGCTTGTGTTTTCCGATTCCCAGCGGGACAGTCTTCAGGAGCGGGTGCATCGGGTTGGTCAATTGGCTAGTATCGACGCACTTGGGCATTTGCAGAGCCGTTTGCCCGGCTTGGCTACAATTGGAGCCGTGGCTCCTTTCGTTGGGCTGTTTGGAACGGTCTGGGGAATTATGACCTCGTTCCAAGGTATCGCTGCCTCCAATAATACCAGTCTTGCCGTTGTTGCCCCCGGCATTGCCGAAGCGTTGTTCGCAACAGCCCTCGGCCTTTTCGCGGCGATTCCTGCTGTCGTCTTCTACAATCGCATTGGCGCTGAAATCGGCAATTACGGCAAGCGCCTCAATAGTTTCATTGGCGTGTTCGAAGTCGAATTGTCCCGCCAGCTTTCGAAGAAGGGAGACCGCAATGGCCTTCGCGCTGCGTAAACATGATAATGAATTCGATGCGCCGCCAATAAGCGATATCAACGTCACGCCGCTCGTCGATGTGATGTTGGTGCTTCTCATCATTTTCATGGTGGCGGCGCCTTTGATGGCCGCCGGCATCCCCGTTAATTTGCCAAAGGCGCAAGCGAACCCATTGGTCGATCAAAAACAGCCGATCGCCGTGACCATCGATGCCGAAGGCAAGTTTTTTGTCGATCAACGCGAAGTAGCTGCGGATGAGCTGATTCTTGTCCTCAGCGAGAGCGCTGACAGCAAGGAGCGCCGCATTCATGTGCGCGGCGATAAGACTATCGCCTACGGCAAGGTGATCGAGGTCATGGGTCTTATCAATTCTGCTGGCTACACTAAGGTCGCTTTGGTGTCAGAATCGTCCGGGCTTGCGACTCAAGCAGCCCCTCAGAACGCGACGCCGTAGAGTCGCCCGTCTTTTCGCCTCGTTGGCGGGCTGCTGCCCGCCAACATGATGCGCGCACTAATCACCCCATTTCGCCGCTTTCGGTAAACATCGGCCCAGCGTCAAAATGCAGGGCGCGGCAACACAGACAATCAGGAGAATTGAACGTATGAGCCGGAAAATGATGACTGCCCGTCAAGCGATGATTGTTGGCAGTGCCTTGATCTTGGGGGCGACCTTTGCTTTGTCCGCCAAATCCCAAACAGCCCCCGCCGCTGCCCCGCCCGCTCCTCCTGCGGACGCCGCCCCAGCCGCCGCTCCTCCAGCCACGCCGCCTGCGGCTGCCGGTCCATCGCCGGCAAGGCAAGCCATCGAGAACCGCAAAGCCGTCTATACGTTGATCGGGAACAACTTCAAGCCACTGGGTGCTGTCTTGAAAGGCAGCCCCTATGATGCGGCAACAATACAAAAGAGCATCGCTCGTCTCGTTTTTCTTTCGGGGCTTGTGGACGACTCATTTCCCGACGTTTCCAACACCGGTGAACCCGACACCAAGGCGAAGCCCGATATTTGGACCAGTCGCGCGGATTTCGACAAGAAGGTTAAGGAGTTTCAAACGCACCTCATAGCCCTGCAGGTCTTGAACGATACGGACAAGCAGGCGACGGAGGCATTCAAGACCGCTGCCACGGCGATCGGTCAGGATTGCAAGGCGTGCCACGATGCCTATCGCGCCAAATAGAATCGCTCTGCCTATGAGCGCGGTTTTCTACATCGCGCCAAGTGGCTTGGTAGAGCTTCTCTCCAATAAAATGCACCCGATCGAAGTCAAGGCACCGACCTGTATGGCGCTGCTCGTAGGCATTCCCTTAGTGTGTCCTTCCAACGAGATCGCTTGATGACAACGATCGAGAGTGTTACGCAAGCGCCAACAGAGGCCGAGCCGCGCAAAGTCTGGGATTTGCCGGTTCGCGTGTTTCACTGGACGCTGGTGGCGGCCATCATTGGCGCGTTCGTCACCAACCGGCTGGGTGTTAGCTATTTTAAATATCACGTCTGGTTTGGCTACACCGTTATCGTGCTGGTGCTGTTTCGTATTGTGTGGGGATTTATCGGCACCCGTCACGCGCAGTTCTGGAATTTCATTTGCGGCCCCGCCGTTACTCTACGTTATGTGCTTGGGCTGATACGTGGCCATAAGATTCGTTATGCTGGCCATAATCCCTTGGGTGCCTGGATGGTGGTGACGCTGTTGGCGGCTCTTGGGGTACAGGCGTTCTCGGGCTTGTTTGGCAATGACGAGATTTTCAATGTTGGCCCGCTGTATGGATATGTCAGCAAGGAAGTCAGCTTGCAGCTGACTTCCTTGCATCGCAAATTGTTTTATTGGATCATGGCGGCGGCCGTGATACACATCCTGGCAGTGATTGCGCATTATGTATTCGAGCGAAGAAACTTGCTGCATGCAATGATCACTGGCCACAAACCCCATGACATCGTCGCGGAAACCGAAGCTATTGCTTCATCCCGTACCTGGTTGGCAGTGCTCGTGACCGTTGCCCTCGCTGGAGGGCTTGCTTGGGTTGTCGCACATGCACCAGCTCCACTAGACGACAGCTTTTATTAATCGTCTCAGCACCGGTCATCGATGCGTAAGACGGTCTTACTTTTTAGTAAGGGGCTTATAGACATCGTGACAGGCGCGGCACGTCTTCGCCGTGTCCCGTGCCGCCGCCGCCGCCGCCTCGAAGTCGTTCGCTTCAACGGACTTTATCGCCGCAGCGATCAATTCCTCGCCGTGCTGGGAAATCTTGACGGCGTCGTCGGCATCGCCTTTCTTGGTAAAATATCTTTCCGTATATTTGAATCCATCCTGGAGTATTTCGGCGTCCTCCATCGCGCCTTGCGCATTTCCGGCTGTGATGTCCGGCTCAAAATATTTGATCGTTTTATCGAGATCGCGCATCAAATCGTCATCGTAATCGTGCAGGTCGAGATCACGATGCTGCGCATAGGCGGAACCAGCCAGAGCTGCCGCACATATCGCAAAAGGAAAGACAAATTTCCGTATCATAGATATTTTCCGCTAGGTCGAGGTAGCCGCCCCTGATGATGATTATGTTTGGGTAGGGAAATGTTGATGATTGGCCAACGCTATCCGGCTTGGATGGAATCATTTCCGTTCTTTGACCGGCGCCGAGTGCTGCACCATTTACATCAAACGCCCGGAAGGACATTCCCTCCGGGCGTTCTCGAAAATGGCCGGTGACTGGCCGGAGCGCTTAGATTATGCGAGAAGCTCTTTTACGACCTCGCCATAGACGACGGTGGGCCGCTCCGCCCGGCCGGCTTTCAAATAAATAGTTTTCAAGTGATCGAGGCCAAGGAGTTGCAGAACGGTCGCGTGGAGATCGTAGGTATCGACTTTCTTTCCGACAGACTGCAAACCAATAGCGTCGGTCTCGCCAAACGTCGTGCCGGCCTTGACGCCGCCACCCGCAAGCCATTGGGTATAGCCCCAGGGATTGTGGTCGCGTCCATTGCCGCTTTGCCCATAAGACGTGCGGCCGAATTCCGAGGTCCATACGACAAGCGTCGAATCCAAGAGCCCGCGCGATTTCAGATCGGCAAGCAGGCCCGCGATGGGCTTGTCCACAGCCTTTGTGTGCAAGCCATGGTTCTTCTCAAGATCCCGGTGAGCATCCCAGTTTATGGGTTGTTCATTACCGGGCACCTCAATTGGTCCAGAGACGACCTGGATGAAGCGCACGTTGCGCTCCACCAGCCGCCTGGCGCGCAACAAAGTTGTTCCGTAGTCCTTGCTCTCGGGTAGGTCCAAACCGTAGAGCGACTTGGTTGCGTCGGTTTCCTTGCTGAGGTCGACAGCTTCCGGCGCGGTGGCCTCCATACGGTAGGCCAGTTCATAGGATCGAATACGCGCCTGGAGTTCAGTATCATCGGGATGCAGGGCCGCCCTCTGTTCATTGAGGCGTTTCAGAAGATCCAGATCGTCGCGCTGTTCCGCTAGCGCGATCAACTCGGGATGATCGAGGTGGAGGATAGGCGAATTGCCCGGCCGGAAAGCGGTGCCCTGATAAACAGCTGGCAGGAAGCCTGAACTCCAGTTCACAGAGCCGCCCGTCGGTGGCTTTTTGCCGCTGTAGAGCACGACATAGGCCGGCAAATCCGGGTTGGCGGAACCCAACGCATAGGTGACCCACGCGCCAAGCGATGGCCGCCCTGGGCTCAGGTCACCGGTATTCAGCTTGAGAATCGAAATATCGTGGGTGGCGCCGATGGTCGTGCTGGACTTGATGAAGGCTATCTTGTCGGCATGCTGCGCGAGATTCGGCAACAGGTCGGAGAACCATGCGCCGCTCTCTCCATACTGCTTCCATGTTCGATTAGATGCGAAGAGCTTGCCGACGCCGCCTTGCGTGCTTGTCTTAATCCCTTGAAGGAAAGACGGCGGGGGTTCTTGCCCGGCCCCGGCGAGTTTGATGAGTTCCGGCTTGTAATCATAGAGATCTATGGTGCTAGGGGCCCCATCCATATGCAGCCAGATTACCGATTTCACCTTCGGCGGAAAGTGCGGCTGTTTGGGAGATA
>CAYTRB010000155.1:0-7412 GCA_964440215.1 uncultured Methylocapsa sp.
TCCACGTGGCCCGGCGGGTTCGTGAGGGATCAGATGACACAAAAAACTGTGGTTTCGCCGGACCCGACGGTAATCGGCGATGTCTCGGCGCCGCCCTTTGCTGTGCTTCCCGATCCTTTCCGATTGTTTGGTCTCCGTGCCGCCCGGCTCCGTGCGCTGGCCGAGGCGAATGAACTCGCGCCCTATCTCCAGTTTCTGGCGGGAATCGCCGGCACGCAGCACGCGATCATAAAGGAATTGCCTGAGCCTCACCGCCCGGACGCGGAGACGGTTGCTCGATCACGCGAATTCCAGATGCCGCCGCTCGACAGTGGTCATGTCAAAGGAGACCGCGCACTCATGGAGACCTTTGACCGGCTTTTCGAAGCGATGATATGGATAGAGCAGCCAAAGCCGGCGGCCGATGCGCTCGCCCGAGTCGCAGCCAAGAATGGCACCGAACGTGAGACGATGGCGCTCAGCGTTCTTTCGGCATCATTGCCGCGCGAGACTTTGGCGGAGCACATCTATGTGGCAGCAGGGCTCCAGGTTCACTTCGCACGGCTCGCGGGAGGTCTCGAAGCAGCTTGTCTGGTGCCGGTTGGCGATGGTCTCTGCCCGGTTTGCGGCGGTGCTCCTTCAAGTTCCATGGTGGTCGGCTGGCTAGGTGCGCATGGCGCGCGCTTTTGCCATTGCTTCTTGTGCGGGACGCTCTGGAACATCGTGCGCATCAAATGCGTTCTTTGCGGTTCGACCGAGGGGATCGGCTATCAGGAGATCGACGGCGGGCCTGGTTCCGTCAAGGCCGAGACCTGTGACAAATGTCACGGCTGGGTAAAAATCCTGCAGCAGCATAAGGACCCCGCGATCGAACCCATCGCCGACGATGTTGCCAGCCTCGGCCTCGATCTCCTCATGGGGGAAGGCCCTTATCGTCGCGGAGGATTCAATCCCTTCCTTACTGGCTATTGAGGTCCATGATGAGGGACGCCGCCGCGCTTCGCGAGATTCCATCCGTGAATCAAGTCTTGAAGACGAGCCAGGGCATCGCGGCCGCCGAGCGGTTTGGCTTCCCATGCGCAACTGATGCCGTGCGCAAGGTAATCGCGGAAGCGCGCGCCGCCGTGCGCAGCGGGAAATCGCCGCCAGCTGCCGAGGCTGTCGCGGCAGCGGCGCTCGAGCGCCTTCATTCCGGCACGGGCTCGACCTTGCGGCCGGTCTTCAACCTCACCGGCACGGTACTGCACACAAACCTCGGCCGCGCGGTGCTCGCCGAGGCAGCGGTCACGGCGGCGGCTGGGGCAATGCAACATACGATGACGCTTGAGTTCGACCTTGCCACCGGCAAGCGGGGAGAGCGCGACGATCATCTGCGCGCGATTCTCCGCGAGCTGACCGGAGCCGAAGACGCGACGATCGTCAACAACAATGCTGCTGCCGTTCTCATCGTATTGAACAGCCTCGCGGCAGGCAAGGAGGTAGCCGTATCGCGCGGTGAGCTGATCGAAATCGGTGGCGCTTTCCGCATGCCGGATATCATGGCGCGCGCCGGCGCAAGGCTCAGGGAGGTCGGCACCACCAACCGCACGCACACCAGGGACTATAGGGACGCGATCGGGCCGGAGACCGGGCTTGTGTTGAAGGTTCATCCGTCGAACTACCGGATCGATGGATTTACCGCTTCGGTCTCGCCCAGCGAGCTCGCCACGATCGCGCGCGCTGCCAATGTGCCAATGGTTTATGATCTCGGCTCCGGCACGCTCGTTGATCTTTGCCGCTTCGGCCTTCCGCACGAGCCGACAGTCCGGCAAGCCATCGCAGAGGGTGCTGATCTCGTGACGTTCTCAGGCGACAAGCTGCTTGGCGGGCCACAGGCCGGCTTCATCGCCGGCCGCAAGGATCTGATTGCGGTGATCAACAAGAACCCGATGAAGCGCGCGCTACGCGTTGACAAGATCCGGCTCGCCGCCTTGGAGGCGACCCTCAAACTCTATCGCGATCCGGACCGTCTCGCTCAGCGCCTGCCGGTGCTTCGCTACCTTACCAGGCCTGCGGCCGAGATCGAAGCCATGGCGCAGCGCCTGCTGCCGGCAGTGCAAAGCGCGCTCGGAGACGAGATCCTTGTGACGCTCGCCGATTGCGGCAGTCAGACCGGCTCGGGCGCGCTGCCCATGTCCACCGTGCCGAGCGGTGGCCTCGCGCTTGCGCCCAAAGGTGGCGGGCGTGCGCTCGACCGTCTCGCGGCGGCGCTGCGGCGGCTGCCGGTACCGGTGATCGGCCGGATCGCGGATGGCGCGCTCGTGCTCGACCTTCGCTGTCTCGAGGACGAGACGGGTTTTGCCGCCAACCTCGCCAGTTTCGATCCGGCGCCTGGCGAAAGGGACGGCAATGAAATGGCTTGATCGTCTTTTCCGGCATTCTCCATCAAACGAACCGGGAGCCAGCGCAACGTGCAAAGCAATGACCGCAGCGCTCGCCGCTGCCCAAGCTGGCAATTTCCAGCTGGCGCTCGATCTTTGGGAGCCCTTGGCCCGGGCGGGAAACACGCGAGCGCAAAACAATATCGGCGCTTGTTTCGCCGAAGGGCTCGGAGTCACGCGAGACCCGGAACTTGCGGTCCAATGGCTGACATCGGCGGCTGACACCGGCGACCCGGTGGCACAGCGCAATCTGGCGTCGTTGTACTTCAATGGCGACGGTGTCGCGCCGGATCAGCTGCGTGCGGCGGCGCTGTACCGCTCCGCCGCCGAACAAGGCGATGCCCCGGCGCAGGACATGCTGAGTTGGATACTGCTCGAAGGCGAGGCAATTCCGCGCGATGTTGCCGAGGCGCGATGCTTCGCGCTCAGGGCCGCCACGCAAGGCGTCGCTACGGCGATGACGCGCATGGGCATGCTTTACCACAATGCGCTCGGCGTCGACCGCGATTCCATCGAAGCGATACGCTGGTGGCGCCGGGGGGCGGAGGCTGGCGATGCCGATGGCCAAGCGATGCTCGGCGCCGCTTTGCATCTCGGTTCGGGCAGCGAACGCGATCCTATCGAAGCCTTCGTCTGGCTCACGCGGGCCGCCAAGGCGGGCAGCCGGCTCGCGGCGCCTTTCTTTGATGCCGTGCGCGCCTCACTATCCGCCGAGGATCTTGCCGAAGCGCAGCGGCGCGCGGAAAGGCCGGTTAAGACCGTGGAGCCCAGCGCATGATCATTGGCACCGCGGGCCATATCGATCACGGCAAGACATCGCTGGTTAGGGCGCTGACGGGCGTCGACACTGACCGGCTGAAGGAGGAAAAGGCCCGCGGCATTTCAATTGATCTCGGCTTCGCCTATCTGCCGGTGGAAGGCGGCGGGACAATCGGTTTTGTCGATGTGCCAGGGCACGAAAAATTCATCCACACCATGGTCGCCGGGGCGAGCGGGATCGATTTCGCTCTGCTTGTCATCGCCGCCGACGATGGCGTTATGCCGCAAACGAAAGAGCATTTGGTCATCCTTGGCCTGCTTGGCATCGAGGCGTGTGCAGTCGCGCTCAGTAAGGCGGATCTCGTGCCGCCCGCAAGGCTTGCCGAGGTGGAGATGGCGGTACGCCGCGAACTCTCCGGCACGGCTTTGGCGAGCGCGCGGGCGATACCCGTATCAGTCGCGACTGGCGCCGGCCTGGACGCGCTTCGCGCGCATCTGATCGAGGCCGCACGCGACTTTGCGAGGCGGGAAGCCTCGGGCCGGTTTCGCCTCGCGGTCGATCGTTCCTTCACCCTTGCCGGTACCGGGACCATCGTGACTGGAACCGTGCTCTCCGGATCGATCGGCACCGGCAGCCATGTTGTCGTCAGTCCTCGCGGCCTTCCGGCGCGCGTTCGCTCGATCCATGCCCACAACCGGCCGAGCGAAGAAGGCCGGGCTGGTGAGCGTTGTGCGCTCAATCTCACCGGCGATTCCATTACCAAGGATGCGATCGGCCGCGGGGATGTGGTGCTCGACCCGGATCTGCATGCACCGGCGGACCGCATCGATGCGACGCTGCGCGTACTTGCCGCCGAGCCAAAGCGTCTCGGGCACTGGTTCCCGGTGCGGCTGCACCATGCCGCCGCGGAGATTGGTGCCCGGATCGTCCTCCTTTCGGACGAAGGCGGGACACCTGGACAGGAAGGTCACGTCCAGCTTATTCTCGACCGGCCAATCGCGGCTGCCGTTGGTGACCGCTACATCCTGCGCGACACCTCGGCAAAGCGCACCCTTGGCGGCGGACGGTTTCTTGATCTGCGCGCCCCCGCCCGCAAACGCCGGACCGCCGAGCGAGCGGCACAGCTCGATGCGCACGCGCTCCCCCACCCTTGTCAAGCACTATCCGCATTGCTGGAGGCACCACCGCATTACGTAAATCTTACGGTTTTCGCGCGCGATCGCGCGTTGGGAAAAGACACAGCGAACAGTTTTGCCGAACGTGAGGGGGCTACTCTTCTTACGGCGGCTGGTTCGGTGCTCGCCATCTCTGCATCGAACTTTGCCCATTTCCACTGTGAGCTTCTGGCGGGGCTCGCGGCTTACCATGCCAATAACCCCGATGTTGCTGGCATAGGCGTTGAGCGGCTCCGTCTGCAACTCGACCCGCGTCTTCCCGTGCCCGCGTTCAGAAGCGCTTTGCAACGATTTGCGCGGGCGGGCGAGATAGCGCTCGATGGCGCCTGGGTCCGGCTTTCTAGCCATGCTGTTCGGCTGACGGTGGCCGATGAGGCGTTATGGTTCGCCATCGCGCCGCTGCTTGGCGGGCTTGGGCGGTTCCGTCCGCCCCGCGTGCGCGAAATCGCAGGCTCTCTCGTCGTGTCGGAGCAAGAGATCCGCCGTGTCCTGAAGCTCGCGGGGCGGCTTGGCCTCGTGCATGAGATCGCGCATGACCATTTTTTTTCGCGCGCCACCGTCGCGGAGATGGCCAGAATCGTCACCGATGTCGCGGCGAAAGCCGACGCCGGTTGGTTCAAGGCGGCGGAGTTTCGCGATCGCATGGACAATGGGCGGAAAGTCGCCATTCAGATCCTTGATTTCTTCGACCGCCATGGCGTGACCTTGCGGCGCGACGATTTGCGCCGGCTCAATCAGCACCGGCTTGACCTTTTTTTGGACGAGCCGGAGGCGGACAGGGACACGCCAAGTTCAGGAGGAGAAGCGTCCCCGGTGGGGCGTCCGGACTTCAAATCCGGGAGGGGCCGCGAGCCGGTCTTTGGTGGGTTCGACTCCCACTCTCTTCCGCCAGGACCTTTGCGGCAAAGGCCGGGGGGCGGGCAATAACGTTGGGCGCTGCATTCTTATAACGATGCCAGCGAGTGGCCGAATTGGCCGCGCTGACGGTACATCCCTGCCCCCGCGGTGAAACCGCCCAGTTCGCGATTCACAAAGAAGTGTGCCCGCCTTGGCATATTGGTGCGTTATATGAGTCAACGGCCAGTTTGCCCCCAGCGTTCTGCTAGGATACCAATGGTTGTCGCCGCAGCTCATAGAGCCAAAACGATCTTAACATGGATTACACTTGGCCTATTTGACGATGCCGGAACCGCGGGTAAATCGCCTTCGATTTGAACTCCGGCAGAGCCTTCCGACTTATTAGCCCAGTTGGCCGGCGCGGGCTCCCGATGTGGCTGCGATGTGAGGATGCATCATGGGCATAGTTGGCTTTGCGCTGAGGTTACCGCACACCTTCTATGTGCTGGCGTGCCTCATACTCTTTCTTGGCATTTCCGCGATCGTCAGTATGCCGACGGACATTTTCCCGGAGATCAACATCCCAGTCGTCACCGTGATCTGGCAATATACCGGCCTCAGCACGCCAGAGATGGAGCAGCGGGTCACAACCTACAGCCAGTACTCCCTCAGTTCCAGCGTCAATGGAATCAAGGACATCGAGGCACAGTCACTGAACGGCATCTCGGTCCAAAAGATCTTTTTTCAGCCTGACGTGAACCTCGATCTTGCGATCGCCCAGATCGTATCGGGCACGAACTCGATCCGGGCACTCATGCCGCCGGGTATCCAAGCTCCGATCGTGGTGCAATTCAATGCCTCCAGCGTGCCCGTCCTGCAGGTCAGCCTGAGCTCCGACACGCTGAATGAACAACAGCTCTACGATTACGGCATATACCGGCTGCGGCAGGCTCTGGCACCCATTCACGGGCTGACGCTGCCTACCCCTGCTGGCGGGAAGTATCGGCAGATCATGGTCGATATCGATCCGGCCAAGCTTTTAGCCAAAGGACTCACACCGCTCGACATCGTCAATGCCGTCAATGCCCAGAACATCACCCTGCCTTCAGGCACGGCGAAAATCGGCGACAAGCAGTACAGCGTCCGGACCAACGCGACGCCTGCGACGATCGATGATCTCAACAACATACCCGTCAAATTCGCGGGCGGCGCCACGGTCTTCCTCAAGGATGTGGGGAACGTCCGCGACGGCAATCTAGTACAGCAGAACGTCGTCCGGGAAAACGGCCGCCGCTCGGTCTTGCTCAGCATCATCAAGAACGGTAATGCCTCGACGGTCGATGTTGTCCGCCAGGTGAAGAAGGCTCTCGTGGTTGCGCGGAAGGCGGCCCCGGCCGGCCTCGAGATCACCGAACTCTTCGACCAATCGGTGTTCGTTACCAATTCGGTGAACGGAGTTCTTCAGGAGGGCGCCATAGCGGCGGCCCTCACTGCCTTGATGATTCTTTTGTTTCTTGGATCATGGCGGTCAACGCTAGTTGTTATGATCTCGATTCCGCTTTCGATACTCAGCTCGCTCGTCATCCTCTATTTTCTTGGCCATACGCTCAACACGATGACCCTAGGCGGCCTGGCGTTGGCTGTCGGTATCCTGGTCGATGATTCTACGGTAACGATCGAGAACACCCACCGCCTTCTGACGGAGGAAGGAAGGCCGCTGCCCGAAGCAACGCTCTATGGGGCGGCTGGTATCGCCGTGCCGACTCTGGTGTCGACACTCGCCATAAGCTGCGTCTTTATTTCGGTGATCTTTCTGCAAGGACCGGCGAAGTATCTCTTCACCCCGCTTGGCCTCGCCGTCGTCTTTGCCATGCTTGCCTCTTATGGCCTGTCCCGTACTTTGACGCCGATCACCATCGGCCTGCTGCTTCAGAGCGAACACCATGGTGCCGAGGCCACCGGAACCGGGTTCATTTCGCGCTTTCACCGTGGTTTCGAGCGGGGGTTTGAGCGGCTGCGCGGCGGCTATGTGGAATTGCTGCATTTGCTGCTGATTCGCCGATTTGTAATCCCGGTCATGGCTGTCTTGGTGCTTACACTCGGCGCCGTCATGTTTAATTTCGTTGGCCGTGATTTCTTTCCGGACATCGATGGCGGGCAGATCCAGCTTCACCTCCGCGCTCCGCCGGCCACCCGAATCGAGACGACCGAACAAATCTTCCAGGCGGTCGAGAACAAGAT
>CAYTRB010000156.1:0-7288 GCA_964440215.1 uncultured Methylocapsa sp.
TGGTTGAAAAGCCGACGTACCGCTGACGTGGCCATTCGTCTCAGGCTGACCCCAAAGCGGACTTTCAGCACTGGACGGGCCGCGGCGGGGGCCAAGGCTTGACGTGGGTATCCCTCAGCGTTAGCTTCAGGACTGCTTGCTGCAAGGGACGGCGCAAACAGTTCAATCACTGACCTGCGAAATAGCCTGAGTGATGGCATGTGCCAATAAGCGCATGATAAGGGGCTCAATCGATGAAGCGCATGCCTGTTGTGGGGAACGTGCGTCGGCGGCTCCAATGCTTGTGCGGTTTGCCAAAATTCCGGTTCCTTTGCCCGCTGTAAGCGTACCGCTGCGCGAATGGCGTAACGTCGATGGTCGATACCGCATTAGATGATCGATACCGCATTACCCGTTTTCGGACTTTGATCCGCCATGCCGTACATGTGCTACCGCCAGTGTGGCGAGAGTGGGCAGCCGAATGTTATTTGCGCCGCGCGGACGCACCGGGACCCGCTGCCGAACATGTCGTACAATATTTGTTGAGCGCCGCGATGTCGCAGCGAAGAGCCAATATTCGCGAGGAAGCCACGGTCGCAAAGGGCGCCGATAATTTTTATGAACGGCAATACTAGCAGTTTTTCAATCCCGTGATGGGCGCTTTCGCGATGACCGCCACGCAGGCGCTGTTAGCAAGCGGTGGCCCCCCGCGCGGCTACTTGTGGTGGCACTACCGCAAGACCTATGCTGCCATGCTTGAAGAGACCGACGGCGCACAGCCAATAATGGTGATAGACCGGGAGACAGTGGCACTACCGCTTCTGCTGCCGCGGTTAGATAACCAGCAACAACGCAAAGCCATGGCGAACTGGCTTAGCGGTCACGCCTGGCATCGTCTCGCCCTTCGTCTTCGGCTACCTGATCGATCGCACAGGGAGCTGGACCCTGCCGTTTTCCGGCTCGATTTTCGTCTTGCTGCTCGGGACCGGCCTGGCGTTCCGAATGCACCCGGATCGGCCGTTCGAGCTGGCCGTGGCCGCGCCGGTCATCGCGTGATCATGTGTCGCCTCGCCACCGCTAATTGCCACATTCGTTTCGCCTTGGGTGCTGGCTGCTTTCACACGAGCGACATTTGGCTAATGGAAAAATGAAATATTCATCTGCGGGCGAACCGACATCACTCCGCAGCGATGCGGTGAGCGTGCAATCGAAAGATATCTCCTGACCGACTGAGAGGAGATTTTTGCCGGGGACATGTTCCCACTTCTCAGAGCTGGCCAACCGTTCCCGCCGGCACGAGGTTTGTGGGCGTCGGTAGGTCGAGGCGGCACGCCCTCGGCGAGTCATAATAGTCCTAGGCCATCTCGTGGCCGAAATAAACAAAAGGACTGACGACGAAGCCGAAGGCCGACAGCGCCGCCGCCGTGGCGAGGTTTTCGACCACAACGTAGTGAGTAGTGAAGTCCAGGGTCGTGACGATGATCTGAAAGGTGACGGTCTTGGCCAGCGTTTGTCTGATCGCAAAACCGACGGGGGCGACCAGTGGAGTGGCAGAGGCAAAATCGTCCTCGGCTTTCTGCTACAAAGCCTAAGTGAGACGGGTTGCTAGTATAAATCCACTGCTTGATGCCCAAGACGTCGGCGGGCGCGGGGCTAGAATCCGTGAGGCGCATGCCGATAGCGCTCCCGCCAGGTAACACTCGATTTCTGACCCACTATCTATTAAATATTCGATTTGACGAACAAAAAATTCTGTTTAAAATACGCCGCGCATCAAGAGCAGGGCTGACGCCCTCGCCGACCTGCCCCTCCCGGGCAAGGTGGTTTCCGCAAAAGCGGGATGTGGCCGTTCCGGCAACAAAACGGGATCCCAGCCACGCGTCAGCCCTTTCCGGCAACGAACCGAAGGAGGGTTTTTCAAATGAAATCCGATCTGGCCATTGCGGCTCTTATCCGATCTCGGATGACGGAGCTCGGTCTTTCGCGCGGCGAATTTGCAAAACGGCTTGGCTACAAAAATCTTGCAAAAGGCATTCGCCGGATCGACGCCTTGTGCGACGGCGACCTCGAAGGAACGAAACACTTTTTGGACGTGCTGCCGCAAGCCTTGGAGACATCCGCTGAGGCCGTGAAGCTTGCGCTCGAAGAAACGGTTCGCGAACTCGAATTGGCAGTGAAGCAAGAAGCCGAAGCACGTGACAAAATCTGGCGGGAGAATTTTAGTCCGCATGCCATCGTTCTCACCGAGCGCACCGTGCCGAGCCCGATTTTCGTGGCCGCGATGATCGGCGTCGAGAAACTCCTCCGCATCGATCTTGACGCAACTCAAGGGCCGGTGAGTTTTGTGCGCCAGGTGCTCGATCGCCTCCCGGAAGGGGTACCCGCGTTTGGCAAACCCATTGGATTCGTCATCAATTATTCCCCGGACAAGGCGGTCAGGTTCGATCGAAATGGCCAACCGATCGCCATCCTGGATGAGGCTGTCCGTCCAGGGACCGCCGTTCTTCTCCGTCTTGGAGAGCGTCCGATCCCTGCTGAAGCGTTGGGGCTGATTGTCGGTAAATAGACAAGGACTGGTCACGTGACTATTGCGCCAGCCAAAGGTGAAGAGAGACCATTGGCAGTAGCCGAATTGCGAGCCATCTCGACCGGGCAGCGACGAAAGGCTGAAGCGACCTTGTCCGCACGCGCCGATTCCTAGAGTTTGTTAATCGTTTTTAGGACTGGCAAGCCCAATCAGGAACCATCATTGTGGCAGACCAAACAGTCTTCTCGGCTGCGCTCTCCGGCGTATCTGTTTACGTCGTAGGCCAGCGTCACAACGTTCAGGATGCATACCCGATCCCCACTAATCCAACAAAGCCCTTTCTTGCACTTAGGCACGACTACCGGACTAGGGAATCTCGGCATGGCGCGAGGTAACCAAACGTTACCTATTTGTTACCTTTCTGTCGGAGCGGAAAGTCATTTTTGCACTAAGTATTTGATTTTATTGGTGCCGCAAGAGGGATTCGAACCCCCGACCCCCTCATTACGAATGAGGTGCTCTACCAGCTGAGCTATTGCGGCGGCCTTGCGCGATGCAAGCCAAGTTTGAAGGCCACCCTTTTAGGCATAACCGCCATTTATATCAATATCGCCAAAATCGCGGTTTTGTCCGATTTCAGAGTCGAATCGGACAAAACTTTTTCACGTGAAACATTTTGGTACAATTGACAGCTTGCGCAAACGCACTTTTGCCAGGCGGGGTGAGGTCAGAATTCAGGATTTGGCCCAAACGGGATGTGGCGATAGGGTTTATGCTTTAACCGCTCGATTTCTTATAAATTCTTGCCTGGCCGGGGAAGTTTTTCAAGGCATCCGGCGTGCGCACAATCCTTTCACGGCTCGGTACCGGAGCCGCAGTCGCCAATCGGATAAGGATGCTCTTTAGTATTTGGCGTCGATGACAAGGACGGTCAGGATAAGAAAGGCGGCACGGTTCCGGGCGTCCTCGGCGTGACTGTTGCCATGGTTCCTTATCCTTGTTGCGAAACCACCTCGACGGTCCCGGCGTCGTAGGGCTCGCCCAAACCGGCATGGGCACGAAAGGTGCCTTCGGGCAACAACGCCACTTTGTTGTTCGCCGCGCGGTCAAGCAGGCTTTCGATACGCTGCTTGATGCGCGCCAGAAGAGCGGGGTCAAGGCGGCCTTCATTTATCGCCGCGACGATCCGCTTGGGCAAACCCCATGGCGCGGCCGGAATCGGTGAAATGCGCGCAGACTATCAGCATGTCGCAGCCGGATTCGAGCAAGCGAACCGCGGATTGCGTGTCAGCCCGTACACATAGCCTTCCCGTTCCCTCTGGAAATTCTCCTCACCCGCCACGGCTGCCTCAAAGGCATAGGTGGAGGTTATTAAGACGGGCGGAGTCAACGAGCCCAGCGTATCAGCGGGCGTATGGCCAAGATGAATGGCCCTGATGGCAAAGCCTGCCTTGGTCTGGTTCGAGGTGTCCCTACTCACTGTTCTGGAGCCTACGTTTCGTTATTCAAGAATAATCAGGGCTGCGCTTCATTCGCCTCCAAGTCAGGGCTCGGGCGCTATTCGCCAATTCATAACGGATCAGGACGTGACCCTGTCCAACAAGACTCTGGTCAAACAATCCAAGAATTATTGAATTAAATCGGCTGATTCGCCGAGACGACGGTGTTTCTTATATCCCAGGGTGGCGAGACCGAGCAGGAGTCCGCCGGTAACGAGTCCCGTAAGGCCACCCAAGCTACTGACGACGGCGTCGATTATCGCCGCATGTCGCCCGGGAACCCGAAGCTGCAAGACCTCCATTGAACCCGCCAAAAGCGTGAGGCCTAGAGCGACAACAACCCGTGATGACCACGACCGAAATCCGCACGCGAAGGCTATGCCGGTCGCCGAATAGGCGATAAAATGCTCGACCACACCGGGCATGCCAGTGTGAGGCCGATCGATGCCCGGGACAAGCGATAGAACAATAATGGCAAGTACGCCGAAGAAGCCGGCTACCCGAGAACTGGTGAGAAGAAAAGTCATGAACAAAACCTGCTTCCAGTGACGAGACCGCGAGTGACGTGCCTTCCATCACTCACATGGGTAATGGGCCCCGCCGGGATGAAAGCACAAGGGTGTATTTGCAAAATTATGCATGGCATTTGACTGACGAAATCAGAACTCGATTTCTATCGCAAAACGATCAATACTGCTGCTAGACAAATCATCAATTGGCGGCGAAAGGACAAGCAGCAATGCAGGGACGCGCGGTTCACTTGAGGAGGCAGCAAGCACGGGCTTGGCATAAAACACCATGGCGAGACAGCTTGCGTCGAATCCCTCCAGGTCGAGCGCCAGGAAGGCGTCGAACCCGGCCCGTTGGACGATCACACGGAGATCCAGAATACGGTTCTCCCGGAGATGGGCCGGCACAGAGATTTTCGTGCCTCTACATCGAAGTCTATTGAACAGAGGTAACGGTTATCCTTGTCAAATAAATGTCTCGGTCCGAGATTGGTTATCCTCCCAGTGTAAAGATTCGACAAACGGAAGTCATTAAATGTGAGTGTATCACTTCCAAAATTAATTGGAAAATGTCATCGCCTCATATAAGTTATTGCCGCGAGCGAAACCTGAACTTTTGGAATGTGCCGAGTTTGCGACAGCGCCTTCTCAGCGCTCTTGCTTTGAACTAGCAAGAGATTCTTTCGACGGATAGCAGATGGCCGCCGAGGGATATGAGTAGTCTTTTTTGAACTAACATGATTTCTCGTAATAGCCTGCCTTGTGATGGTTGATTTGAATGCCTGCGATTGCTCTGGTTGCGCTGGACGATTGGATCTCGACGGCGCGCTTGCCCGAGGCTTTCGCGGGGTTAGGCGTGTCGGTCGTCGCGCTCTGCAAATCCGGTGTTCCTCTCCAGCACAGCCGTTACCTGGCAGCGGCAGCGATGTCTACGGGTGATATCCGCTCGGATCTGGAGCGGCTAGTGGAGGAGTATGACCCGGCGGCGCTGATCGCTTGCGACGAAAGCGCGGTCCGCGAGCTTAACCCGCTTGTCGACAATTCTGCGCTGTCGCTGCAGCTGCGAAGTCTTCTGCGTCGATCTTTGAGTGATCCCGCGGGCTATCGCGTGGTCAGCAGCAAATGGGCGACCGGCAGGCTTGCCGAACAGCTCAATATTCGCGTCCCAAAACAAAGCCGGATCATCGCACCTGATCAAGCCATGGCATTTGCCGGGAAGGTTGGCTATCCGATCATCCTTAAGAAGGAGAACACTTATGGCGGTATGGGTTGTTACGTCTGCCGCTCCGATCGGGAGACGCTTAACAATTATCACGCGCTTCTGCTGCCGCCCAGCCTGCGCAAGCTGAGACACTGGCCCGGACTGCTCGGCGTTATTCATAGCTTTGCTAGTCGCCGGGTCACTGGAAGCGGCGAGCCGCTCATCGTTCAGCGCTACCATGAGGGCGAGCTGGCATTCGCAACCGCTACTGCACGTGATGGCGTCATGCTTGGTGGCTTCACTGTTGTCGCCCAACGCGTCAATCCGGCGCCGAATGGGGCAAGCACGGTTGTGAGCGTAATCGACTGTCCCGAGTTGTTGCATGCCACCGAAGCGCTGATACGGCAGACCAGATTCAGTGGCTTCATCGGGATCGATTTCATTCTCGACCGCACTGACGGATTGCCCTATTTGCTTGAAATCAATCCGCGTCCGACGCCGGTCTGCAGTTTGGGACGGTTGCTGGGCTTAGATCTCTGCAACTTGTTCGCCGCCAACTTCGTCGGCGTGACGCTGAAGCCTGCCGCCGTCCCAATAAGCGCTGGCACCATCGCTTTCTTCCCAAATGAATGGCTCAGGAGCTGGCGTAGCCCGTATCTGCTCGACGCATACCTTGACGTGCCGCATGATGATCCTGCGCTGCTCGCGCATATATATCGAGCGCTGCCGCTAGGGCGCCGGATCATGCTTGCAATTGGGCTGCGCGGCACGCTACCGCCACTCGAGTGCGAACCCACACAATGGCGGCCTTTCGGGATAAGGTCATGCACAAAAACAAAGACATTAAAACAATGATCAACTTGAGGGCTATGCGCTGATCCTATTGAAACACCGTTTTCTTTATGGATCGCGAGTTTTTAGGCCGCATGGGGGTCCCGCCGAAAGGGATAGGGAGGGGCTCGTCGTCCTTATCTGCGCCAATGTTAGGCCGACCTCACCGTTTTACGATGGTCTTACGATCTGCGACCTATGGTCAATAAGCTTCGGCCGTTCGTGTAGAAACGGCTTGCACTTTATCCGAAAGGACATGACGGGGAGGCGGCATAGCCCTACAGGACAGGCCTCCGCCGTCTGTGTGCTTAAGGCGACGCTTGAATGAATGGGTGGAGCGAATGAACCGGACGCACAAGGAAACCATCGTTAAATGCACTCATTACGATTGGCATGACAAGCTCGAAACTCGTCTCGCCGGTATTATCAACGCATATGACTAACGGCAAGCGCCTCAAGGCGCTCAAAGCACTTCCCTCTCTGAATTCATTGTCAAAGGATGGACAAAAGACCCAGCGCGATTCAAACTCGCTCCGCCCCAATAAATGCCAGGCAGCAAGCGAGACGATGCATGCCCTCGTCGACCACTGAGTTGATAAAGGGTTCACGCGCTGCGGAGACCTGACGTCCCTGCCAGTTTGTGGATGAAGGCGAGCTCGCCGCAAGGGTCTACGTCCAACGAATGACAGAGCTGGCTCGGGAAATCTGAACCACTTGGATAAGTGGAAATTCTGCCTGAACG
>CAYTRB010000157.1:0-7276 GCA_964440215.1 uncultured Methylocapsa sp.
ATCCCGAGGAGCCAGAGAAATAGCCTCTTATCCACTTCCCGCGCTCCCGCTTCATCGGCGAAACCCAGCACTCGCCAGATGGCTCCCGATTAGAGTGGAAGTTTCCTCCAATCTGGCATATTTGACAAGGTGAAGCCGTAGGCAAAGCTCCGGAGATGTTGAGATCGGGTGGCCGGCGATCAGCCGGGTCACAACGGTGTTGGATGCAAGCGGGCTTGGTGATGTCGAGACCGAGCACGCTCATGCAGGGTGTCAATCGGCTTCGAATTTTGCCCCCCGAATTGCAGGCTCGCAAGCGGACAGGCGGATAGCCACCCTTTGCGGACGATCGGCTTGCGTTCTCAATGAGGGACATTAAACCCGGGAGCGCGATAAATTTTGTTTGAATCGGCCGGGTCCATTTGGCCCGGATATGATTCCCGGCTTGGATACGCGTGGCCGTTCGTTGCACCACAAAGGGAAATTTCCTCTCTATGGGTCCGCAGACGCTGGCGCCAATCGGCTTGCCGCCAGGCTGAGCAATCCGAATGTCATCGGGCTTACATGAATACGTGGCATTGGCGCGGGGGCACCTCTTATGGGATCAAAATTCTGATTCTTGATCACACCATGAAGACCGCTCTTCCGTGATCGCGCAAAAGCCTGTCATGATCACCGAATGGAGTTGTGTGAATGCGTGGCGTTGATTCTGATTTTTCGGAGAGAAGGAGACCACGCATGATCGAGCTTATCCTGGCGGCGATAGGGGCGGTAACCGTCCTTCGCTGGACCTTGGCAGCCTATCGCGCCTTGAGTGTGGACCGGTCGGGGAACTCTGGACGATATGGAACAACAGTCGGTTAGGGCCGCACACAAATCCGCCGTTACTTCGCGGCAGGCGCGTGCGCGATCCGGTTTAATACGGCGAAGGTAAACACGCTGTGGGCGAAGGGTCTATCCTTGGCCGCGTCATATTCCCTAAACAGGCCGGATTCAGTAGGCTCGGGTTTGATGTCAGGCTGGGACACCAACCCGCCGCTCGTGGAACCATAGAGGAAGGTTTCCCATTTACGGATCCGCAGGCGCCGGCGGCAATCGGGTTGCCGCCATGACAGGCAGTGCCGCCTGTGCGGGAGGGCATGGACATGCCGGGCGGGACGGTTCCGCCATTCCAGGAACGGGCGCCTTGGTTCGGAGGCGACCTGCAAACTTTGCGCAATGCCGTGCGCCCCGTCCCGCCTGAGTTGCCAGGCGGCGAGCGCCTGCTGCTGCCGGTGTCGGGCGGCGACCGGCTTTCGGCCCGGCTCGATGGGCGGGACGGCCGGCTGGGCCGGCCGCTCATCGTGCTCGTGCATGGCCTCGCGGGCTCCGAGGCGAGCCGGTCCGTGGTGGCGAGCATGCGGCATCTCGTCGGCCAAGGCTGGCCGGTCTTGCGCCTCAACCTGCGCGGAGCCCACCCGTCGCGGCCGACCGCGGCCGGGCATTATCATGCCGGGCGGACCGGGGATCTGGCTGGCGCCCTGCGCGGATTGCCCGCTGATCTTATCCGGCAAGGGATTATCTTGCTCGGCCAGTCGCTCGGCGGCAATCTCGTGCTGAAATTCATGGGCGAAGGCGGCCATGGCCTGCCGGTGCTGGCGGTTGTCGCGGTGTCCACTCCGATGGATTTGGCGGCGACCTGCGCCCGCATGATGGCAACGCGAAACTTCGTCTATCACCGCGATATGCTCGCCGCGATGAAAAGCGAGGCGCTGGCGCCGGGCGCGGCGGTGAGCGCCACCGAGCGGGCCGCCATCGCCGCTGCCCGCAATGTCTATGAATACGACAACCGCTTCATCGCGCCGCGCTTCGGCTACCGGAATGCCGAAGCCTATTACGCAAGCAATGCCGCCAAGGATTTCCTTGCCGGCATCGCGGTACCGGGGCTGGTTCTGCACGCCCTGGACGACCCTTGGATTCCGGCTCCATGCTACACCGCGATCGACTGGCACCGCTTGCCGATGATCGAGGCGGCGCTGAGCCCGCGCGGCGGCCATCTTGGCTTCCACGGCCGCGGCAGCCGCATCCCTTGGCATGACCTCGTGACGGCGGAATGGCTCGCGCGAAGGTTCCAGCTGGAACAGTATGAGATGAGAACGGGCGTGTCTTCTATGGGCTGAAACAGCTCCATTCCCAAAAAATCATCTGATCGAAAAAGTCGAGCAAGTTTTTCAGGAGATGCTCTTAGCGCTGGGATGCGGCGGCTTGGAAGCGGTCACGCCCTCGGCACGACATCGACCTCGACATCGACATCCTGCTCGCGCGAGCCCAGGATGATTCCGGCGACCGGCGAAATATCAGCGTAGTCGCGGCCCTTCGCCAGCACAATATGATCGTTGCCAATCATCATCTTATTGGTCGGGTCGAGGCCAATCCAGCCATGCGTCTCGCCGCACCAGATCGAGACCCAGGCGTGCATCGCGTCGGCGCCTTGGAGGCGCTTTTTGCCTGGCGGCGGTATGGTGCGGATATAGCCCGAGATATAGGCGGCGGGCAGGCCGATGCCGCGCAGACCGGCGATCATGATATGGGCGAAATCCTGGCACACTCCGCGCCGCTTCTCGAAGGCTTCCGATAGCGGCGTCGAGACCACGGTGGCCTTGGTATCATATTTGAAATCGGCCTTGATCCGCGCCATCAATGCCCTGGCGCCTTCAAGCACCGGGCGCCCGGCCGGAAAGCAGTGCCGCGCAAAGGCGGTCGCCGGCTCGAAGCGCGGCACCAGGCGGCTCGGGTGCAGAAAATGAGCGGGGGATTCCTTATCAAGCGAGGCGCTCGCGAAGGCTGCTTCCCGCACCGCTTCGAAGGGTGGCGTGTCCGTTTCGCCGATCGGGGGAGGCCGGTCGATCTCGATGCTTGTATTGACTTCGACGACGAGTTTGCGGTGCGCCGTTTCGATCGTGAGAAAAGTGAGACGGTTGCCGAAAAAACACATCCGCTCGATCGTTTGCGCGGGCGAGGGGGTAACGGAAAGTTCGCTCGAAAGCACCTGCTGCCCCGGCCCGTCCGTCGGCAGCAGCCGCAGCGCGCAATGCGAGAAGGTCACGGTCGAGCCGTATTCATAAAGGGTCAAGTGGCGAATATCGTAGATCATGCAAGGCCAGTCGATTTGTCGGCCCGGGCAACATGCGAGCCTTGCAAGAAATAGCGAGCGGCGATCGCGTCGGCGAGGCCAAGAAGGCACTGCTCGAACACCAGGATCGTTTTATTGTCGAGACAGGGCGCGGCGGCTGTCGCGATTTCGGCCGCGAGTTGCAGGATCAGGCGGCGCGGCGCCTCAAGCATCCCGTCATCGCTCAGCAAGGGCAGCGTCTCAAGATGTTCGTCGAGGCGCTCGACCTGGAAGGCAACCGAACGCGGATTAAACGGATCGAGCACGACCATGTCGCGCACCGGGTTGAGCGCCACGCCCATCAGATAGCGCGAGCGGTAGGTGATTTGCGAGTCGACCAGATCGAGCAGAACGTCGAGATCGTCGGCCGGTGCGTCGCCGCTCGCGAAATGGCGGGCAAAGCGGCATGTATTGATGCCCCGCTCGATCCGCCGGCCCGCGTCCAGTATACGCCAGCCGGCGCCGCGAATCATGTTTTCCTGGGCGAGGCCCGAGATTGCCGCAATCACCCGCAAAGCCGCGTCGGCGCGCTCGAAAGCCTCGGCCTCGGCGAGCGGCCCGTGCACATCGATGCCGAGGTTGCGATTGAGATCGCCGATCAGCCGCCAGGTGTCCGTGGAAAGCCGTTCGCGAATGAAAGACGCGGCGCGGCGCGCGTCGCGTACGAGCGATAGAGCGGAGCCATATTCCTCATCACCATGCAGGACGCTTGCAACAAGCGCCATGGGGTTGGCGACGGCGGCAGCGGGCGCCGCGTGCCATGAGACGAGCAAGCTTATGAGCTTGGAGACGGCCGAGCCTGGATTGGCGGCGCCCGCGCCTGACTCGATTATCCGGCTAGCGAGGCAGCGGATCAGTCGCAAGGTTGCTTCCGAGCGCTCGAGATACCGCCCGAGCCAGAAGAGATTGTCGGCGGCCCGGCTCGGCAAAGTGCCCATGATGCGGCGGATGCGGACGGTCTCGTCGGTCGGCAGCAAACTGACCATCTCGACGGGCCTGTCGGCGAGCACCCAGACATCGGCCGATTGGACCCCCTCCCCCATCGATACGGCGCGCGCATCGGCGCGTCCGGAAATGCGGCAGAAACCACCCGGCATGATTTTCCATCCGGCCGGCGTATGCGCCGCATAGACACGCAGAACGAAGGGCCGCGGTTCGAGCCGGCCCTCGTGCCACACAGGCGTCGTCGAAAGATTGACGACCTCCTGGCCGACATAGTCGACGCCGCGTTCGGCCATGACCGCTTCGAGCCGGCTTTTCTCTTCTTCCGAGAGACCAGCGCCGATCAGCGGCTGGCTCGAGGCAAAGCCGGGGACCGCTGTGCCAAAGGCACCGGCGATCGCAAGCTCGTCCATGTCCTCGATAACGGATTGCCGCGCTTCATCCTGGCCGCACCACCAGGTCGCGATATTCGGCAGGCGGAGCTCTTCGCCAAGCACGGTGCGGCAGAGTTTCGGCATGAAACTCATCATGGCGTGCGCTTCGAGCACGCCGGACCCAAGCGCATTGGCGATGACGGCGCCGCCCCCGCGCAGGGCATCGATAAGGCCCGGCACGCCGAGCCGCGATCGGGCGTTCAGTTCAAGCGGATCGGCGAAATCGCTGTCGATGCGCCGCCAGATGACATCGGCGCGCTTGAGCCCGGCGATGGTGCGGACATGCACTTTTCCGTCGCGCATCGTCAAATCGCCGCCTTCGACCAGAAGTAGGCCGAGATAGCGGGCAAGATAGGCCTGCTCGAAATAGGTTTCGTTAAAAGGGCCCGGTGTCAGCAGGCAGATGCGCGGGTTCGAGCGTTGCGCGATCGAGGTAAGGCCGAAGCGGAACGCCTCGAAGAAAGGCGCCAGCCGTTCGACATTCATATCGCGGTAAAGGGCTGGAAAAGCCCGCGCCAGCACAAGCCGGTTGGCGAGCGCGTAGCCGGCGCCCGAGGGGGCTTGCGAGCGGTCGCCAAGGACCCACCAGCGCCCATCCGGGCCGCGCCCGATATCGGCGGCGTAAATATGCAAGAATTTGCCGCCCGGCGGCTTCACGCCATGCAGCGGGTGCAGAAACTCGGGACTGCCGGTGACGGCGGCGGCGGGCAATTCGCCGGTGGCGATCAACCGGCCCTCGCCGTAAATATCGGCCAGAACCAGTTCCATGAGCCGCGCCCGCTGCTCGATGCCTTGCGCGATCTCGCGCCACTCGCCGGCTTCGATGAGCAGCGGCACATGCGAGAGCGGCCAGGCGCGCTCGCTCGTGTCCCCATAGGCGCGATAGGAGACGCCGGTGTCGCGAATATGCCGGTCCGCCCTGGCGAAGCGGCGGCTCATGTCGTCGGCGGGGAACTCCATGAGCTTGTCGAGAAACCGCAGCCAATGCGCGCGCGGGCGCCCATCGGCGCCGATGAATTCGTCGGGGATGCCCGGCAGCGGCATATAGCCGGAGGCGAGCTTGGCCACGCGTGCGGCCGCGTCAAGCTCGTCATTCGCCAGGTTTGTTGCGCTGCGGCTCATCGCGTGTCGCTTGTCTATTGTTGTTTGGGACGGAAGGATTTTAGGATTGCGGCATCGGTCTCGATCGTGGCGGCGCCGATCAGATCGAGACAATAAGGCACCGCCGGAAAGACCGCATTGAGGCAGGTTTCGATCGAGGCCGGCTTGCCCGGCAGATTGATCACGAGACAAGGCCCGCGATGCGCGGCGGTCTGCCGCGATAGGATCGCGGTCGGCACTTGTTTGAGGCTCTCCTGGCGCATGAGTTCGCCAAAGCCCGGCAATTCGCGCGGCGCCGCGGCGAGCGTTGCCTCCGGCGTGAGATCGCGCGGCGATGGTCCGGTCCCCCCCGTGGTCAGGATCAAGTCGCAAAGCTCCTTATCGGCCAGATCGATCAGCGTATCGCGGACGGACTCAAACCCGTCCGGAATGATTTTCCGCACGATATGAAAGGGGGTTTTCAGGACTTTCGTCAAATAGGCGACGATGGCGGGCCCGCTTTGATCTTCATAGAGCCCGGCACTGGCGCGGTCGGACGCCGTGACGACCCCAATGATCGCCGCGCGCTGTGTCTCATTCGCCATGGCTCAACCTTTAACCCGCGTGCACCCGCCGGATGTCCGTGCGGCTTATTATAGCGGAAATGGGCGCGAAAATTTTCAAATTGTGCGGGCCGCCTTTTTTCCGGACGCGCGGCGCCAGTTACAAAGCAAGATTGTGGCCAGAAAGCAAATGCGCTTCTTTCCATTCTTCGAGAAGTACAATCATTATATGGTATAGATACTTTGTATTTCTGGAGACGGTGTGGAGTCCTATGTGCAGATCCGGGCTTGTCAAGTCGAGTATTGTCCAAAAGTTGCCGACTTCTTGGATTGGATGGTGTGGCGAAGCATAGAGGAAACGCCGCTTCAGACCGGCTCCCCCGGCGCGCAAGCCGCCAGCGTCTCGCGCATGTGCAAAGGCACCGGCGCCTCGATCTTCACCGGTTCTTTGTTTTTATAGAGAGGAATTGTGATCGTTTTGGCATGCAGTTGCAATCCCAACGCGCCGCCATGCCCATAAACGGTATCGCCGAGAATCGGAAAGCCTAGCGCCGCGCAATGCACCCGCAATTGATGGGTGCGGCCGGTCAGCGGTTTAAGTTCCAGAAGGGCCTGTCCAGCCGCGCGGGAAAGGACTCGCCAAAGAGTTTTTGCAGGGACCCCGGAAGGATCGGGCTTCATCCACCAGCCGCGTCCCGCATCGAGACGCCCGAGCGGCAGATCGATCAAGCCTTCGTCTTGCGCGGGCCCCCCTTCGACGGCGGCCCAATAAAGCTTCCCGACCTTGCCCTGCTTGAACAGAAGGCCGAGCTTTTCGAGCGCCTTGTGGTGGCGCCCGAGCACCAAACATCCGGATGTATCGCGATCGAGCCTGTGCGCCAGGGCGGGGTTGCGCGGCAGGCCGAAGCGCAGGGCCTGGAAATAATCCTCAAGATTTTCGCCGCCTTTCGGGCCGCGATGGACCGCGATCCCAGCTGGCTTGTCGATGACCAGCATCATCCCATCGCGATAAAGAAGCCTCTCTAGCAAGCCTTCTTCCGTCATGATTGCGGCCATTCATGGCCGGCTAGCGCATCTACCACCAGCCGCGCCATTTGAACCATAGGAATGGAACGAGAGCGCTCAAG
>CAYTRB010000158.1:0-7271 GCA_964440215.1 uncultured Methylocapsa sp.
GTTATTCCCCCATACACCGAATTCCGCGCTCGAGAGAGCGCGGCCCCGTTGAAGCACCCCCCCCCTCCTCTTGATTACCCCCCCCCACCCAATTCCGCGCTCGAAAGAGCGCGGCCCCGTTGAAGCCGAGCGTATTCAAGCGGCTAAAGAACAATCCGAAAAAAATTCCGCGCTCGAAAGAGCGCGGCCCCGTTGAAGCCTTGCATTGCAGTGTAAATAATGTATTTTGACTGGCGTAATTCCGCGCTCGAAAGAGCGCGGCCCCGTTGAAGCTCCCTCTGTGAGCGGCATCATGCCGCTGTCGGCGGGAATTCCGCGCTCGAAAGAGCGCGGCCCCGTTGAAGCTTTACTCCGGGTTTCGTCCCGGGCCGGCCAAAGGTTAATTCCGCGCTCGAAAGAGCGCGGCCCCGTTGAAGCATTAGCCCTCCGCGCCGCATTGGATCGGGCGGCATAAATTCCGCGCTCGAAAGAGCGCGGCCCCGTTGAAGCGAGTTTTATAGTTGGAGCGGGAAACCGGGGATATTTAATTCCGCGCTCGAAAGAGCGCGGCCCCGTTGAAGCTTCGGTTCTGCGTAAAATTAGGTTAATTTCATTTTAATTCCGCGCTCGAAAGAGCGCGGCCCCGTTGAAGCTTTCAGTAAATCAGCATACGGGAAAGGACTGGAATTAAATTCCGCGCTCGAAAGAGCGCGGCCCCGTTGAAGCTAAATTTGTTCCTGTTTGAGTTAAAACAGTCACATTCAATTCCGCGCTCGAAAGAGCGCGGCCCCGTTGAAGCCTAAAAGAATTATACGCTTTTCCCGCCAAGGGTGGCAATTCCGCGCTCGAAAGAGCGCGGCCCCGTTGAAGCCAAGGGGGCCAAAATTGCTGCGAGGGCCATAATTGGAATTCCGCGCTCGAAAGAGCGCGGCCCCGTTGAAGCAATTCCAACTTCTTCACCAGCGTACAATATTTAGAAAATTCCGCGCTCGAAAGAGCGCGGCCCCGTTGAAGCCAGGAGATTGCTATTTACGATCCAGCTGAGACAAACCAATTCCGCGCTCGAAAGAGCGCGGCCCCGTTGAAGCTGGGATAAAAAGTCCGTGGCTCAAATACTAAAAAACAATTCCGCGCTCGAAAGAGCGCGGCCCCGTTGAAGCTGCCTTTGAGCAGACTTTGCGCGGCAAGGTATGGAAATTCCGCGCTCGAAAGAGCGCGGCCCCGTTGAAGCGTCGCATTGATCGACCAACTTTTTAATGCAGTCCTGGAAATTCCGCGCTCGAAAGAGCGCGGCCCCGTTGAAGCCACAAATGAAGTCAATTCTAAACAGACTATTTGACAATTCCGCGCTCGAAAGAGCGCGGCCCCGTTGAAGCCTTTCGATTAAGGCTACGGGCATTCTCCACCGCGTCAATTCCGCGCTCGAAAGAGCGCGGCCCCGTTGAAGCAACAGAACGCGAAACAATGGGTGCATGACGCGGATAAAATTCCGCGCTCGAAAGAGCGCGGCCCCGTTGAAGCGACTTATGGGTGAAATCCAAAGGCAAACTGGACTATAATTCCGCGCTCGAAAGAGCGCGGCCCCGTTGAAGCCGTGGACTTCCGCAGACGTCGGGAAGGTCATTAAGGTAATTCCGCGCTCGAAAGAGCGCGGCCCCGTTGAAGCCATATAGGATGTCACACGATCAATTCTCACCCATTGAATTCCGCGCTCGAAAGAGCGCGGCCCCGTTGAAGCGTCAAAATAAGGGGAAGTCCGGAAATCAGGCTCGTAAATTCCGCGCTCGAAAGAGCGCGGCCCCGTTGAAGCTTCTTTCCTTGGCTGATAAATCACAAGCATCAATGTCAATTCCGCGCTCGAAAGAGCGCGGCCCCGTTGAAGCAATGAACGGGACGCATACCCGCCCGTGTTGCAATTGAATTCCGCGCTCGAAAGAGCGCGGCCCCGTTGAAGCAACAGCGCCATCTCAGAATTGTTGGCCGGGATTGTTAATTCCGCGCTCGAAAGAGCGCGGCCCCGTTGAAGCCGTTGCTGGCTGGTCAGGTTATGCTTTACACCCAGCGAAATTCCGCGCTCGAAAGAGCGCGGCCCCGTTGAAGCGCAAGCAATCCGCCTGTTCCAACTGTAGCAAGGCTAATTCCGCGCTCGAAAGAGCGCGGCCCCGTTGAAGCGACGGAATCGAATTTGAGACTATCGACAATGAAGATGAATTCCGCGCTCGAAAGAGCGCGGCCCCGTTGAAGCGAAATGAGTGTTTCTGTTACAATGGGGTTTGTGAGAATTCCGCGCTCGAAAGAGCGCGGCCCCGTTGAAGCCAGCGTATGATGCGGGACTTTCCAAACACCCGGAAGAATTCCGCGCTCGAAAGAGCGCGGCCCCGTTGAAGCTTTACAGCGAGCGTAAAAAACTTCTGGGTAAAATTGAATTCCGCGCTCGAAAGAGCGCGGCCCCGTTGAAGCAAGTTGCTCTTGTTTGTAATTCCCTGTCAATATACAAAATTCCGCGCTCGAAAGAGCGCGGCCCCGTTGAAGCAGTCCGGGTTGGAGCGGCCCCCAAAAGGCCGCCTGAATTCCGCGCTCGAAAGAGCGCGGCCCCGTTGAAGCACCCCTGGTTTCCCCCTCGGTTTCACCCCCGGTTTCACAATTCCGCGCTCGAAAGAGCGCGGCCCCGTTGAAGCGCCAATTACCGGGCCGGGTATTCTGGAAACCACAAAAATTCCGCGCTCGAAAGAGCGCGGCCCCGTTGAAGCAAATACGCCACACCTCCTCCACCGCCGCCACCACCTAATTCCGCGCTCGAAAGAGCGCGGCCCCGTTGAAGCCTCCGATGTTCACCCGGTCTGCCGGGATGAGGAGGGAATTCCGCGCTCGAAAGAGCGCGGCCCCGTTGAAGCAATCCCTCGGTCAAGACCAAGCCCAAAAGGAACGGGAATTCCGCGCTCGAAAGAGCGCGGCCCCGTTGAAGCCTTGCCAGCCTACGTCACACCTCGGCAAGCAGCGTGGAAATTCCGCGCTCGAAAGAGCGCGGCCCCGTTGAAGCCCTGCAATTCCAGTGGGGATATGTTTATTTTATTCCTAATTCCGCGCTCGAAAGAGCGCGGCCCCGTTGAAGCCACAACATTGCTTTTAAGGAGATAATATGTTGACCGAATTCCGCGCTCGAAAGAGCGCGGCCCCGTTGAAGCGAGTATTGAGATTTACGATGATCGGGTTCGCAAGACCGAATTCCGCGCTCGAAAGAGCGCGGCCCCGTTGAAGCTTTAATGGAATTGGTACAACTGGGTTCTTTTGATAACAATTCCGCGCTCGAAAGAGCGCGGCCCCGTTGAAGCGACCAGCCCGATTGACTGGGTGCAGGTCGTGCGGACAATTCCGCGCTCGAAAGAGCGCGGCCCCGTTGAAGCTAAGAAAATGTCAATTTATCGAACACCACCTGTGCGAATTCCGCGCTCGAAAGAGCGCGGCCCCGTTGAAGCGGCTATGAATCGGCGGCTACTGCCGCCTTTAACAGCGAATTCCGCGCTCGAAAGAGCGCGGCCCCGTTGAAGCGGATCAATCACGGCACCAGCCCGCAGTGCCGTATTGTAATTCCGCGCTCGAAAGAGCGCGGCCCCGTTGAAGCATGGATACTCAAAACAATCCAATGGGCGCGGGTGAGAGAATTCCGCGCTCGAAAGAGCGCGGCCCCGTTGAAGCCAGGATTGGGCTGTTCATTCCGGTCAAGTCGATACTAATTCCGCGCTCGAAAGAGCGCGGCCCCGTTGAAGCGATTCAGATGGAAATCCTGAAGGTGGCACTGACGCATGAATTCCGCGCTCGAAAGAGCGCGGCCCCGTTGAAGCCAATCGTCCGTCAGCCGTCCGCCGGTCGCGCCCATGACAATTCCGCGCTCGAAAGAGCGCGGCCCCGTTGAAGCGAACCTATAGTTTGCATAATCAGGTTGGTTAGGGTTAATTCCGCGCTCGAAAGAGCGCGGCCCCGTTGAAGCCTATAAAGGGCTTGGAAAACAGTCTTATACCATCGGAATTCCGCGCTCGAAAGAGCGCGGCCCCGTTGAAGCATTTCAGGTCATTGTCGCATGGCAAGCGGTGTGCCAGAATTCCGCGCTCGAAAGAGCGCGGCCCCGTTGAAGCGTTACAAGAGTCGCAACATCACTTCCCAATGTGTTAATTCCGCGCTCGAAAGAGCGCGGCCCCGTTGAAGCCCCAACAAATACCCGTCATACCGGACAATATTATCCGCAATTCCGCGCTCGAAAGAGCGCGGCCCCGTTGAAGCTTTTGGTTGACCTTTTGGAGGATCGTGCGATCGTTGAATTCCGCGCTCGAAAGAGCGCGGCCCCGTTGAAGCCCAGCAGAATTTATGGCTTTACCCGATTTGCGCGAAAATTCCGCGCTCGAAAGAGCGCGGCCCCGTTGAAGCTGCAAATAATCAACCAAAACAAGCCGTGCACCATATAATTCCGCGCTCGAAAGAGCGCGGCCCCGTTGAAGCTGGATACACCGACAACACCCGCACCCACATCAACTCCAAATTCCGCGCTCGAAAGAGCGCGGCCCCGTTGAAGCGTTTTCGGCATCCTCCCATCGCCAAATTCCAAATACAATTCCGCGCTCGAAAGAGCGCGGCCCCGTTGAAGCTATGCTTGCCGCCAGTAAGGATTTCTCTGCAATGGTTAATTCCGCGCTCGAAAGAGCGCGGCCCCGTTGAAGCGGCCGGGGAAAGGAAAAAGATGTTGTCTCAGACAAATAATTCCGCGCTCGAAAGAGCGCGGCCCCGTTGAAGCAGAGGTTGATTCCGCGATTCGGGTTGCGCCGTATCGAATTCCGCGCTCGAAAGAGCGCGGCCCCGTTGAAGCTCAAGGCAGGTGAAAGTGACCCGCCGTTACATACAATTCCGCGCTCGAAAGAGCGCGGCCCCGTTGAAGCACACAAATCGGGACGGACTCTGACAAGTTTGTAAATAATTCCGCGCTCGAAAGAGCGCGGCCCCGTTGAAGCACCGGGTTGCGCTTATTAGACATGTTCTTGCGGCTTAATTCCGCGCTCGAAAGAGCGCGGCCCCGTTGAAGCATAGACTTAACCTGTGCCATACCGCGCAACACATCTAATTCCGCGCTCGAAAGAGCGCGGCCCCGTTGAAGCGGTGATTTGGGTGATACGGTGGCAAATTATGCTCGTAATTCCGCGCTCGAAAGAGCGCGGCCCCGTTGAAGCTCGCAATTGGGCGACAACGAACCAGGTTCCATCGGAAATTCCGCGCTCGAAAGAGCGCGGCCCCGTTGAAGCGGCCGGCTGTTCAACGGAAGGGACAATAGGGGCTTCAATTCCGCGCTCGAAAGAGCGCGGCCCCGTTGAAGCGGACGGATACGGGTACTGGGTTTACCCAGTACCCTTTGAATTCCGCGCTCGAAAGAGCGCGGCCCCGTTGAAGCCACCCGCTTCCACTTTTACCCTGTAAATCTTCTCCTGTAATTCCGCGCTCGAAAGAGCGCGGCCCCGTTGAAGCTTGCAGAACTTGCGGCACTTCGACACGACCAGGAAGAATTCCGCGCTCGAAAGAGCGCGGCCCCGTTGAAGCAGTTAAGCTGAACCCTATCGCCAATTTTTACACCATAATTCCGCGCTCGAAAGAGCGCGGCCCCGTTGAAGCGTGCGTGGGGATCATCGGCTTGGTTCTCGCCCGGATTAATTCCGCGCTCGAAAGAGCGCGGCCCCGTTGAAGCCGGGGCTTTAGGCATCTCGCCCAACGTCTTGAAACGTAATTCCGCGCTCGAAAGAGCGCGGCCCCGTTGAAGCGATTTGTTTAATTTCGGGTGAATTTTGAAATTGATAATTCCGCGCTCGAAAGAGCGCGGCCCCGTTGAAGCTTGATCTTTGGCCACCACGCGTCCAGGCCAACACTAATTCCGCGCTCGAAAGAGCGCGGCCCCGTTGAAGCAAGCTCTATTTGATCGAGTGTCCGGTTTATCTTCCAGAATTCCGCGCTCGAAAGAGCGCGGCCCCGTTGAAGCTATTGAATTGGTTGCGGGAATGAATCAGCAAAACATAATTCCGCGCTCGAAAGAGCGCGGCCCCGTTGAAGCAATATTAGTGATTGTCTGGCAGCCATTCCCCGGATGGAATTCCGCGCTCGAAAGAGCGCGGCCCCGTTGAAGCTTCCGATGAAAGCGGGGATTTGCGGGACGATGGAGTTACAATTCCGCGCTCGAAAGAGCGCGGCCCCGTTGAAGCCGAACGGGCTGTCCCATTGCGCAACCAGTTTTTTGAAATTCCGCGCTCGAAAGAGCGCGGCCCCGTTGAAGCAGTTTCTGCTGCATTGATATTCATGATAAAGGGCTTTAATTCCGCGCTCGAAAGAGCGCGGCCCCGTTGAAGCACAATTGTGTAGCGCGTGCTATCGGTATATTATGGCGAATTCCGCGCTCGAAAGAGCGCGGCCCCGTTGAAGCCATCTTGTGACCCAGGGGACTGAATATAATAGATATAATTCCGCGCTCGAAAGAGCGCGGCCCCGTTGAAGCGGCTGGCGGTTGTTTGGCTGGCTGTGTCCCCCTTGAATTCCGCGCTCGAAAGAGCGCGGCCCCGTTGAAGCGAGCGGGAAACCGGGGATATTTCGTCCTGAAAACGCAATTCCGCGCTCGAAAGAGCGCGGCCCCGTTGAAGCTAGGACGCTCCAATGCGTGTAGAGGAAATCTCCCGGAATTCCGCGCTCGAAAGAGCGCGGCCCCGTTGAAGCGACGGTAATGGCTTCTCTCAATGACATTGCCAAACTCAATTCCGCGCTCGAAAGAGCGCGGCCCCGTTGAAGCTAATCTCCCGTGATTAAATCTGTTATCGCAACGCCATAATTCCGCGCTCGAAAGAGCGCGGCCCCGTTGAAGCAAAATCATTCACAAAACAACCTCAATGTGACCCCCGAATTCCGCGCTCGAAAGAGCGCGGCCCCGTTGAAGCCTAAAGGAATTATACGCTTTTCCCGCCAAGGGTGGCGAATTCCGCGCTCGAAAGAGCGCGGCCCCGTTGAAGCACGATCAAATCCGGCAGGTCTGGCTATCCTATTGACGCAACCAAGCACAAGCTGTAGTGTCGCCTGGTGTTGGAAGATTATCCAAGATCCCTGCTTGACCTTGAGCAACGCTTTGCCAGCGAAGAACAATGTTGTCAGTACCTCTCTGCGTTGCGTTGGCCCCAAGGTATCATCTGCCCGCATTGTGGTCGGCGCAAAGTTTGGGCGATGCAAGGTATGCGGCTGAGCTTCCACGTCTAGTTTCTCGCGCCGGGTTATGAAAT
>CAYTRB010000159.1:0-7226 GCA_964440215.1 uncultured Methylocapsa sp.
ATGATGCCGTTTACGTCGATTTCGGCTCTGATCTTGGGGCGCCTAACAGAGTTTCCTCCTCACCAGATATCATATTCAGGCAACTTATCGAGCAGATCGAGAGATGGCGCTATACATTAACGACCGCGCATGTCGACGCTCTCCTTGAAAGTTACTTGGCTAGAGTTAGTTTAAGCGTGTAATGATTCATGATGAAACGGGCTAAGACGTGAATACTTCAATAAATCAACTAGTATCTGCAATTCGTCAAAACCAGGTCGATTGTCTTGTACAAGAATTCGATTTCGATACTGCACGGCAAAACCAGATGCTTTTCATTGTGAAGCCAGGAGTTTTCTTGATACAAGACCCAAAGTTGATTGAAGAAACATGCCGATTTATGGGCGAACGGATCGATGCCTTCGGACTCGAAACTCGAGGGTGCTATGTGATGTCGGCCGAGACTTTGAAGACCAATGAAATCATGGATCGCCATTACGGTTACATTAATCGGCTATCACGGGCGGCTTCATCACTTTTGAGTATAATTGAGAAAGCGGAAGTTCGTAAGCTTTGTCTGGCGAGTGATTCTACACCGGTCCTCGGAGGTCACGAAGTGCTCGCTCAGTTTCGAGATCTGTCGGCGCAAGCATTAGACGAGCTTTGGGCATCCAAAAAGTCGCTGCGCGTGCGTAGCGGTTTATATGTTCAGTCATATGACATATCAGGAGAAGCTCTAGTGATTGCCAACGGATTTCACCCGTTTCAATTAGAGCGTTTTACTGGTAGCGGCCGAAAAATAGCATTACTGTTGTTGAGCTCTGACTTGCCCTGGAAACTTTTGCGAGTCCGGATGCTTGGAGACACTTTCCCCGAGAGGGCCGCTCCAGGATCCATACGAGGCGAGATGCATCGCGATCCAGAAAGGTTTGGATTCAAATCCGTGACCATATCTAACAACGCCGCGCACTTGTCCGCCGGCCCGTTTGAAGCAGTGTTCGAATTAAGCAATTTTCTTTCGGCGGTCCCCGGGCTTAATTTTGAAATTGGAATTACTCGGCAGGCGCAGCATTTTAACAGCCAAGGGCTTTCCGTAAGCGATTTGCGCCGGGCGATTGACAATCCAAGCGCTTGCATAGCGAGCGCGAAGCCTGCCCTACCTTTGTTTGACGCTACGGAAGAATTCGACGCCCAATCTGGAACCGCCGTATTCCGCAAGTTTTTCTTTTGAAATTCGACAGCCGCCAATTTGGACAAATAGAAGTCAAGCCTTTCTTTGGGCGAGGCCAGATTATCCTGATCGAAAGGGAAAGGATCAAATGGCAGACGATTGCCAATCGCCGCTTGCTGCACCAATGAAAGTCAACATAACATCACAAATCAGATGAAGGCTCGCGGCCGCCAGCAGATCGACCATCGTCGAGGTTGACGTATGATGCGTACGCTGATCCCCGGCACTCTCACCATACTATCAGCCTATCCAGATCCGCCCTTCGACATCATGAAGAATGGCTTCGCCACCGGATTTGACATCGAACTAATGCGCGCGGTGTGCGCCCGCCTCTCCCTCGAACCGCGACCGCTTGCCTATGCAGGCGAGGATTTCAACGGCATCTTCGCGGGGCTGGCTCAGGGGACCTGCGACGCGGTAATATCGGGAACGACGATCACACCGGAACGCGCTGCGATCGTGCGGTTCTCACGGCCATATTTGCGGTTCAACCAGGGCATCGCGGTCAATCGGCGACTGACGCCCCATGTCAGCTCGACCGCCGACCTGCGCGGCCTGACTGCCGGCATACAGAAGGGGAATACGTCAGACATTGTCGCCCGGCGCCTGCTGACGCAGGGCGACATCTCCGCGATCCGCTATTATCCCTACCAAGGTATCGGCACAGCACTCGATGACCTCGAAGCCGGACGCATCGGCCTCGTTATCAAACTCTTCCCCGTGATTTCATGGCTCACGCGCGAGCGACAAGAACTCGCGATCGCGATGCAGATTCCGACCCATGAACCGCTCGGGATCGCCTACGCCCAGGAGCGCGCCGATCTCTGCGATGCCGTCGATGCCACCATTGAGGTATTGCGCGAAAGCGGCGAGTTCGCAAAGCTGCAGGCCGCCTGGCCCGGCACGGGCGCGGCCGTATCAGGGTGATGCGACGCACGAGTTCAAGCTGTATTATGGTAAGAACATTGCCTCGCACGCACTTGAAGGCACGCTGACGCTGGATTGAAGCACCGACGTCATAGCCGTGCACGCCCCGATACTCGGTCGCGGCTGGCCTCGGATTCAATATGTTAGAGCATGTACTTATCGAAAAAGTCAGTCAACTTTTTCGGAACATACTCTAGAAGCCCCCGCAAACCTTTCCTCGGAGATGAAGCGAGGTCGAAGCGATCGAGGTCCATCACCTTGGTCCACGCTGCCACGAAGTCTTGCACAAACTTCTCCTTTGAGTCGGCGCTCGCATAGACTTCCGCGAGGGCGCGCAGCTGCGAGTTGGAACCGAAGACCAGGTCGACACGCGTGCCGGTCCATTTGACCTCGTTCGTCTTCTGATCGAGCCCCTCGTACACGCCTTCAGAACCGGCGGACGGCTGCCATTGCGTGCCCATGTCGAGCAGGTTGACGAAGAAGTCGTTGGTCAGCGTCCCTGGCTGCTTGGTGAAGACGCCGTGCTTGGACTGCCCGGCATTTGCGCCCAGGACGCGCAGTCCGCCGACGAGAACCGTCATCTCGGGCGCGGTCAGCGTCAGCAATTGCGCCCGGTCCACTAAGTGCTCCTCGGCCGGCAAGCGCTGCTTGCCGCGGAGATAATTGCGGAACCCGTCGGCGGCCGGTTCGAGCGGCGCGAAGGTGGGGGCGTCGGTTTGATCCTGCGACGCGTCCATCCGCCCCGGCGCGAAGGGGACCTTCACGTCGTGACCGCCGTCCTTCGCGGCGTTTTCGATCGCCGCGCCGCCGCCGAGAACGATCAGGTCGGCAAGCGAGACCTTTTTCCCGCCAGACTGTGAAGCGTCAAACTCCTTCTGGATCGCTTCGAGCGTCTGCAGCACCTTCGCCAGCTGAGCCGGCTCGTTGACGTCCCAATCCTTTTGCGGCGCCAGGCGAATGCGCGCGCCGTTCGCTCCGCCGCGCTTGTCAGAGCCGCGAAACGTCGACGCCGACGCCCATGCCGTCGAGACGAGCTCGGAAACGGACAAGCCGGACGCGAGGATTTTCGTCTTCAGAGTGGCAATGTCCTGTTCGCCGATCAGCAAATGATCCACAGCGGGGACCGGATCTTGCCAAATGAAAGTCTCTTTCGGAACGAGCGGACCGAGATAACGCGCGATCGGGCCCATGTCGCGGTGCGTCAGCTTGAACCACGCCCGGGCGAACGCGTCTGCGAACTGATCCGGGTTTTCAAGGAAGCGCCTTGAAATCTTTTCGTAGACAGGGTCGAACCGCAGGGCGAGGTCGGTGGTGAGCATGGAAGGCGCATGACGCTTTGCCGGGTCGTGAGCATCCGGCACCGTACCGGCGCCCGCGCCATCCTTCGGTCTCCACTGATGGGCGCCGGCCGGGCTCTTCGTTAACTCCCAGTCGTAGCCGAACAGATTCCAGAGGAAGTTGTTGCTCCACTTTGTCGGCGAGGAGGTCCAAATAACTTCCAGCCCGCTGCCGATCGCGTCGCCGCCCTTGCCGCTGCCGAAGTTGCTCTTCCAACCAAGGCATTGCTCCTCGATGGGGGCCGCTTCCGGCTCCGGCCCCTTATGTGACTCAGGGCCGGCGCCGTGGGTCTTGCCGAAGGTGTGACCGCCAGCTATCAGCGCGACCGTTTCCTCGTCGTTCATCGCCATGCGCGCGAAGGTCTCGCGGATATCCCGCGCCGCGGCGACCGGATCCGGCTTGCCGTTCGGCCCTTCCGGATTGACGTAGATCAGACCCATTTGCACGGCGCCGAGAGGTTCCTGCAGGTCACGGTCGCCGGTGTAGCGCTCATCCGCCAGCCATGTGCCTTCGGGTCCCCAGTAGATGTCCTGGTCCGGTTCCCAAGTGTCCTCGCGCCCGCCGCCGAAACCGATTGTCTTGAAGCCCATCGATTCGAGGGCGACGTTGCCCGCGAGAATCAGAAGGTCGGCCCAGGAGAGCTTGTTGCCGTATTTCTGCTTGATCGGCCACAGCAGCCGCCGCGCCTTGTCGAGGTTCACGTTGTCCGGCCAGCTGTTGAGGGGCGCGAAGCGCTGCTGGCCCCGGCCACCGCCGCCGCGTCCATCGCCGATGCGGTATGTGCCTGCGCTATGCCAGGCCATCCGGATGAACAGCCCGCCGTAGTGGCCGAAATCCGCCGGCCACCAATCCTGCGAGTCCGTCATCAAGGCATGCAGGTCCTCGATCACCGCATTCAGGTCGAGGCTCTTGAATTCCTTGGCATAGTCGAACGCCTCCCCCATCGGATTGGAGAGGGGAGAGTGTTGGTGGAGAAGCTGAAGGTTCAGCTGGTTCGGCCACCAGTCTTGGTTCGTCTGTGCGCGGGTCCCGCCCGCTACAGGGCACTTGCTTTCGCTCGCCATGTTCCCTCCGGCCGTGTTCTGTTTTTTCTCTCTGCGTATACAGATACAAGGATCATCAATCCTTGGAAAGTGGTTTAGCTTCATGGCCGGCGCGATAACACCAAGTCTCGGATTTCAACCACTCGACGGCATAGCAAAAGAGATCGTTCCCGCTCAGGGTTTGGCTTGCAGTTTGCGGCGGGCGAGCAGCAGGGCGATCGCGCAGGAGCCTTGCCGGGCGAGCGCCTTGTCGGCGCGGCTTGTCAGGATAATGGGCACACGGGCGCCGAGCACGATACCGGCGACCTCGGCATCCGCCAAATATTCGAGCTGCTTGGCCAGCATATTGCCCGCCTCGACATCGGGGACGACGAAAATATCGGCTTGACCGGCGACCGGCGAGACGATGCCTTTCATTTTGGCGGCCTCCTCTGAAACGGCATTGTCGAAGGCGAGCGGCCCGTCGATGAGGCCGCCGGTGATCTGTCCGCGGTCGGCCATCTTGCAAATTGCTGCGGCGTCAAGCGTCGATCTGAGTTTCGTCGAGACGGTTTCCACCGCCGCGAGGATCGCGACTTTCGGTGTCGCGATGCCGAGCGCTTGGGCGAGATCGATGGCGTTTTGCACGATGTCGCGCTTGTCGTCGAGGGTCGGATAAAGATTGATCGCCGCATCCGTGACAAAAAGAGGCCTCGGATAGCCGCAGGCGTCGATGACGTAAACATGGCTGATCCTTCGCGCCGTGCGCAAGCCTTGCTCGCCGTCGAACACCGCGCGCATGAGTTCATCGGTGTGAAGGGCGCCTTTCATCAGCGCCTCGACCTTGCCCGCCCGCGCCATCGCCACCGAAAGCACGGCGGCGGCCTCGCTGTGCTCCGTCGATATCATTTCATAAGATGAAATATCGAGTTGCGCCTGCGCGGCGGCGGCGCGGATCTTGGCTTTGGGGCCGATCAGAACCGGCACGATCAGCTGCTCGCGGGCAGCCTCGATGGCGCCGAGCAACGACACCGTATCGACCGGGTGGACAACAGCGGTGCGGATAGGCGCGAGGTTTTGTGTCATTTCGACAAGTTTTCGATGAAAGCGGCCCTTCTCGCGCAATTCCACCTCGGGCAGAATAACCCTCGGCCGGGAAATCTTGTCGGTGGGCGCGATGACTTCCGCGGTCCCGGTGATCACGATTTGACCGCGCTGGTTCACCGCTTGGCAATCGAGAATGACGTGATGCTTTTCCGGCTTTTTCTCCGCCACTTTCAGGGTGACAGTAATTGTGTCGCCGAGGCCGACGGGGCCGCCGAAACGCAGAGACTGGTTGAGATAGATAGTGCCGGGGCCGGGTAGCTGGGTGCCGAGAACGGTCGAGATCAATGCGCCGCCCCACATGCCATGCGCCACGATTTTGTGAAACATATCGCTCTTGGCGAAGGCTTCATCGACATGCGCCGGATTGACGTCGCCCGACATGATCGCAAAGAGTTCGATGTCCTTGTAGGTCAGCGTGCGGGCAAGGCTTGCCGTCTCGCCGACCTGCAGTTCATCGAAGGTGCGGTTTTGGATTGAGTCCATTGAGCGGCTCCGCTATTCGCATGCCGAGGATTGCGGCCAAGCGCGCGAAAACATTTCGCGCCGTGTTGGGACTTTATATAACGGACACGGCTTGCAGACGCTTTGCCCCGTATCAAACGTCACGCTTCGAGAACGTAGGTTCCAGGCGCATCCGCCAGTGGGGGGTCGTTTCTTCCGGGCGCGCCCATGAGCGGCGGCACGGTTTTTTTGCTGGAACGGCTGTCGAGCCAATCGCGCCAGCATGGCCACCAGGACCCTTCCTTACGGGGGGCGGAGGCCTGCCAGCTGTCCGGATCGATGTAGGTGTCGTTCTCCTTACGGGTTGCGATCTGAAAATGCCGGCGCGGATGACCAGGCTCGCTCACGATGCCGGCATTGTGGCCGCCGTTCGACAGCACGAAGGTGACATCAGCGTCGGTCAGCATCTGGATTTTATAAACCGACCGCCAGGGCGCGACATGGTCGGTGAGCGTGCTCACCGCGAAAATGGGCGAATGAATATCCCGCAGTGATACCGCTTTGCCGCCTGCCTCATAACGTCCCTCCACCAAATCATTGTGGAGAAAAAGGTGCCTGAGATATTCGGCGTGCATACGAGATGGCATTCGCGTTGTGTCGGCATTCCACGCCATGAGATCGATCATCGGGGGCCGCTCGCCCATCAGGTATTCATGCACCGCCGCCGACCAGAAGAGATCGTTTGAGCGTAGCAATTGGAATGCGCCGGACATTTGTTTCCCATCGAGATATTTTTTCTCCGCCATGACGTTCTCAAGAAATCGGACCTGGTCCTCATCGATAAACAAAGTCAGCTCGCCTGCTTCCGTGAAATCCGTCTGCGCCGCGAGCAGGGTGATGCTCTGGAGACGCCTGTCGCCGTCGCGCGCCATCGCGGCCGCCGCGATGGCAAGCAAGGTGCCGCCAAGGCAATAGCCGGTCGCATGAATGCCGGCTTGCGGTACGATCGCCGAAACCGCGTCAAGCGCCGCCATCACGCCGAGCCGGCGATAATCCTCCATGTTAAGGTCACCGTCCTCACTTCCTGGATTCTTCCAGGACACCATGAACACCGTATAGCCCTGCGCGACAAGATAGCGGACGAGCGAGTTTTGCGGCGACAGATCGAGGATATAATATTT
>CAYTRB010000160.1:0-7225 GCA_964440215.1 uncultured Methylocapsa sp.
CGCCGTCCTATTCGCCCGATGGAACGCAAATCGTGTTTGAATCGGACCGTGGCGGTAGTCAGCAGATCTATGTCATGTCGGCAAGCGGCGGCGGGCCGAAACGCATTTCGTTTGGCGAAGGCCGCTATTCGACGCCCGTCTGGTCGCCGAAGGGGGATTATATCGCCTTTACCAAGCAAAAGTCTGGTACATTCGCGATCGGTGTCATGCATCCGGATGGATCTGGCGAGCGGATCCTGACGGAAGGATATCATAACGAGGGGCCCACCTGGGCGCCGAACGGCCTTTATCTGATGTTCTTTCGCGATCCCGGAGGCCAAGGCGGCGCGAGGATTTTCATGACTGACGTCTTTGGGCGCGGCGAATTTTCGGTGCCGACGCCAAATTACGGTTCTGATCCATCCTGGAGCCCGCTATTGAACTAGGCCGTGCTGGCGCTTATGTGATTCTGACCGGAACCGCTATCTTTAGGCCCGAAATCACGTTGATTTTGAATTGGCGCACTCCGACCCCTTGAAATCCATCGATTCCAAGAGATTGGAGTGGGATTCGGCGGAAAACCCGGATTCCACTTTTCCTCATCCTGTTCAACAGCGTCATCCCAAAAAGTTGCAGACTTTTTGGATCAGATCATGCGACAAATCAAACGGCCGCAGATCGCGCCAAACACAATTCCAACCCAATGCGCGATGGCATTCAGTGCCCGCATGCCAACGCCTGTGCGATAGGATTTTCTGGTGAGCAACGACAACGGTGTCGATAACACTGCGTCCAAGCCAAACCCTGGCCTGTTCAAACATCTGTTCGGCCGCAAGGAAGAACCCGCCGTCACAGTACATGCGGATCACGGCCCTCCGGTGGACGATGCCGGCTTGCCGCACTCCTCCTCCACGGTCGAACCCGGGGTTTCGTTGCCCGACCGGCCAGCCAACGAAAAAACGGCCGCAGGCTCGCCTCCAGCTGATCACAGGCCGAGCTGGTGGGCGCGTCTGCGCCAAGGCCTCTCACGCACGTCCATTTCGATCTGGGAAGGCCTTGCTGCGATCCTCAGCAAGCGCAAGCTCGATGCCGCCATGCTTGAGGATTTGGAGGATGTGCTCATCCGCGCCGATCTCGGGGTTACGACGGCGGCCCGGATCTCCAAAGCGATAGGCCAGGGCCGCTATGACAAGGATGTCAGTGTCGACGAGGTCAAGGCGGTCGTCGCCGCGGAAGTCGAACGCGTGCTGACCCCTTATGCCCGGCCGCTGGAGATCGATCCTGACAAGAATCCTTTCGTCATTCTCGTCGTTGGCGTGAATGGATCAGGCAAGACCACCACAATTGGCAAGCTAGCGGCGCAACTCAAACGCAACGGTCACAGCGTGTTGCTCGCCGCTGGGGATACGTTCCGTGCCGCCGCGATCGAGCAATTGCGTATTTGGGGAGAACGCCTCGGCTGTCTGGTCATTCAACGCGAACAAGGCGGCGACGCGCCGGCGCTAGCGTTCGATGCGATCAAGATGGCGCCAGACTTGGGCACCAAAGTGGTCTTGATGGATACCGCCGGGCGGCTGCAAAACCGGGTCGAGCTCATGGCCGAACTCGAAAAAATCATCCGTGTCATGAAAAAAGCCGATCCCAGCGCACCGCACGCCGTGCTTCTCGTGCTTGATGCGACAGTCGGCCAGAACGCGATCAACCAGGTCGAGATGTTTAGCCGTGTCGCCGGTGTCACTGGCCTTGTTATGACCAAGCTCGATGGCACTGCAAGGGGGGGGATCCTCGTCGCAATCGCAGAGAAGTTCGAGCTTCCGATTCATTTCATCGGGGTCGGGGAGGCGTCGGGCGATCTTGAAGCTTTCGAGGCGCGGGATTTTGCCCGCGCCATCGCCGGACTAGAAGAGTAGAATTTCGCGTTGCCGGGCAAACTCCGGAAAGGTCAAGCCGATGAACGAAATGCAGGTCCAGACCTCCGTCTCGAAACCAAAGCGAGAGAAGCGGGGGTCTCCATGGCTCAAATTTGGCGTCGAAATGGGACCGTTGATCCTCTTCTTTTTCGCCAACGCGCGTCCAAAACTGTTCGAACCTGCTGTCGCCCTTGTTGTTCCCCCATCGATCTTGACCGGCCCCAACGCCGGGCTTTTTACCGCGACTGTTGTTTTGATGGGCGCCGTCGCAGCCGCCCTCGCAATCTCGTTCGTTTTGACACGGCGTCTTCCGGCGGTGCCGCTCATGACGGCGGTTCTAGTGCTCGTTTTCGGTGCGCTTACGCTATATTTGCAGGACGCCACCTTCATTAAGATGAAACCGACGGTGCTCTATGCCGCCTTCGCGGCAGCGCTCATCGGCGGCCTTGCGTTGAACAAACCGGTGTTGCCCATCATTTTTGATCACGCCGTGGCCTTGACCGAGCGTGGCTGGCGGATCCTCACCTTGCGCTGGGGAGGCTTTTTCATCGCACTTGCAATCCTAAACGAGATCGTTTGGCGCACCCAATCGAACGATGTCTGGGTCGCCTTTAAGTTTCCGGGAATCTTCGTTCTAATTTGTCTTTTTTCGGTGGCTCAGATGCCGCTCATCCTGCGCCACAAGCTGCCAGACGAAGAGGCGGAACGCGCGCCGGATCATTATTGAGTTTGCGCTTTGGGCGCCGAGGTTTCGCTGCCATGACACTTCGTCTGTCAAGACACTTTGGCTATCAAGAGACACTTTAGCTATCAAGAGACTTCGGCGGCCAGGGCTCCTGGATATCAAGACTTGGCTCGTAAGACGCCGCAGCCGCCCGGCAAGGCCTAAACCATGCCGCGCTCAGAGCCTATATTGCTGAATGCGGGTCGTGCGTAGCCCGGCAAGCCCATATTGATCAATCGACAACTGCCAGGACAGAAATTCGTCAATGGTCAAGGTATAGCGGCTGCACGCTTCGTCCAGAGACAGAAGGCCGCCTCGCACAGCTGCCACGACTTCCGCCTTGCGCCGGATCACCCAGCGCTTGGTCGTCGTAGGAGGCAGATCGGCGACGGTCAAGGGACTGCCGTCCGGCCCGATGACATATTTGGTCCGCAGACGGTTTGGTTCGGCCATGTTCAACACTCACACACTAGACTGACCTTGCTGCCGGACAAAATAGGGGGGGTGTTTTAAGATTTACCTAAACCGAAGCCTCGCTTTTGCTAATCAAATTCCATTTAAGTTCTCTCGATTATTTGGGATGAACGCGATATTGGATATTTATGTCTCTAATTGAGACGATTCATTTGCATAACGTTAAGGAAACACAATGGAGCGGTAACGAGGAGCGGGAAGCCAAGCCGCAGTCGAATTTGCATTCGCGATAGGGGAGGTATTAAATACGGGGACCGAGCCACGCTGGAGCGTGAAATTGCTTTTGCGCCTCCCGGGCCGCCTACAAAGGCTTACGAAGGCGCCGTTTTGAGCATGATTCCAAAGAATCTGGTTCCAAAAAGTAGCAAGCTTTCTGGATGAAATCATGCGACAGAGCAAAGTGATCAAGACTGCGAAAGATCGAACTTTAAGCGATCATGGATTGGGCCGCGATACTTACCAGGAAACCCGGTGTTGCGGTTTGCTCCGGGCTGCAGCGGATAAGGACTTGCCGGCCAATCGAGTGAGCGTTGGGTGACTGCCATGAATGAAAACCCTACGCCGGGAGGGATCGCTGATCCCATTAGTCTCGGGTTCAATAAGCCCGTGGCGCAAACGCGTGTCGTCGTTGCGATGTCGGGCGGGGTCGATTCCTCGGTTGTGGCTGCGTTGCTCAAGGAGCAAGGATACGATGTTATCGGCGTGACCTTGCAACTTTACGATCATGGTGCGGCGCTTCATCGCAGTGGATCGTGTTGCGCCGGGCAGGACATTCATGACGCGCGTCTGACGGCCGCGCGCCTCGGCATCCCGCATTATGTGCTGGACTACGAGGAGCGGTTCCGGAATAAGGTCATTTCTCCTTTCGCGCAAAGCTATGCAGCTGGGCAAACGCCAATCCCTTGCGTTTCTTGCAACAGCGAAATCAAATTTGCTGATCTGCTGGATATGGCGCTAGACCTCGGCGCCGACGCCTTGGCGACTGGCCATTACGTATCCTCTCGACTCGACGCCTCGGGCAATCGCGCGCTCTACCGTGCGCATGATCTCTCCCGCGATCAAAGCTATTTCCTGTTCGCGACAACCATGGCTCAACTCCAACTCTTGCGGTTTCCTCTTGGCATGATGGAAAAAGCACAAGTCCGCGCCCTTGCCCGCCGGTTCGGCCTGCCGGTCGCCGAAAAAGCCGATAGCCAGGATATTTGTTTCGTTCCAACCGGCAGATACAGTGATGTTGTCGAACAGTTGACGCCTGGTGCGGCGCTGCCAGGCGACATTGTCCATATCGATGGCCGCCTGCTTGGACGCCATGCGGGTGTTATCCATTATACGGTTGGCCAAAGACGTGGACTTGGGCTTGGTGGATTCGCGGCCGGCGAGCCGCTTTTTGTCGTCAAACTCGATGCCGCGCGGGCGCGTGTCGTCGTTGGGCCGCGCGAGGCGCTGGCGACCCGCCGCGTCCACTTGCGCGCGCTCAATTGGATAGGGCCCGGTAGGCTGGAGGATCAGGCTCAGGGTGAGGAAATCTTTGTGCAGATCCGTTCGTCCCGGCCGCCGGTTTTGGGGTTCCTTTTTATTGGTCCCGAAGAAGCTGCCGTCGAGTTCGCTGCCGCCGAAGATGGCGTTTCACCTGGCCAAGCCTGCGTCTTTTACGCGTCGGACCAACCACACGCGCGGGTTTTGGGCGGCGGCTTCATTTTTTCAACAGAACCGGCTTGTCCGGCGGTTAAGGAAAATCGTTACGCGCGAGCCGAGCCGTTACCGCTTTGAGGGAAAACTGGCCGCTCAAGCACAAGCGTAAAAGTATAGAACAATTGACCGGAGCGGGGAGCCATGAGAATGGATATCGACATCGCTTCAGCGTAAGTGGAGGTTTGCGTCTGTGCAAGAGGAAGCCATTAACCGCGATGCCACTGCCTTGGATACCGGCTTAGCGAAAGCCGGTGATCCTGCCGTTCTCGACAACAAGCATGTCAAGAAATCCTACGCGCGCTGGGCGCCTATTTACGATCTCGTCTTCACACTCGTTTTACGGCCCGGACGCAAAGCTGCGGCTGCCGCCGCCGACCGCCGGGGCGGGCACGTACTTGATGTTGGTGTTGGCACCGGCCTCGAACTGCCCATGTTCGACCGGCGGACGCGATTGACTGGCGTCGATCTTTCCGAGCCCATGCTCCGGCGCGCGCAACGGCGTGTGAACGACAAATCTTTAGGCAATGTCGAAGGCCTTGTTGTCATGGACGCGGCACGGCTTGGGTTCCCTGACGCCCATTTCGACGTGGTGGTCGCCCCTTATGTCTTGACAGTCGTGCCTGAGCCGCACGCTAGCCTCGACGAACTGGCCCGTGTCCTGAAACCGGGTGGCGAGATCATCCTGGTCAATCATGTCGGTAGCGGTCAAGGTCCGATCGCCTGGATTGAGTCCGCCCTTGCCAAAAGCAGCGCTGAGCTCGGCTGGCGGCCGGAATTCGCCTGGTCGATTTTGGGTGACTGGATCGATGCCACGCCTTCCGTGCGGCTTGTGGAACGGCGCAAACTGCCACCTCTTGGGCTGTTTACGCTAGCGCGGATCGAAAAGCAGTGAACAAAACCCCGCGCCGAGGGAGTTTTGATCAATTGTAGGGCGCGGTCTTTGCCGTCAACCAATTCCAACCATGCTGGAACCTAGACCATGAGCGCTTCAAATTGAGATGCTCAAGGTCTCTATCGCTTTGTTTTCTATAGTCTGTAGCATCTTTGGATTATGCTCTAAGCAAAATTGAGCAAGCCAACGCAATCTGGCGTCGCTCGAAAACCGATGATACCCCCTTGTCTTGCTCCACATAAAAACATACACTATAGAGTGTCGTGTTTTTGCCGACGGCTTGGCCTCGCATTTTTGCGTCTGCTGACGACCTCCTCCTCAAAACCTCGATACGACATCGGCGTCCACGTGGACGGGCGCCTTTTTTCTCTACGGCTCTAAGGATAGCTTCTATGACTACGGGAACTGTGAAGTGGTTTAACCCGGACAAAGGTTACGGCTTTATACAGCCAGACGACGGCGGCAAGGATGTGTTCGTGCACATCAGCGCCGTGGAACAATCAGGATTGCGCAACCTGCAGGAAGGCCAAAAAATCGCCTACGAAGTCATTGCCGATAAGCGTACCGGCAAGTCCGCGGCGGGAAATTTGCGCGCGGCCTAAGGGTAAGACCGTTCTGATGCAAGGGCCCTGGCGTTAATGCTGGGGCTTTTTTATGGCATGGCGGCAACCGTTACGGCTGGATCTCATTGAAATACGGGCCGTAGCTTGGATTTTGTGGTCCCTGTTCGGATACGCTTTCTGAGTATAAACATCCCCGTGAGTTTGAATCAACTCCTTTGCAGCAGTTGTTTTATCGGCCGGATGATCGCAGCAACAGCCTCAGACCTTTCATATCCAAGACATTTCGCCATAAGCCACAGATATATTGGCTTCTTTGGTATGTAGCCTGGAACAAAACGCCGGACCGAGGCGAGATACTCACGGAAGGTGGCGCGGTCGTAACGGTACAGGTTCCGCAGAAACATCGTACAGTCGGCGATGAGGTCCTCGCGATCCACGGCGGACAAGCCGCAACTTTCGATCCGGCCGTTGCTTGCAGTGCGGAGGACGAGTCCCAGCCAAGTTTTCGCAACATCCTTCAGCCTATACCGTGCGGCTTCATTGCCCCACCTAGGCTGCTCGGGGAACATGCGCCAAAGCAACAGCGGTTCTGACGATGGAGCAAGGCGGAAGCCACCACCCGCCGTGGCGATGCGAATAAGAAATTCCGTATCCGCATAAATAGGCATTTGCTCAGTAAATCCCTGAGAACTCTCAAGCCATTCGCGCCTCACCAGGATGGAGCCAATTTGAATATTGTTTTTCGAAATCAAAAGGCTCGCGGGCGGCGGTTTACAGTCGAGTTGTGGCGTCTGCGCCTCCTCCACCGGCAACAATTGGCCTTCTTTCTCAGCCACCCGTTGCCAGCTCGAAAAAATAACCGCAATGTCATGGGGAGCTTCTTGAGCAACGGCCATCTGCAATTTTATTTTTTCAGGTGCAAGAACATCATCGCTATCCAGGAATTGGATCCATGAACCATGTGCGGTGCGCCAGCCGCTATTCCGTGCGG
>CAYTRB010000161.1:0-7176 GCA_964440215.1 uncultured Methylocapsa sp.
TATTTAAGCTCGCTCCCGTGACCTACGCACTCACGACATTATATGCCTTCAGCGGTGCCTCCGGCGTCCAACTGACGGGCTAGTGTTTGATGCCGAAGGCAATCTCTATGGCACGGCGGCGAGCGGCGGAGTTGGCCACGGCACGGTGTTCGAGCTCAATCCCGTGACCATGGTGCTGAAGGTGTTGCACACCTTCACCAGCGATGGTTCCACGCCTACTTCCGGGTTGGTGTTTGATGCGGAGGGCAATCTTTACGGCACCACCGAATTAGGTGGCGTGGACGGGCGCGGCACGGTGTTCAAACTCAATCCCACGACGAAGGTGCTGACGCCCTTGCACGTCTTTACTGGCGCCGACGGCGCATTGCCCCATGCGGGTCTGGTATTCGGCCCAACAGGCGCACTCTATTGCACGACCTATGTAGGCGGCGCACACAACGCTGGTACGATTTTTCAACTCGTCCCATAAATCCGGCCGATCTGACAAGATCGCAGCGGGGCCGTTGTCTTCGGCCTCGGAAGGTTTGAGGCCCCAATCGGACAAAAACGTTTCACGTGAAACACTTTTGTCCGATTTGACCCCGTAATCGGACAATATTGATAAATAAAAGATCAGGCTTTAGCCGGCTGCTTGCTGGCGATGCCCTTGCTCGTCAAAAGTGCTGTGAGTTCGCCCGACTGAAACATTTCCCGGACGATGTCGCAGCCGCCGAGGAATTCGCCCTTGACGTAAAGCTGAGGGATCGTCGGCCAGTTGGAGAACTCCTTGATCCCCTGACGAATCTCATCGCTCGCGAGGCAATTCACAGGCTCATAGGGGACGCCCAGATGGTTCAAAATTTGCACGACTTGGCCCGAAAATCCGCATTGCGGAAAGTTCGGGGTTCCCTTCATAAATAAAACGACATCATTCTTGTCGATGGTCGACTGGAGTTCATCCTTGATAGCCATTGCGGGTCCTTTCAGAAAAACGCTTTCGCGTAAAAGAGGGTGTGACTCTTACTTCGGTGCCGAAGTTTGCAGCTGCAGCGCATGGAGGGCGCCGCCCATAGCATCGCCGAGCGCCTTATAGACGAGCTGATGCTGCTGGAGCTTGGATTTGCCAACGAACTCCGAGGACGTCACGACTGCCGCCCAATGGTCGTTGTCGTTCACGAGGGCGGTGATCTCGACCTTCGCGTCGGGAATGCCCTGTTTGATAAGGCGCTCGATTTCATAAGATGGCATGGCCATGGGTTTGTCTTCCTCGTCTCTTGACTTGCTCGTATCTTTTTTGCCATTCGGCCGGTCAAAATCGGAACCCCGGCTTGCTCATGCTTATGAAGGCGTTTGAGCCATGTAGCGGGGCAGCCAAGCCTCACAGGCTTGCGTTATTTCTTGCAGCAATATGGCGATCCCCGAGCCAAGGGTCAAATGATCCCCGCCGGTGACGCCGATGATTTCGATGACCACCCCCGCGCGTTCCGCCGCGTCCCGGATCGCCCCCGCGCTTTCAGGCGCGGCCGTGACGATATAGCGCGCCTGATCCTCGCCGAAGAGAAAGCTGGGCAAAAGCAGGGAAGCCGGAATGTCGATCGAAGCGCCAATTCCGCCTGCTATCGCCATCTCGGCGAGTGCCACCGCCAAACCGCCATCCGAAATGTCATGCACGGCGGTCACGCTCTGGCTAATGATGAGGCCGCGCACGAAATCGCCATTGCGCCTTTCCGCTGCCAGATCGACCGGCGGCGGCGCACCCTCCTCGCGCCCGCAAATCTCGCGCAAATACAGGGACTGGCCGAGCCAGCCCGCGGTTTCTCCGACCAGGAGAATTGTTTCGCCTGGCCGTTTGAAGGGCAAAGTCGCGGTCCGGCTCACATCCTCGATCAGGCCGACGCCGCCGATCGCAGGGGTCGGCGCGATCGCGCTTCCGCTGCTCTCATTATAGAGCGAGACATTGCCGGAAACGACCGGGAAATCGAGGGCGCGGCACGCTTCGCCGATCCCCTCGATGCAGCCTATCAGCTGGCCCATGATCTCCGGCTTTTCGGGATTGCCGAAATTCAGATTGTCGGTCACGGCGAGGGGCAGGGCGCCGACGGCGGTCAGGTTGCGCCAGGCCTCGGCGACAGCCTGTTTACCGCCCTCGAAGGGGCCGGCTTGGCAGTAGCGCTGCGTGACGTCGGTTGTAAGCGCCAAACCCTTCGGCCCATCCCCGATGCGAATGACCGCCGCGTCGCCGCCAGGCGCCTGCACCGTGTTGCCAAGGATCAAATGGTCGTACTGCTCATAGATCCAGCGTTTGGAGCAAAGATCGGGGGTGGCGATCAGGCGGATCAGTGCCTCGGCGTTTGGGATTGGCGCGGTGGCGCTGGCTGGGTCAACCAGCGCTTGCGGAGGCGCGGCGGCGTGCGGGCGATCATAAAGCGGCGCGGCGTCGCCAAGCTCCTTGATCGGCAAATCAGCTTTGACTTGCCCTTTATGGGTAACGGTGAAGCGGAGCGTATCCGTCGTCTCGCCGATGACCGCGAAATCGAGCCCCCATTTGCGGAAGACCGCCTCTGCCTCTTGCTCGTTGGCCGGATCGAGCACCATCAGCATCCGCTCCTGGCTCTCGGACAGCAGCATTTCATACGCCGTCATGCCGGTCTCGCGGCAGGGGACCTGATCGAGATTAAGCGCGATCCCGAGATTGCCCTTGGCGCCCATTTCGACGCCAGAAGAGGTGAGGCCCGCCGCGCCCATGTCCTGGATCGCGATGACGGCGCCCGTTTGCATCAACTCTAGGCAGGCTTCGAGCAGGAGTTTCTCGGTGAAAGGATCGCCAACTTGGACCGCCGGGCGTTTTGCCTCCGCGTCGGCCTCGAAAGCCGCCGAGGCCATGGTCGCGCCATGAATGCCGTCGCGGCCGGTTTTTGAGCCGAGATAGACGATTTTATTGCCGATCCCGCGCGCCTTGGCATAAAAAATTTCATTCACCTTGGCGATGCCCACCGCCATCGCGTTGACGAGAATATTGCCATCATAGCTCTTGTCGAAATTGGTCGATCCGCCAACGGTCGGCACCCCAAAGCTGTTGCCATAGGCGCCGATCCCAGCGACGACGCCCGCGACGAGATGGCGGGTGCGCGGATGATTTGGCGCGCCAAAACGCAAGAGGTTCAGGCAAGCGACCGGCCGGGCGCCCATGGTGAACACATCGCGCAGAATTCCGCCAACCCCTGTCGCCGCGCCCTGAAAAGGCTCGATGAAGGAGGGGTGGTTGTGGCTCTCCATCTTGAAGACGCAGGCCAGCCCATCGCCGATGTCGATGATTCCGGCGTTTTCGCCCGGCCCCTGGATCACCCAGGGCGCCTTGGTCGGAAGTTTGCGCAGATGAAGCCGCGAGGATTTGTAGGAACAATGCTCGTTCCACATCGCCGAGAAAATACCGAGCTCTGTGAACGTCGGTGTGCGGCCAATGAGCGCGAGAATGCGCCGATATTCATCCGGCTTCAAACCATGCGCGGCGGCGAGCTCGGGGGTGATTTTGGGTTCAGCGGTGGCTGGCAAGGGACCTCCGGAAGGAGCCTGCCAATTATCCCTTGTCGGGCGGAAACTCAATACGGATAAAAAGAACGTGCGGCCCTTCTCCCGCAAGCGGGAGAAGAGTCCCGCGGCACCGGCGCGTGTTCAATGGCCCGCCACGCTTTCAAACAATCCGCGCCCGTCGGTCCCGCCAACTAGTGGATCGACGAGATTTTCCGGATGCGGCATCAGGCCGAGAACCCGGTAATTTTCCGAATAGATTCCCGCTATATCGTTGGTTGATCCATTGGGGTTGGCGGCCCCGCCAATGACACCCTTCGCATCAGAATAGCGGAAGGCGATGCGGCCCTCGCCCTCCAACCGCGCGATGGTCTCCGTGTCGGCCTCGTAATTCCCCTCGCCATGGGCGATCGCGACTTTGATCACCTGGCCCTTGTCATAATGCGAGGTGAAGGGCGTGTCGTTGCGCTCCACCGTCAAATGCTGCATCCGGCAAACGAAGCGCAAATTGGCGTTGCGCATCAAGACGCCAGGCAAAAGCCCCGATTCGGCGAGGATCTGAAAGCCGTTGCAGATGCCGAGAACCAGCCCGCCCCGCGCCGCATGAGCCCGGACCGCATCCATGACGGGAGCGCGCGCGGCGATCGCCCCGCAGCGCAGATAATCGCCATAAGAAAAGCCGCCGGGCAGCAGGACAAGATCGGTGCCAACGGGAAGGGCCGGTTCGCCATGCCAGACGTGGGAAGGCTTTTTGCCGGTCACTTGCGCGATGGCGCGGATCGCATCTCCCTCACGATTGGAGCCGGGGAAGAGAATGATGGCGGCGTTCATGGCCCGGCGCGTGTGTCCCTGCTCATGTTTATTTCCGCTTACGAATGGCCGCGAGTGAACGATTTAGACGAGTTCCACCTGGAAATTCTCGATCACTTGGTTTGCCAGCAATTTCTCGCAGGCGCCGCGCAGAACTCCAGATGCTGCGGTGCGATCATCTGTCGCAAGCTCCATCTCGAAGATTTTGCCTTGCCGCACGCTGTCGATGCCATCGATCCCGAGCGCTTTGAGGGCGCCCTCTATGGCCTTGCCTTGCGGATCGAGAATACCGTCCTTGAGAGTGACAATAACCCGCGCTTTCATCGTCGCGGTCTCCCGTGCTTCGGCCGCGCGAGGTTTGCCTGACAACGCTCGCCTGGGGCTATCATGTCATCCTCGCCCCAGGCATCAAACCTTACTCTTGCTCTCACAACACCAGCTGTATGATGATTATGTTTAGCGGACGTGGCGGCGAACCGTCCGGCGCGCTGTGCGCCGGGCGCTACGGCGATACACGCCTGCTTTTACAACCAAACCATCGGAAGCGGAGAGTCCTGGGGGCGAATAGCTTACAACTGGCGCAGCCTCTGCCCCAGCACCTAATAAGATTGCAAGTCCAAGTCCGATAACAAACCTATTTAGCCCGTCTGTCACTTTAGACATTCCTCTTCTCCTTTGCGAGAATCCTCACACGAAGTCTCTAGCAAGGGTTGCTGACATAACCGTAACAGGGGCAGCGTCACTGGACGAGCTTTGGCCCAACGGCGCGTGGCTGCTCGTTTTCCTGCAGGATACCGAGCCGTCTCGCGACTTCCGTATAGGCCTCGACCAGCCCGCCGAGGTCCCGGCGGAAACGATCCTTGTCGAGCTTGTCATTCGATTTGATGTCCCATAGGCGGCAGGAATCCGGGGAAATCTCGTCGGCGACGACGATCCGCATCATATCGCCTTCCCAAAGCCTGCCGCATTCCATCTTGAAATCGACAAGCCTGATGCCAACGCCGAGGAAAAGCCCCGACAGGAAATCATTGACCCGGATCGCGAGCGACATGATGTCGTCGATTTCCTGAGGCGTGGCCCAGCCGAACGCCGTAATATGCTCTTCCGAGACCATCGGGTCGTTGAGCTCGTCGTTCTTATAGTAGAATTCGATGATCGAGCGCGGCAATTGGGTGCCTTCCTCGATTCCGAGGCGGGTCGACAGCGAACCCGCCGCGACATTGCGGACAACCACTTCGAGAGGAACGATTTCCACTTCCCGAATCAATTGCTCGCGCATATTGAGCCGGCGGATGAAATGCGTCGGCACGCCGATATCGTTGAGGTTTTGGAAGACGAATTCCGAGATACGGTTGTTGAGCACCCCTTTTCCGTCGATTACCTCGTGCTTCTTGGCGTTAAAAGCCGTTGCGTCATCCTTGAAGTGCTGGATCAGTGTACCCGGCTCGGGGCCCTCGTAGAGAACCTTTGCCTTGCCTTCGTAAATGCGCCGGCGGCGATTCATTGGGATTAACCGTGGCTTGAGGTGATCCATGGGCGGCCGTGGCTCCTGTGAACGTCCTAGGTTCGGTACCCTGACGCACCATCACGATGGGCATCAACGGTAGCGAAAGGCATAGGCTCTGCGCTTATTTGTCGCCGCGGCGTCGAGGGGGCCGAGCTATTTCCCATTGTGGAATAAGCCCGCCAACCCCAACCTATCCGAAAGCGCAATTTTGCACAATGCCAAGCTAAACATTAAGCTAAGCAAACATTGAGTTGAGTGAACACTTTGCCAAGCTTACATTTGCCAAGCTACAAATTGGGATTTCAGCGGATTGGCCCTCCATGCTGGAACGGATATCGCTCCTTAGCAGAGATTCGATACAGGATACAGGAAGAAATCGAGCTATACCGTTGCTTTGTGACGCGTGATCTTTTAACAAAATTTTGCTATTATGAAGGCAACCGCTTAAATGCGGCGGCGCAACAGTTTCGTGGGGAGCATTAATGACGACTTTCGACAAGCGTGAGCACGCCTTCGAAGAAAAATACGCCCACGATGAAGAGCTGAGATTCAAGGCCAGGGTACGGCGAGACAAGCTGCTCGGGCTTTGGGCTGCGGAAAAACTCGGTAAAACTGGGCCAGTCGCGGAAGATTATGCAAGCGGCCTCGTTGTTGCCGAAATCCGGAAAGATAGCGCCGAGCAGATTCTCAAAACGATTCGTGCCGATTTCGACAGTGCGGGAATTGCCATCCCGGATGCGGAGATTCACAAGCAAATGGAGCAGCTTTTTGCGGCGGCGGTCTCGGAAGTCACCAAGGGCACCGTACAGGGGAAGAAGTAACAAGGCGAGGCCTAAACTGCGGGTTCTCCCCCTTTAATTCTGCCCCATCATCTGATCCAAAATGTCTGCAACGTTTTGCCATTATGCTTAGCGGGGCGGAAAACGAAAATGAGTAGGCGAAAGCTTAATCATATCGGGAATCTTTACTAGCCCCAAATTCAAGGGCCGTACTTCGCCGCCGCCGGGCGCAAGTCCGTTTGCGTAAGCGTCAACCGGACCAAAATGTTTCACGTGAAACAGTTTTGTCCTATTGGGGCCGGGAATCAGTCAAAACTGATGGCTGGTGGGCGCGACAGGGATTGAACCTGTGACCCCTCCCGTGTGAAGGGAGTGCTCTGCCGCTGAGCTACGCGCCCCTATAGATTAAAGGGCCGCCCTTTATGAAACGCCAGCGCGTCAAGTCAAGGCGATTAGACTTTTGTTCGCGCCTGACCCGCCCGCTATATCACGCCGAGCGCTTCCACTGCGCCCCAGAGTTCGTCGTAATGGCCGATCACCCGGTCCGGCTTGAATGTATCGACGGGCTCGCTG
>CAYTRB010000162.1:0-7057 GCA_964440215.1 uncultured Methylocapsa sp.
TGCCATGCAGGAGGCCCGCATTCAAGGCTGGATCGATTGACAATGGCGCCGCCGCAAGGGGCAGACCAATGCTTGTCTTTCTCTTCGGCCGAGGCGGGATTGGCCAGCAAGGCGCCAAAGGAGATGGCGGCCGCAAGCGCCATGCGGGTCGGGATCATGACCAAGGGGTTCCTCTCCAATATTTTGAACGGCCGTTTCTTTATTTCGTAACCTGCTTATGCCGGTCTTGCCAGCTTGGCAGCGCACCCGGAAAGGGCAAGGGCGTTGCCTCATACACCGCCCGGGCGATGGCGCGGGCCAGGCAATCGGCGGCGCAGTGGCCGATCTCGGCCTGGTCACGCAGTGTTGGGGCTTGCGGCGCGGCGCCGGTCGCGGCGGAAAAAACCGTGTCGCCATCCATCGGCGCATGGGCGGGGCGCAACGCGCGTGCCATGCCGTCATGCGCCATGATTGCAAGGCGCTTGGCCTCCGCTTTGGTCAGGGCCGCGTCGGTGGCGACGATGGCGATGGTGGTATTTTCCGTGGCATCCCCCTTGATGTGAAAGCCGAGCGCATCGGCGGGCCACGGCACGGGGAGGCCCAGGCCGCCGAACTCGCCATTTCTTTCATAAGGGGCGGCCCAGAAATGCGGGCCGTCGCCAATGGTCGCGCGGCCAACCGCATTCACCGCGACAAGCGCGCCAACCCGGAACCCGTTGGAGGTGACATCGCTCGCCGAGCCAATACCTCCCTTAAGATTCTCGGTCGTGGCGCCAAAACCCGCGCCCATGCTGCCGAGCGCAAAATCAACCGCCGCCGAGGCTGCCGCTTGATAGCCCAAGTGCCAATAGACCGGCTCGCGCCCAAAATTTTTGTCGCCGCCATTCAAAAGATCGAAAAGGACGGCGCCCGGCACGATCGGCACGTTTATGTCGCGCACCGCGAAGCCGCGGCCGCACTCGCGCAGAAAGGCGACAGTGCCGCCCATGCAGTCGAGGCCATACACGGAGCCACCCGAAAGCACCAAGGCGTCGATCCGCTCGACCGTCATTCCGGGATCGAGCAAGCTCGTGTCGCGGAGCCCCGGGGCACCGCCATGCACCGCGATCGAAGCGATGGCCGGAGAGTCGAAAATCAGCGCGGTGACGCCGGAGCCGAGCCGCTCGTCCTGCGCATGGCCGACGCTGAGACCAAAAATGTCAGTGATGAGATTTTTCAATTGGGCCGCACGCAACAGGGCGAAGTTAGTTTTGTGTATATAGCGAAGCTGGTTTTAACCAACGGAATTTCAACGAATGCGGTCAATGTATAATCGTTTCATTGTGACGAGTCTTGGGGCACGCATCCGTGTACGGCGCACGATCCTTTTGCGATCTGAATGCGAACAATTCATGCGCTTCATAATGTCTCGGTGCTGTGCCTTGACCGTTACCTCCGCCCATGTCAAGGGTCGCCGCGTTTTTGATCCTCGTTGAAATACAGCGAGGATGTAACGCTAACCAACAACAAAAAGTTCGGCGGACCACATGGTACGAGAATTTCAATATCGCGGGGAAACGTTCAGGGTTAACGCACATGGCATCGCGGGCCACGAGGAAGTCTTCATCATCTATCTTGTCGATGGCGTGGAGGAAGCAGAAACCTCGATCGATCGCATGACCGAGGAGAATGATACGAGCGCTCCTTTGGAGGACATTTGCGTGATGCTCTGCGACCGCCTCATCGGCGAGCAGGGGATCGTCTGCGCGGCGCCCGACAAAGGGTTTAACTGGGTCGAGGGCAAAGTCCTCGCCGAGGTTCACAACGGGATCCAGGATCGTCATTGACATCACCCGTTGTTGCCGCGGGAACGCTATGCGGAAATTTCCTGGCTGTCCGCGCGAATGCACGGGCTGCCGGGCTTGGCTCAAGCTCATGATGCGCCATAGCGGTTGACCACCTCGTGGGCGATCTTGCCGCCCTCCGCGAGAAACCGGCTAATCACCAATTGGGCGTTTTGCGTGCAAGAATGATAGGTCCTTTCAAAGTCGTGAAAGCCGCGATTATAGCTGCCGGCGAGGCGTTCCTTCCGTGTCGCGGTCTTGGCGTCGGCTTCCAATAGCGCCTGCATCTTCGCGCGCCAGTCACCGGAAGGATTAGAGGCGCAGAGGTCGTCGAGATAGCTCAGCGCACCGAGGATTTCGGCGAGCCGCAGGAGCTCGGGATCATAAGGCGCTGGCGGCTCCGTTTCGGGGGCCGGCGTGTTGGCCTTTGCGTCGGTCGATGGCTTGCCCGCCGTAGCTTTCATGGTCTTGGCCTTGGGCTTAGGCTTGGTCTGCTTGGCCGTTTTTTGTTTCGGTTTTGGGGCGGCCGGCGCGGCGGGCTGGGGCGCGGCAGGCGGCGGCTTGCCGAAAAGAAAGTCGAATTGGGCTTTTCCCGGCGCTGTGGAAACCGCGAGGCAAAAGGCGGCTGCGGTAAAGGCGCGAAGGGCGCGGCCTAGAGTGGTGTATGGATAGGCGGGAGCCGGTTTTGCGCCCGTATCCCGCTCGAGACTTTTGGACTCGTTCAATTTCATGACTTTCGATTGAGTCAATCCAAAGCCGCCGTGATCGAGAACCTCACCGGTGGCTTCGAAATGGTCGGTTCCCATCATCGGCTGACTCTTAAGAATGGCGCGCGCGCAAATGCGCGTTCAGCAATTGATCCGCCGCTTCCACCACGGCGATGAGGTGTGGTGTGCAGTCGAGAGCCTTGAGGCTCGAAGGCAGCGTCCAGATGGTTTCGGTTGCTTCGGGTCCGGGCGTTGCTTCCCCCGCGATCCACTCGCCCGCGAAGGAGGCGATCACATAATGATGGCGGATCTTGCCCGAGCCGTCGCGATCGATCGATTCAACATATTGGTTAAAGGCGACGATCCGCGCCTCGACCGCGACTTCCTCCCGCAATTCGCGCAAGGCCGCGCGCTCCAAGGTCTCACCAGCCTCGACGAGACCGCCGGGCAGCGAAAAAGCGCCCATGAAGGGCGGTCTGGCGCGCCTGGCAAGGAGAACCCGGCCCGCCCGGAAGACGGCGATGCTGACGCCAAGGCAGGAATGCCCGGGATAATTCCGGGTAAAGGCTGGGGCCGGCGCGGCGACAGAATCGGTTGGGGTCATGGATAGAGGCGCTCCTTGCGCCAGGCATCCTCTCCCGTCTGCCGCCGGAAAACGATACGATCGTGCAGACGGAAAGCGCCTTCCGACCAGAATTCGAGATAAATAGGGGCAATCCTATAGCCAAGCCAATGCGGCGGCCTTGGAACTCCGGCTAAGCCAAATTTCGCGGCATATTTGGCGGCCGCGGTCTCAAGCGCGAAGCGGCTATCAAGCGGCCGCGATTGCTGGCTTGCCCATGCCCCGATCTTGCTCTGCAAGGGACGGCTGGCGAAATAAGCATCCGTCTCGGAGGTATCGACAAGTGTCACCGGCCCGCGCAAGCGAACCTGCCGCCGCAGTGATTTCCAGTGCAAGACCGCCGCTGCCTGCATGTTTGCGTGAAGCTCCTGGCCCTTGGCGCTTTCCGAATTGCTGTAGAAGACAAATCCGGACGGTGTGGCGGCCTTGAGCAAGACCATGCGCACATTCGGCAGGCCGTTGGCATCGACCGTTGCTAGCGCCATTGCATTGGGATCGCCCAGCTCGCTCTTTTTGGCCGCGTCAAACCAAGTTTCAAACAGAACGAAAGGATCGTCCGTCTTGGCGAAGTCACGACTCGTTAACGCGTTCACCGTAAACCTCCAAATGAGACAGTTTTAACGAGTTGCCAATTCACGAGTTGCCTAGCTGTGACAGAGAATAGCTTTCGCCGCGAACGCCGGTATTCGCTAAGTGCGAGGCTATTTAGCATGGCTTGCGGGCATCGAAACATTTTTCGTTTCTTCGCTTTTCTGGGGTTTGGCCGGCTGACCGTCCAAACCTGCATCTTAGGCGCCCTAGGGGCGGTCCTTGCCGGATGTTCCATGTCGTTTCCGATCTCGCCGCTGATCAGCGCCAAGGAGGATGCGGCGGGCGCGGACCAGAAGAAGCCGCCGATCGCCGATCTTCTCGAGCCCGAGGATTGGCGCCGCGCCAAGGCGGCGCTTTCGACCGCCCTCGATCCGCAGGGCAATGGTTCGCTTGTCGGTTGGGATAATCCAGATTCGGGCAACAAAGGCACGTTTACGCCAGTCGGCAAAGCCTATCCCTTGAATGCCGGGATTTGCCGGGTTTTTCTCGCCGAACTCGTCCGCAAAGGCGACGAACAGTCGCTCCAGGGCACCGCTTGCTTGGAAAAACAGGGGGAATGGACGATCGCCGAAGCAAAACCCTGGAAAAAGATCTAAGAAGCGGGTTGGCTCTCTGGCGGCGATGGGTTTCCATCAAAAAAGCCTTGCAGCCGGCGGGCCGCCATCCCAAGTTGGGGGCAGACACTTGCGCTTGCGCCGCTTGCGCGCGCGAAAATGGGCTGATCAATGCGTGATCCTTATGTGGTCCTGGGCGTTCAAAAATCCGCCGACCTGGCCGAGATCAAGAAGGTCTTTCGCAAGCTCGCCAAAAAATATCATCCTGATCAGAGCAAGGATCCGAAGGCGAAGGAGAAATTCGCCGAGCTAAACTCAGCCTATGAGATTTTGGGCGACGAGAAAAAGCGCGCCGCTTTCGACAACGGTGAAATCGATGCCGAAGGCAAGCCGCGTTTCCACGGCTTCGAAGGATTTGGCGCGGAAGGCCCGGGCGTTGGCCGCCGCTCCCAAGCAGGCGGGCCGGGGTTCCAGCATTTTGAATTCAATTTCGGCGGAGGCCAACCCGGTGCTGAGGGATTGAACGCGGGCGATATTTTCTCCGAGTTGTTTAGCGCGGCGGGTACGGCAGGCGGACGCCGGCGCGGTGGGCATGGCCCCGGCGCGCCGCCGACGCGCGGCGAGGATATTGGTGCGAGCGTCACAATAAGCCTCGGCGAGGCGGTCAAAGGGACCACCGCGCGCGTCACTTTACCGACCGGCCGCACCTTGGACGTCACGATCCCGTCCGGAATCGAAGATGGCAAGCAAATCCGCCTGAAGCGGCAGGGTCAGGCCAGTCCCTTGGGGGGCGAACCCGGCGATGCCATGGTGACCGTGCAAATCGCCAAACATCCCTATTTCCGGGTCGAGGGCAACGATCTGCGGCTTGAGTTGCCGGTGACGCTTTATGAAGCGGTCCTTGGCGCCAAGGTCAATGCGCCGACCCTCGACGGCGCTGTTGAGCTTACGGTTCCTCCCGGATCGAATGGCGGCCGTACCTTGCGTCTTCGCGGCAAGGGCTTGCCGAACCCGCAAGGTTCCGCCGGTGATCTGCTAGTCAGTTTGAAAATCGTGCTCCCCGATGAGACGGATGCCGAACTTGTCAGCCTCATGCGCAAATGGGAGACCCAAAAACCCTATAATCCGCGCTCCGGCATGAAGTGAGGGGTCACGGCCGGCACGGCCGAGGGCTTCGCTGGGCCGGAAGCTTAAGGCAGCGGGGCGGCCGTGGCGCACCAAATAGATCAAATGATTGAGGCCTTTGATGCCTGCCGGTTGGGGTGGCGGTGGCGCGTGGCGCTGACTTGTCTCGGGAATATTGGCTTGAATGCTGGTGTCCAATAGAACAAATAAGCGTCAACAGTCTGGTTTATAGAATAAAAATCTACATCTTGCCAATTGATGGCATAATCACCAATCTCGATAATTATATCTGCTGTGTGCAGTCGAAGGGAATACTTGACTATTATGACTCGTCGCGGGTGATAGCAAGCGAACGGACTTGCCGATTGGAAGTTACCGGCGTGTTCGGGGCAATAGCTTTAAGCGATCATTGTCTAGAGGGCGCGAGCCAGAATCACCATGACAGCCAAAGGAGATCAACCATGAGCGGCCAATGGGAGTATCAAGTACGGATTAATCTGGCTGATGCGTTCGCGGAAGTGGCACGGAGCGATCCCGGCAGTCCGGCAATCAAACCGCTCACCGACATCCTGACGAAGCATCACGCGACACTGAAAAATCAATATGATGCCTTCGCGGCATATGTTGCCGAAGCCGAAAAGCATGGTCCTGAACATTTTCCACTTTATAAATGGACCAAGGTGACAATCGAGGATCCCGCGAAGAAGGAAAAACACATCAAATCCTTTACCCTCCATGTCAATGGCAATGAAGTCTATGCGAAGGAGTTTGCAGACGCGCTCGAAGCAGACTTGCAGCCCCTCGTAGGCGGCGCCTTGATCACACGCTTGTCGAAGCACGACACGAATCCCGCCAGTAACCCTCAGATCCCGGAACACCTTCGCTAGAGCATGGTTCGATAAAGTTGCACGGCGTTTTCGACCCGAACAGGCTCCGAGTCACGCACTGTTTCGCTTGCTGGCGCCGAGGCCTTAGTCGCGGCGGAGGCCGAAGTGCTTTCGCAAGGGAATACGCGTCATCAAGCCGCCGTTTAGCGGCTGGCCGAGGGCCAAGCGGAGGCCTTGGCTCGCCACGGGAATAGATCCCGAGGGGCTCCAGCGGCGATCGCACCGCCTGGTTTGTCTTCCCGCACGCCATCCGCATCCCGGAGGACTTTTGGCGATCGCCCCGTTGTTAGAAGCAGCGCGCCGCATCGAAGGCCTGCCTGCGCCCAGAGTACGGCTGCGTTTTGAATTCAGAGACTATGATCCTTTTGAGGTCGATCCAAGCGATCGGCTTGCAAGCGGAAAAAAATCCTTGTACTTCGAGTGGGTTTGGTGAGCTGCTAATAAAAAAGCAACGTGCATCAGTCCTGTCGACGTAAGACGATGTCCGATTGCATTAAGCCGCGAATGTGTATCGCATGAAACCTCGGGAGGTAAAGTTAATGGGTGCTGACCTGAACAGTCCGACAACCAACGGCAAGCTCCGCACCTGGGTTGGAGAAATGGCGGCGCTGTGCAAGCCCGATAAGGTCGTCTGGGTTGATGGAAGCCAGGAGGAGTACGACCGGTTGTGCCAGACGATGGTCGACGCCGGTACGTTCATACGCCTCAATCCGGCGAAACGTCCAAATTCCTATTTGGCCCGTTCGCACCCGTCCGACGTGGCCCGCGT
>CAYTRB010000163.1:0-7028 GCA_964440215.1 uncultured Methylocapsa sp.
CAGGCAATAAGCGAGAGATTAGCGCCTATGATTTTACTTTCTCCCCGCACAAATCCGTGACCCTTGCCGCCGAATTTGCCAAAAGCCCCGCCGAAACCGCGGCGATCCGCGCCGCGATCTCGCGCGCCAATGACGACGCCATGCGCTATATCGCCCAGGAAATTGGCTGGGCGCGCAAGGGAAAGGCCGGGCTGGGAGGTGCCGACCCGGGCGAGACCGGCTGGGTCAGCTACAGTCATTATGACGCGCGCCCGACGTTGCCCATTAAGGATGGGCGATACGGCGAGACAACACTCCACGAGGCCCCGGTCCCCGGCGACCCGCAGGACCACATCCACAACACCCTCTTCAATCTTGTCCTCACCGAGGACGGCCGCGCCGGTTCTCTCGACACCAAACGGTTGCGTTCCCGCGTCCATGAATTCGGCGCCTATGGCCAGGCACGCCTCGCCGAAGAACTGCGCAAGCTCGGAATCCGCGTCGCCTACGACGAAAAACATGAAGCCGCGGTCATCCCTGCGATACCGCAGACCGCCACCGAAACATTCAGCAAAAGCCGTCAGCAAATTCTCCGCGCGGCCCGCGCCGACACACGCCGCCAAGGCCTCGATTGGAACGATCTTTCAGCCGATGACAAACTCAAAACGATCGCCGGCGCGGCCAGCGCTGCCCGCCTCTCCAAACATGACACGAAAAGCGACCGCGAACTCTGGCGCACTCAGGCCGAGGCCATCGGGTGGGAGCACAAAACCGTCTTCGAGGAACAATTCCCTGCTCCCCTCCCGGATGAACAGCGCTTCGAACGCGCCTACACCTTCGCTGCCAGCCGTCTCGCCGAAGAATTCCACACAGCCGGCGTCATCGATCACGATAGGCTGCGCACCTATGCCGCGCGCGGCCTGATCGGAACCGGAGCCACAAGCCCTCAGGACATCGACCGCGTCGTCGATATCCTTGAAGATCGCGGACTCGTCATCGATGGCGGCCACGCCTCTCTCATCAAAGCCTTGACCAAGAAATCGGGCAACCGCAAGGACACCGAGATGGTCCTCCGGGTCACCACCAGCGCCCATCTCAAAATGGAGCAGGAGCTTATCGCGCACATTCAGCGCGCCGCCGCCAGCAAAACCGCCACTCTCACCAAAGCAGAGGTCGACGCCGCGATCGCCGCATCCGGCTTGCATTTCGATTCAGAACATGGAGCCAGCCAAATCGCCGCGACCCGGGCCCTCGGGCAAGGAGGCACCTCTACCCTGCTCACTGGCGCCGCCGGCTCCGGGAAAACGACACTGCTACGCCCCCTCGTCGCCGCCTGGAAGGGCGACCGGCGGGCGAGCCCGGGCGGGCGTAACATCTTCGGCATCAGCACTGCATGGAAGCAAGCCAGAGCGCTCCAGGACGCCGGTATAGACAAGACCGTCGCCCTCGATCCCTTCCTCAAATCCATCGCCGCCGGCGACATCAAAGCCAACCCAAACACCATCCTCGTGATCGACGAGGTAAGCCAGATCGGCGTCAAATCCATGCTGGATATTTTCCGGCTGCAGGAAAAAACCGGAATGACCATCGTCGCTCTCGGGGATCGGGAACAAGCCCAGGCTATCGAAGCCGGCGACACAATCGAGCTTATGCGCCGCGCACTGCCCCGGGCCGCGCGCCCCGAAATCCTCACAACCGTGCGCCAGATCACCGCCCGCGACCGAAAGATCGCCAGTCTCTTCCGAAAAGAGGAAGCCGCCAAGGCACTCGATATGAAACGCGACGACGGCACCGCAAAACTCGTTGGCGGCGATTATGACCAGGTCGTGGAAGCAATTGCCAGCCTCTATCTTTCCCGGCGCGACGCGCTCCGCGCGGCCGACCCATGCAAGACCATCACGATTTCGGTGCCCACGAATGAAGACGCCGCCGAAATCAGCCGGGCCGTCCGCGCTAGGCTCACAAGCCGCGGGGAGATCGGCACCGATGAAGCCGTTTACCAAGCGATCACTCCGCGGAGTGACGGCAAAGACACCCTCTTCAATCTTCCCATCGCAACCGGCGACCGCGTCCGGCTCTACAAGCTCGCCTGGGCTAAAATTGGCAATAAATACGACGCCATCGGCCACAATGGCGATGTCGTCGAGGTCGTCCGCAAGACCGATACCCACATCTATCTCAAGGACGCCAAGGGCCGGACCGGCGAGGTCGAATGGCAGCGTCTCATGGACCGGAGGTCAGGCCGCCTCCTCCTTGGCTTCGGGCATGCGCTAACGATCGATTCCGCCCAGGGCATTACTTCAGACGAGCATATCAATGCCCTGCCAAGAGGCAGCACCAACATCACCGGCTTCAAAGCCTATGTTGCTGAAAGCCGCGCGAGAGGCACGACATGGACTATGGTTTCGGAGGCGGCCGTCCGGGAAGTTGAAAAGCAACGGCGCCCCCTCGGCGACAGACGAGAGATCACCCGCGACGATCTTTGGAAGCGGATCGCCGAGGATATGGCCCATAAACCCTATAAAGGGCTTGCCATCGATCTCGCCAAAGCCGCCGGGACAAGGAGCCATAAGGCGGCCGACTCGTTTCTCCGGCAAAGCCACGCCTTGCATAGCTGGCAAGAGGCCGGTCGAGACGTCGGGCGAACCGCGCGCGACCGCGCTCACGATAAGACCCTCTCCGCACGGCTTTCCGGCCGTCTCTCAGAGCTTTCAGACGCCATCCGCCAAAACAGCGTATTGCTCCGTGACGCGCTTATTGCCCTTCAAACCTATATCAACTCTAAACGCGCCCGCGCCACCGCTGCCCCGCAGCCATCTCCGCGGGAAGAACCGGCTCCATCCTCAAGCCCTTCCCCGCGTTTCTAGCTTCCCTCGATGGCGGCAACGACCAACACAGTTTAACGCCTTCACAACCGTAGGAGCGGAAAATGATACCGGAATATATTGATGCAAGTGGCGGCTTCCCTGACGAAGAGGACGTCCATGCCGCGCTCGCTTATCTGATCTCGATCGAGCCGGACCCGCAACCGTCCACCTACGAAGAATACAAGACCGCGCTGGCGCCCTACGAAACGCAGATTTCACGTGCGAGCTCGACTTTACGAATCTTCGCCGAGCAAATGCAACCGGCGTCCCTCGATGAGATGCAGTACGCCTACTATCGCTTCACCAACGACGCCCGTTACCTCACGTCATCCTACATCGCAGCGACCGTGACAGCTTATCTCAATGAGGCATGGAATGGCATTGGGCCCTGGCAGCGGTAACGGCGCAAAACCCCTCCGTCACTGACGGTCAGCCATATAACACATACCGGGCAACCTTACAGAGCAAATACAACAGACCGCCAGCCACAAAAACCCTGCCCCACACCATAATTCCTCTAAGCCCGGCATAGCCGCCGCACACAACACCAATCACCTGCGCTAGTCTGCCAAGGACGTCCAAATAGGGCTTGCCTACGCCAAAAGTGTCAGGGGAACAAAACTTCGCAATAAAGACCGGGATCTGCAAACCAACAGCAATCCCAATCCACATGAAAATCATAAACCAAAGAGCCTCCAATAGAGGATGTAACGCACTTGACCGCCACACAGGCGCGCGATCCACGAGTCTTTTCACGATAAACCAGAATAAGATATCTGCGAAATACAATGTATCAGGCATATCTCACGACTCATCCGCAATAGCTTCAACACCCATCCCAACGAAACACGCACAGCAACGAATACATTGCCTCTTCCCGCTTAGGGGCAGTATGTCAGCCTTTCGTCTCCCAATTCCCGTGCGCCATTCAGCCAGAACAGTCATCGCTAACGTAACAGTCCTGGACTCGTTAGCCAACAGCCTCTCAGGCCATGGCCATGATATGTTGCCGTGGGCAACGCAACTTAGCGACCGTCCCCGTCTTTTTCTCTCTCTCCGCGCCATTAACCCACGCCATCGTCATTAAATAACTCTCCTGAATGCCAAAAACGACGGCCGCCCCGAAGCAAAGACTCCCAAGCATCTGCGCAAAACCCATCCCGATCATCTCAACGCTTCGCCTTGCGTCCAAATGATCTCAAACGTGCGCTTGAAATCGGCAGCGGCCGCGGAGCTTTTCACAATGACAAGATCGTTGTCCTGCCGCTTTTCACCGCTTGCCGAGAAATTCGCCGAGCCGGTGCGCAGCAATGTGCCATCAATCTCGAACGATTTGAGATGCATCAGCGGCGCCCCTTTTGGCTTGATTTTGATGGCCACGTCCGGAGTCACGGCAAGATCTTTGAGAGGCTGTGACGGTGTATCTTCTGAGATCATGCCACCATCGAGATAGATGTTGATCGCGACACCCCGATCGGCCGCCCGCGTGAGTGCCGCAATCAGTTTCCAGTCCGTCAGCACATAGCCCGCGAGATCGATCTCATGCTGCGCCGAGTCGATCAGGGCGGCGTCGATCGTCTCCAGGTTCTCGGCCGGGGCATAATGTATTTCGACAGATGTCTGCAAAGCAGCAGCTTCCTTCGAGAGGCCCGCGCCGCCGCCGCTAATCAGCGTCCCGGCTAGAACTGTTGAAATGATCGTAAGCGATGGAATCTTCACTTGCTTATAGGTCCCCGTCGTAAACATTTTATCTCAGCGGATCGCCAGACGTATCGAGACTCACAAATCACAAAGCAAACTATAAATCTCATCTTTCCGCTTAGCGTTGACGTACCAGCCTTTCGTGTCCGGGTCCCAGCGCGCCTTGCCCTCAAGAACCGTCATTGCCAATTCGCCGGCTCTTGCTTTCCACGGCCACCACACCCGCATATCTCCATTGTCGTAATGTTTGAGCCAGATCTGTCCCAACGATGTCTCAATCGTTTCTCTGTCCTCATCAACCATCCTTGCCTCCCTTTCAACGCAACGCGTGCCGCAGCACCTCATGTGCGACTTCCCGGCCGATGCCCCAACCAAGCCCGTGCACGATGGCACGTATCAACGCCGGCCCATCGCCGCCGGCAACAGCCGCCGCCAGAAGAGCAGCGGCTATGCCAAACATTGTATATCTCAACGTTACCTCCATGGGCTGAATGCCGGCTTGAGTGTCGCCTCGATGATTCCAGCCTCCGCGAGAATCGCGCCTATACTCTCCGCTGAATAGGTGCGTTGCGCCCTGACACGCAGCAGCGGTAACCCAATTTCTCGAAATACGACGTCCACCAGCGCGTCGCGCTCGCGCCGCGCGGGAAGTAAATGCGTCCTATCATCAACTTCGATCGCCGCGACCGGCTCGAACGACCTCGACCGGCAGATAAGAATATCGATGCTTTTGGCAAAAACCCGGTTAAGGGCAGCACGCCGCCGCGCCTCGCTGTATTTCTCTTCAACAATAACGAGATCAGCGAGGCGCACTTGCGCGAAGACGCGATAGCCGCTCCCCAACGCCGCATCCAAAGCGGCGAGGAAGCATTTTTCGTTGGGGCTCAAAAAGCGCCCCATCCGGTAAGGCGCCTGTGCCGGGCGGCCGGACAATATCCCGGCGCGGCTTAGTACAAACAGAACACCGATAGCGGCCAGGAAGAGCCCTGGCCACCACACCCAATTCTCAGCCCCGTTCACGAGATCCAAAGCTCCCCTCAAGAAGCTATCTCCCCGCCTCGCCGGTTGCCTCGCACCATCCTGACAATCATGTTGGGGCGCCTGGTCATGGGGCCATCCCTGCGGTTTGTGCCAATTCCGGCACAGGAACAGCGATACCCGTGTCCGGCGTAATCAATTCCCTCACTCTTTCGACCACTTCGTAGAATTCCCGCGCCGACAGCAGCTTCGACTCATTCTTCCCGTCTTGCGGTGACGCCCCTTTCTTCGCAACCCTTTCGGTCGCCTTTTCCATCACCTTCAAAAACTCAAATGCCCGCTGCTTCGCCTCGAACCCTGTCGCCCCCACAGCCTCCTCAAGCCCAACAATGAGCCGCATCACCCCCGCTTCGACGGCGCGGGTCGGCAGCCCTGCTTCTTTGATCGGATCAACGGGCGCCTTGGTTGCCTGCTCCATCATCGCGGTGACGGGCGTCTGGATTGCGGCTCCTCCGAAGCTATCAATGGCGTGGCGCCCGCCCGCCTCGACGGCAGCCGCCACACAGGCCTCGCCATTGCCACCCCGCGCGTGCGCTTCCATGAACCCTTTGAGCATGGCTTCCACCGTCTCCGGCGCCCGCTCATGGCTGGCAGCCACGACCATGCCCTTTTCGATCCCTTCGCCAATCGCCGTAAGCCGCGCCTGCCGCGACACCACCTCCCGTGCATCGGGCGCCGCAAGGCACAGCGGCCTCTTTAGGCGGATGGGCCCTCCTTTTCCAATCTTGGCGTAAAAGAGCTTCGCGTAGATCCGGCGCCCCGCGAAAAGAATAATCGCCTCGCCCTCGATCAGCCGTTGCAGATCCCCCCAATCGACACGCGCAACCTGCCGCACATCCGCATGCCGGGAATCGTGAAACTGCATATCCCCGCCTCGATAGCTCGAAGCCTGCGCCACCAAGGTCTGCCCCGCGGTCTGTTCAATCCATTCTCGCGTTCGATTGGCATCCTGCTGACGCATCGCAACGGTCAAATTCGCATTGCCAAGAAGTGTTTGTGTCTTCTCGCCAAGCCGTGCCACGATCCCGGAGATTTCCTGAAAGGCCAGCCAGAACATGATGTTCAAGCTGCGGCCTTGAGCCAGCATCCGGTCGAGGTCGCCCGTCGCATAATAAGCAAGCTCGTCGAACACCACCTGGAACGGCGCGGCAGGGTCGAGACTTTCGGGCTCCGCATGAAGCATCTGCGCCATCATTCCGCGCAAAGACGCCACCACAATCTTCCCAAGCCCCGCCAAACTGTCTGACGAATTCTCGAGCGCCGGCAAGGACACAACCAAAATGCGGCGGTTCAGAACCACGTCCCGCATATCGATGTCGCCCTGTTCCACCTTAAAGATGTGCCCCAGCGAGCCGCCAAGCTGGGTAAACATCTCGGTGAAGTAGAACCGTGCATAGCCATGCTGCTCGCGCGGCTGATGCGACTTTTGCTCGTCATAAGCCA
>CAYTRB010000164.1:0-7010 GCA_964440215.1 uncultured Methylocapsa sp.
CCTCCGCCTCCGCCTCCGCCTCCGCCGCTGCGGCTGTGACGATGAGCGCGCGGGCGGCTGTGCTTCACGACCTGCACTATTGGGTTCGCTTTCAACACCGGAAGCGAATTGGGTCTGACCGTTGGCAGAGCGGATGCCGCGGGCATACCGACCGCACAAACGAAGATCGCAGCAAGAACGTAACGCATTTGGTCCCTCCCTTTGGGCCGATAGGCCCTTGACCCTGAGCCCTACCGGATGCTTAGCATAATTTGCCCCCGTTTGGGAGCAAGAACTCTGGTGCTCGCGCCCTGTAAGCGCCTTGGCCGTCCAGCCCGTGCAGTCCGCTGTTGGCACAATCCGGACAGCATTTCACAAATGGATGCGCTGCTCAAATTTCAACACGGCCCATTCCTTCCCGGAATCCGGCGAGACTAGCTCCGTTTCGGGCGGCTTTCATGAACCAATGCAGCTACCATCATTCAATTGTTTTGCTCATCAAGAAGGTGGATCCGTCCCTGCGCTCCTCGAACTTGTGCAGTTGATAACCGAGCCGCTCGTAGAACCGGCGTGCCGTGATCGAAGAGGACAGCCACAGCTCCCTGTGCCCGTTGGCGGCTGCGTGCTTCTCAAGGTGATCGACAAGACGCACGCCAATGCCTCGGCGCTGGATATGAGGGTCAACGAACAGGGAATGCAACTTGCCGCCGCCGAGGCTGACAGTTCCGGCTATTGCGTTGTCACAGACACCAGCGAACACCTCTCGCTCCGCCATCTTTTGAATGACCCGCTCCGGCGTAAAATTGGCGCAGATCAGATCGATAATCTCAGACGTGTAGTCAGGCGCGTTTGTCGTGCGGACGGCGCGCTGGATGAGGCCGCTCAGCGCCGGCGCGTCAGCCGGGATCGCGGCGCGAATTGTGAGTCCGGTCATGAGGAAAGGATTATCGGCTGCGCCCGATGGTGTCACTTCCGCTCCTGGCACAATATGGCCCACACTATGCTGTTGACTCGCCGCTCAAATTTCAAACCGGCGCAAACCTAGCGTAAGCACCTGGCAAAAACCCGGGAAACCGCGAGGGTAGCCAAGGGCGCGGCAAGTTGCTAGAGCAGTCCGCGATCCAATAAAACCGCCGGTTGCCTTGACGCTGCTCAAGAAACCGTCTCACTTTCCGAGCCATCCATGCGCACCGGCGCCATCACCCGAAAAACCAAGGAAACCGATCTTGCGGTCAGCGTCGCTCTCGACGGCACGGGCCTTGCCAAAATCGCGACCGGCATCGGCTTTTTCGACCATATGCTGGAGCAGCTCGCCCGCCACTCCTTGATCGATATCGAGATCCGCGCTTCGGGCGACCTTCATATCGACCAGCATCATACCGTCGAGGATACCGGCATAGCTCTCGGTCAAGCAATCCGCCAGGCCTTGGGCGATTTGGCGGGCATCACAAGGTTCGCGGATGTGCTCCTGCCGATGGACGAGACTCTGACGCGAGTCGCGGTGGATGTTTCCGGCCGGCCTTATCTTGTTTTCAGGACAAAATTCGCGCAAGGCAAAATCGGCGCCTTCGATACCGAACTCGTGCGCGAGTTTTTCCAGGCGTTTACGACCCATGCCGCGATGAATATTCACGTCGAAACGCTCTATGGCGAGAATGCGCATCACATCGCGGAATCCTCGTTCAAGGGCTTGGCCCGCGCCTTGCGTGCGGCGATAGCGCTCGATTCGCGCCAAAAGGGCACGATCCCTTCCACCAAGGGACTGCTTTCCTGCTGAAGATTAGCTGCTAAATGATGCCGGCGAGAGTATAATCTCAAAAAGGAGCCTCACCCATGGCCCTCTATTCGGTTCATCTGCGCGGCAGCGGAGTCCAATCCGTTGCCGAGGCAGCCTTCGTGCACCAGGCTTTTAACTGGAAGGCGTTCTTTTTTGGACCCCTTTGGCTGGTACGGCACCGGCTTTGGGTGGCTCTCCTGGTCTGGGTAGCAGCTTATCTCATTTTGATTTTGACAACGCGCACTCTTATTTCGTTCTGGGCACTCTTCCCCATAGGTTTGGCTTTGCAGATCCTGCTTGGTCTCGAAGCCAACCGGCTGCGCGAGGCAAAGCTTGCGAACCAAGGGTATCGTCTCGTCGAAATCGTCGCGGCTCCGGCACTCGACCAGGCGGAAGCCGCTTTCTACCACCGCTTTGACGCGCCGGACGCTACACGCGATAGCGAGTCCGGGGCGTAAGGCGGCACAAGAGCTTGAGGAACGCCTCGGTGAATGTCGCGATCGTCGATTACGGCTCGGGCAATCTGCACTCGGCCCACAAGGCTTTCGAGCGCGCCGCGCGCGAGGCAGGGATTTCGGGAACAATCCGTGTCACCCGCGACCCGGACGAGGTTTTTCGCGCCGATCGCATTGTTTTGCCGGGCGTCGGCGCTTTCGCCGACTGCCGCCGCGGACTTGAGTCCGTGCCCGGCATGGTCGCCGCCATGACCGGGGCCGCGCAGGAAAAAGCGCGGCCGTTTCTGGGGATTTGCGTCGGCATGCAATTGCTGGCGACGCGGGGGCTTGAACATGAAATCACGCCGGGGCTCGGCTGGATCGGCGGCGACGTCGGGGCCATCGACCCGCAAGGCAGCCACTTGCGCATCCCGCATATGGGCTGGAACACGCTCGACGCGGCGGGCGAGCATCCGCTGCTTGCCGGCGTGCCGACCGGCGAGCAGGGCTTGCACGCCTATTTCGTGCATTCCTATGCGTTCAAGCCGGTGCAAGAGGATTGCATCGTGGCGGTCACCGATTACGGCGGTCCCATCGCCGCGCTGATCGCGCGCGGCAACATCGCCGGGACTCAGTTCCATCCGGAAAAAAGTCAGTCGCTCGGTCTTACGCTGATCGCCAATTTCCTGAAGTGGAAGCCATGATTCTTTTTCCGGCGATCGATCTCAAACAGGGCCAGTGCGTGCGCCTCCAGCAAGGCGACATGGCCAGAGCCACGATTTTCAACGCCGATCCGGCCGCGCAAGCGCGCGCCTTTGAGAGTCAAGGCTTCGAATATCTGCATGTCGTTGATCTCGACGGCGCCTTCGCGGGCCGCTCGATGAACACGCCCGCGATCGGGGCCATTCTCGCGTCGATCAATATTCCGCTCCAGCTCGGCGGCGGCATCAGGGACATCGGTGCCATCGAAGCCTGGCTCGGCCAAGGCGTTGCGCGGGTGATCATCGGTACGGCGGCGGTCCGTGATCCGGATCTCGTCCGGCGGGCGGCGCGGCTTTATCCCGGCCGTATCGCGGTTGGAATCGATGCGCGCGACGGCAAGGTCGCTGTCGAAGGCTGGGCCAAAAGCGCGGAACTCCCCGCCGCCGAACTCGGCAAACGATTCGAGGATGCGGGCGTCGCCGCGATCGTCTATACCGACATTGACCGCGACGGCGTCCTCAAAGGTCTCAACATCGAGGCGACCATGGCGCTTGCGAGGGAGCTGAGCATTCCTGTGATCGCCTCGGGCGGGTTTGCCTCGCTCGCCGATGTGGAACGTTTGTTGATGCCGGACTGCGCGCAACTTGCAGGCGCGATCGTGGGCCGGGCGCTATATGACGGGCGGCTCGACCCGGCGGAAGCGCTTGCTCTGATCGGGCGCGCGAAAGCACCGGCATGAGAGCACTCTTCGCCGCTGGGAGCCGGACCAATGCTTAAAGCCCGCGTCATTCCCTGCCTCGACGTGAAGGATGGCCGCGTCGTCAAGGGCGTGCATTTTGTCGATCTTCGCGATGCCGGCGATCCGGTCCAAAGCGCCATCGCTTATGACGCGGCGGGCGCCGACGAGCTGTGCTTCCTCGATATCACGGCGAGCCACGAGGACCGCGCGATCATGCTCGATGTCGTCCAGCGCACCGCCGAAGCCTGCTTCATGCCGCTCACGGTTGGCGGCGGAGTCCGCACGCTCGATGACATCAGGGCCCTGCTCCTCGCCGGCGCCGACAAAGTGTCGATCATGACCGCCGCCGTCGCCAATCGCGAGATCGTCCGCGACGCGGCCCGGAAATTCGGCAGCCAATGTGTTGTCGTGGCCATCGATGCGAAACAAACGGCGCCGGGAAAATGGGAAATTTTCACGCATGGCGGGCGCAAGCCGACCGGCCTCGACGCGCTTTCCTATGCACAAGAGGTGGCGGCGCTCGGCGCCGGCGAAATTCTGTTGACGTCGATGGACCGCGACGGCACCAAAAGCGGCTTCGATCTCGCGCTCACCCGCGCCGTCACCAGCCTGGTTCCAGTGCCGGTCATCGCTTCGGGCGGCGTCGGCACGCTCGATCACCTCGTCGAAGGCATTCGCGACGGCGGCGCCAGCGCGGTGCTCGCCGCCTCGATCTTTCACTTCGGCGAATTCACCATCGCTGAAGCCAAGGAGCATATGGCCCGCGCGGGCTTGCCGGTGCGGCGCGACGCAAGCCCCATCCCGCCTGCCACTAGGGCGCGCCCAGAAAGCATTCCGGCCAGCATGGGGCGGGTGTCATGACAAGCTTCACCCTCGATGATCTTGCCGCGATCATTGCCGCGCGGGCCGATGCGAGCGCCTCCGCCTCCTACACGAAGTCGTTGCTTGAAGCCGGTCCGGCCCGTGCCGCCAAGAAACTCGGCGAGGAAGCGGTTGAAGTCGTGATCGCCGCAATTGAAGGCGACGCCCAAGCCCTCACCCGCGAAAGTGCGGATCTGCTTTATCATCTGCTTGTCGTCTTGCATCAAAGGGGCTTATCGCTGAGCGATGTTTGCGCCGAGCTCGAACATCGCACCGGCCGGTCAGGCCATGCGGAAAAGGCCGCCCGCCTGGCCGATGCCTCTCCGGCCGAGGATTAGATGGACGCACGCGCGGCTTCGCCCCCACTGTCGCCTTACCATCGTTTCACACGGAGCGAATGGGCGGCCTTACGCGCCGACACGCCCCTCACCCTTTCGATGGAAGACCTCTCGCGGCTACGGTCTCTCAACGATCCGATCTCGCTTGAGGAAGTCGTCGCGATCTATCTGCCACTGTCGCGCCTGCTCGCGCTTTATGTCGCAGCGACGCAAGGCCTCTATAAGGCAACCCAGCGCTTTCTCGGTGCCGAGGGCGGCAAGGTCCCCTATATCATCGGCGTCGCCGGCTCGGTCGCGGCCGGCAAATCGACCCTTTCGCGCGTCATGCAGGCGCTGTTGTCGCGCTGGCCGAATACGCCGAAGGTCGAACTCGTCACCACGGACGGGTTTCTGTATCCGAACGCGGTCCTCGAAAGCGAAGGAATTTTGGAGAGAAAGGGCTTCCCGGAAAGCTACGACAGCACCAAGCTGCTCTCCTTTGTGTCCGATGTGAAGGCCGGCAAGCGGCATGTGCTGGCACCGGTCTATTCACATGTGACTTACGACATTGTTCCGGGCGAAAGCATCACCATTGATCGCCCGGACATCCTCATCCTTGAGGGCCTGAATGTGCTCCTGGCCAATCGCGGGGCCAAGGATGGACGCGCCATTCCCTTCGTCTCCGATTTTTTCGACTTTTCGGTCTATCTGCACGCCGCGGAAGACGACCTCGAACGATGGTTCGTGTCCCGTTTCATGCGGCTGCGCGACACCGCTTTTCGCGATCCTTTGTCGTATTTTAAAAAATACGCGAGCCTTGACGATGCGGCGGCGGAGACAACCGCGTGCGACATTTGGACAAAAATCAACCTGCGCAATCTGCGGGAAAACATTCTCCCCACCATGCCCCGCGCAAGCCTCGTGCTGACCAAAGGGCCAAATCACATCATCGAGGAAGTGGAGCTGCGAAAGCTTTAGGGAATGGTTGCCGGCCGCTGTCCTCAATTCGACACAGCGACGAGGCAACCTTTTAGCAACCTCGCGCGCTTGCCCTACGGATGGAAACATCCAGTCGAAAAGGAATCGCTCAGATTCAATAAGTTAGAGCCTGTTCTCATCGAAAAAGTCCGTCAACTGTTTCGGAACATGCTCGAGGTCTGCCGGACCCTTTCAGACAGATTGGGGCGAACGCCATGACGAAGCAAAACCATTTCCTAACGCTCGACGCCTTGCGCGGGGTCGCCGCAGGGAGTGTCATGCTTGCACGCACATTCTGTCATTCACGGCAAAACGACGCGCATCAAAACAAATGAAGTATCTTTCGAGAAATAGTGTAGCCAAGAAAAAAACTCAAGCCAGCATGTGGAATGTGCCACAACTGATTAAAAACAAGCAACGCCGCCACAGCCCACCGAGGCGCTCGAACGTAATTTTGCCGCGCCTTTGTGTCGGTTAACCCAAGAAAAGAGATTGTGTAAATTGCGACTAAGTTTATTTCGATAAATCTACCCCAATCAATGGCAACGAAACAGAACGCCACCGTCCCCAGCAATGCAGTCGCAAGCAGGATGAGGTTGGGAGACCTTGCGAATATGCTCTTCACTCTGACGCGAATAGGCCAATAGCACGCGAGAGAGAGCGCCGTAACTATTGAGTAAACGGCAATATAGTGCTGAGAGGCAATAGCGCTTCGAACTACGTTAAAACCATCGTGGCCTTTAAGGCCCAGCCATGCAATTGCCCCGTCATGCAAGCACCCGTCAGGTGCATACCCCCCCATGAGGCGCATATAGAAGCCACTTCCGCGTAGGTTGCACTTTTCCAGTGGAACGCCATAAGCAAGGCGACCGCACTTGGCACTGAGAGTGCCAGAGCTCGAAAAATGTAGCGCCTCACACTGCACGATTGCCCCCACATTAACAGCAAAAGGACATATGGAAACGCGATGGCCATCACCTCATGGGTAAGAATCAACAGGGGCATCATAATGATTGACGTCACCCCCTGCCTGAATAGTGTCGCTGCACCATGCCGACGAACCTCGAGCGTAAGCCAACCTAAAAGCAGATAAACTAGAATTTCTTTTCTAAAGCCGCCCTGCGGATCGTGCAGCTGAAATGCAAAAATGAATGATGAAAAAGTCAAAAATAAATATTCCTTCGGCTTTGGATCGCCCTTCTTCAGCCTATACGAAAACAAAA
>CAYTRB010000165.1:0-5671 GCA_964440215.1 uncultured Methylocapsa sp.
GACCGGGTCGGTTTCTTGCGCGCGGACGGAGAGGACGAATGGCCGGACCTGACCGATGAGACGCTTGCCAAGACGGCCACGGAGTGGCTCGCCCCTTTCCTCGCTGGTAAGACGAAGCTATCCGAGATCGGCGCCGACGACCTCGGCGCCGCGCTCGACGCCCTGCTGCCATGGAGTTTGAAGCGGCGCTTGGAGGAACAAGCTCCAACGCATTTTGAGGCGCCCACAGGAAATCGTCACGCCATTGACTACGAGACGGAAGGCGCCCCCGCCCTGCACATCCGCGTGCAGGAGTTGTTTGGGCTGACCCAACACCCTTCGATCGCTAACGGTAAGCTGCCGCTCACACTGTATTTGCTCTCGCCGGCGCACCGGCCGATTCAGATCACGCGCGATCTTCCGGGCTTCTGGAAGGGATCGTGGACGGCCGTTAAGGCCGAGATGAAAAGTCGCTATCCGCGGCATCACTGGCCCGACGATCCAGCCTCGGCAGTTCCGACCTCACGGGCGAAGCCGCGCGGGACGTGATGGAATGAACTTTTAACAGCGCGCAATCCATATGACCGTATCGCATAAAACATAATGAGAGTCCGGCGGACTAATTATCAGACGATTCGCTCACCGGTAACCATGGCCAAGATAGCCACCAAACGGTCGGGGCATGAAGCTCAACGATCAAGCAATTGCGGCGATCCTATCACAGCGCGGGTGGCGGCAAGTTGCAGGAGAAAGCCTGCGGGTTGAGTGGGGCCGCGCCGGGACAGGTACCCAGATTCTGCTGCGGCCCCTTGTTCCAGAATTTATTTCCATTTGCATCGTTCGGGTAGCACATCGCGAGTTTAGAGGGCAATTCATTAAGCATCGACTGATCAATGGCCGCGAATCCTCCCGGAAGCGTAACCCGGAATCCGACGCAGCCGCCGGTCGGACAGTCAACGTCCTTCCCTGCGTAGCCGCATGTGGTGTTGCGCTCTGCGTCGGTTAGATTGCCCAAACCACCGGAAATTCCGGTGCAACCGGTGCTGGTTGGTTGACAGAAAAGCTTTGGCACGCAGAGGGCGTTTCTGGCGCTGGTGAATTGAGCAGCATAAGGACCAAAGTTAAGATTCACCGTCAGGGTATCATTCGCTGCGTTATACATGAACTTGCAAGCGGTCCCATCCGCGGGGCCTTCTTTGCAACTATAGACAGGGTCTGGGGTGATTTTAAGTGGTGCGTTGACGATGTTGACCCGAACCAGTTGCACGCCGTTCACTATATCGAACCTGGGTCCAACGTACATCTGAAACGTCTGCTCAGTATCCGCCTTGGCAAAGACATCGAAAAAGTCATATTTCTGCCCGGCAACAAAGATGTTTTTGTCAACCGGACCGCCACTCGCCGGCCAACGGGATTGTGTGCCCGAACTGGCCGTGAGATCCAAATAATAGTGGCCATGGTTAAGTGTGATGCTCTCGCGCTGACATATAGCCGATCCCGCCATCCTGATGAATGGCATCGCTGCTGTCAGCGGACGCTGGTTTCCTGGGCCAACTTCCGCGTCGGTCAAATACTCGCGGTAGAGCGGTACGCCAAAGCAGTTTTGATTGCTGCAAGGCGCATCCCAATTCGGATCCAGCTTATATACAGGCCCAGGCGCGCAAGTCTTGGGTAGCATTGACCCATCTGGTGGGTTCGCAGAGGTTTGTGCGGCATCCGGATAGACCGCAGTGGTGACAAGCTCATAGGGGCTCGTTCGAGCAGTGCCAGCTTCAGGGGTGGCACCATCCGTTTCGCATTGGATGCCTTCGATCGGGGCGTGAAAAAAATTATCCACATTCAACGAAACCGTATTTTTGTAGCCGGTCAGCGAACCATCGTCGTCGGTTAATACGGTTTGCCGGTCGATCGCTGAGAAGTTGTTGAACAACTGGTTGTTCTGGTTCACTTGGCAATAGCGATTCAAGGCCGCGGCCGGGTCCGTCTGGTATGTTGAAGGCGCCGACGAAGGCAGCCAGAATGGATCAATCACGTAATGTCGAATATCAACATTTTGGAAAAAGAGATTGTTCGAGTGGAACGTCGGGGGATAGTAAAAGCCGTTGGGCTGTTTCCAGGCGATGGCCGCGTTTTGAAGGTAACAATCGCCAACCTTGACCGTTGGATTGGCGGGGGGATCAGCCAAAACCGCCTTGGGTATTCCAAGTACGTTTGTGCCGCCAGCACCATTAGGCGGAGCGTTAAAGGTCGAATTATAAACCGTCTTGTTGGCGTTCAAGCCAATATCAACCTTCTTTATATTGATAAATGCATTTGAATCCTCATCAGCGGGGCCATCGTAGATATTAAACATATGCTGGCTCACGCCAAAAGCCGCGAAACCGCCGAGGGCGAGGCTGTTATCCTTGGATACGCAATAGGCGCCGTAGGGTTTGTCGCACCCCAACTTGCTCATCGTCATGCTGTTGAAGGGGCCGAGATCCGATGAATAGCCATAATTCGGATCGTCGGCCGGCTGGGTTTGCCCGACAAAAACGGTTTTGAGTGCCAGTTCCCAAAGTCCCTGGATGACCGAGGAATGGGTGTAGTCGCCGCCTGAGATGAACGAAAGACCCGCGTTCTGGACGTCGGAAATAAAGCTGTTGCTCAGCAGGTGCCAGCGGATCCTGAGCCATACCGCAGCGAAATTATACTGCGCCCAATGGAAGCTCGTGGTGTAATCATTGATTATAGTAGGCAAGCAGTTGGTCTCATTGCTCTCCTGACAGAGAATAGCCTGTGGGTTTGTATCATCGCATATGCCCGTAGCGGGGCATTGCGTGGCTTGGCTCAAGATGCCCGCGTTGATGTTCGGATAATAGTCAGCGGGACAAAGCGGATATTGCGTTCCAGGCCCACACGCCGGACTCGCGGCAGTAGAGGGCGGAGCGTAGGGGTTTGTGACCGGAGTCACGACCCTGTTGGCGCCGACGGCCCCGGGGCAATCCTCCGTATAGCCAACGGTCTGAAAGGAACTCATCGCCGAGGTACAAAAATTGCCATCGAAATTCTTGAGGGGGGACGACCCGGTGCGTGTCGACGTCTGCTCGGACGCGTAGGACGTCCATGTCTCGGCCGCCGATGGGCCGCTGATGGAAGCGGGTATTTCCCAAAAACAGACCCCGCACATGCCGGCGCCCGCCGCCATATTGCCTTGAAAATCGTTCCAGCCGTTGGTGATCCAGAAGACCGCCGGGTTGTTCTCGTCGCTGGCGAAGTGGACGCTGGGGCCACCTGTCTGATCAATGGGAAGAGTAGATGCCAGGAGACCCGGAACTTGGCGCGGATTTTGTGCATTGATGACCCCAGCGCGGGCAAATACGCCAAGATTGGAGTAGAAATTATTTTCGGTTTCCACCGCGTCTTCGAGATAGAAACCGTGGCCAATGGAGAGATAGCCAACGTTGCGCTGAAGCGTGACGCCCGACGTCCCGTGGACAGTGATCCACCGGGTCATGGATTCGTTGATCGAGGAATCGGTTACGAAAGTGTTGGGAGGCGTTGTGCGCACCAGATGGAAGTGAACGGGATAGTGGCCGAGCTTGCCTCCCTGTCCCAGCTGATGAAATTCGACCCCCTGGACCTGGAACGCCGCGAACCCCTGCCGCACGATCGTATGGCCGCCAAAGTAATAGCCCGGAACCGTATTAGGTTGAGGAGCTGGAGGAAAGGTGGTGCAGTTATCGGTATTACAGACCGTGTTACCTTCGGATACAATTCGGATGCTGCGCGTTAGCAGGCCGACGGCCGCCCGCGTCTCAGCGGCGGTCTTCCCGGTGGGGTTGCCCATAGGCAGGGGATACTGCACGCCATAATGGGTCCATTTAACTCCTACCGGAGTCCCCGGCTGCGGGGCGGCGCAATTGGTCGTCGGGTCAAGGTTCGTATCAAAGTTTATGGTGTTGCCTCCTGTAATGCCGCAGATCACCAACTCCTCCGAATGGTCGGGAAGGTAGTCGGTGGTCGTGACGACGATGTGGTCCCCCTTTTTCCAGTCAACCGCTCCAGCGACCGTGAGGCTCGTTGCCGCGGGCCCGGGCCCGGGGTCGCTGCCGAGAATAGTCCCATTGAGTCTGACCCAGCTCGTGCCGGTCATTTTGGGGAGAAGAGAGGCGCCATAAGTTGCCCCCTTGCTGCCGAAGAGCTGCAGCGTCCCGCCTTCCGAAACGGCGAGCACCTTATAGCCAAAGTAGCCAAGTGCTCCGGTGGAAGAATCGAGTTTATTGTCAAAGGGCAGCGAACCGTACTGATAGAAATTGTCAGTATATAACGTCCCCAGGCTCCCGCCAGGCAAACCAACCGATCCACCTGTTTGGCCAGCAGTCCAGACGTTACTTGGGATCCCGCAGGGTGGATTCAGCGCGGAATTGTTTGACCTGCATAGGATCCCTTCTCCACTCGCGCCCTGGTCGGCGCCGTAAAGATGAATGGTGAGCATCCCCAAATTGGTGCCGAATGCCCCCCCCGGAGTTGGCGAGCCAGCAATCAGACTTCCGCCATATTCCACCAGGATCGAGCTGGCCCAAAAGTCAATTCTCGTGTTCAGCAGCCCTTCGTCGAAGCTGAGAGTGCCACGAATTGCCGACCCTGGGGTCGAAATGATATTGACGTTGCCATAATGGTAGGTCCCGCTTCCCACATGACATTTTCCATCCCCCGGAAGTGGCTTGCTCCCGTCTGAGGTGCCGTCGATCAGCAGATCATCCCCATCTGTGACTGTAGGCAGCAGAATTCCAGCGGCCGGGCATCTGACGGTCGCCGCCTGGGACAGGCTGGCGCCAGCGGTCATGAACACACCAATGAGCAGTAGCGCAGCGTTCCACCGAATTACGGCTTTCATCCGTGAAAGAATAACAGCGCCAAAAAGAATGAATGACTGCATAAATTCCTCCCACCGCAATTTTGCCCATAAAATGCCTAAATTGCATTATGGTCAAGCTCTACGCTCGCCTGGCCGTGACCGCTGGACCGATAGGCCAATTCGATAATATTGATTCTCGCGAGTGCAAAAAAAACCCGGCATCGAGAGCCGGGTTCAAGTTTTTCCTGAAAGGAATTGCCTTAACGGCAAGCTTAGTATTTGGCGACGACTGGAGGCGCGCCCCAATCGAAGTGATAGTTCAAACCGACACGAACGATGTTACCATTGAATTTCGTCGAAATCCGCGAGACGTTTGTTGTGTCCAGCGCACCGAAGAAAGCACTGAAAGAACTTGTCGACAAACCGTAGCTCCCACTGCCGAGGCTATAATAAAGATATTCGACCTTGAGGCTCCAATTGGGCAGGAACATCCATTCGGCGCCGCCGCCGGCTGTCCAGCCGACCTTAGTGCCGGAATAGACGCCATAACCCGGCAGCCATTGTTCGGTTATCACATCGATTTGTGGAGAGGTCCAGATGCTCGAAATTTGGGTGGTGGACTTAACGCCGCCATAAGCCAGACCGCCATCGCCAAAGAAGAGCAAGGTCGGCGTGGCGACCCAGCCAAGGCGCCCACGGACGGTTCCGAGCCAATTGACGCTTTTCTCTGAACTAATCGTCGATAGGGTCTGATCGTCGGGGGGTACATCAACATCGCCTACTTCTTGAGCCAAGCGTGTCACGGAACCATTCCCGTGCACACCGAGACCCTGGATATCCGCTTCGATGCCG
>CAYTRB010000165.1:5771-6978 GCA_964440215.1 uncultured Methylocapsa sp.
CGGCGGCACATAGACTGGTGGCGGTGCACGGCTGGGAAGGTCGGCGGCGAAAGCGGTCCCCGCGAGCGCCATGGCGCCAATGGAAGCCGTCAGAATGCGGCATATCATGCTTTGTCTCCCCAAAGGCCACCAAATTAACGCTTTCGCAAGTTACGCTAGCTCTAGTAAACTTCAACGTTTCTTTGTCTATACATCGCATTATTTGGCGCACTGTGGCAGAAACGCAACGAACAAATGACATGCCAAATCCTGATATCTGACGCCAATGCCCCCGCCGATTTGATATCGGCCGGTTTATGCGAGAATTGCGTTCCAAATTGCGGGCGCCGTTTTTGTCTTTAATGCGAAGCTTCCCGAGTTAGAACCGACCCTGCCCGATCCGATGCGTGAGTTCGATGCCGGCGATCCTAATCAAGGCGCACCGAAAGCGCTTCAATTCAAGAACGGACCCAAACGAAGTTTGATCGATCGATGGTCCTGTTCGATCAGACTATTCAAAAATTTCGAGGACCGTATTTTGGTCCGCTCGCGGCGCCGATGTTGTCAGAGGATTTCCGGCGCCTTTCAATCCGACTCTCATTGGCATCGCGCGGGAAAAGGGCGTTTCGGCCTATCTGGGCACGGGCTCAACCGCTGGCCCGCGGTGCATCGGCTCGATGCGGCTCATCTCTAACAGCTCATGCTCGAGAAGGGCTCCGCAGGAGCCCTGTGACGCAGGGTCACCGACGAGGGTGTGCCGTTACCAACCACTTTGGCTGCTTCGTGCATTTCGCAGCGATCGACTGCCGGGCTCGAGCGAGCGAACTCGAGAACTGCGAAGGTGGCAGCTGGAGCAGCCTACGCTCATTCCCGAGTTCGACCGGGCGCGCAATTTCGAAACCTGAACATACCGCGCACCTGCGGCGGCCTTCCCACCGCTAGTTCAGAGGTGCGAAGAGGTGTCCCACGTCGTCTTTGCCAGCTCATACGGTAAGGCAGGGACTGAGCCGTGACCCTTGCAGGGCAGAGAGAGTGCCGCGCGTTGCCATCGCCAATTCGCCACGATTGCTGCACATGGAAAAATTAGCCTTTCTGCCGAACCCTTGGCACTTTCTTCTCGAAGCCCGCTTGCTGCCTCAAGAATTGTGATCGCGGCAAAAAATCGAGTTTTTCAACAGTATCCACCCATGGCAGCTATTCATCGCCAGAACGATCAATGACCGTTTAG
>CAYTRB010000166.1:0-6974 GCA_964440215.1 uncultured Methylocapsa sp.
GTCCTCGTAGTCCTCACGGGACAGCTCCAGCGCCAGATGAACCGGCTTCCCCTCCGCCTGGGTGATGTATTCTTCCTCGATGCGGGCGTAAGGATGATCCGAGAGATGCTTCTTGGCCACCTCGGCGCTGCGCAGGATGCGCGCCATCGCCTCCGGCTTATCCGAAACCTCCACCTCGTGCTTGATCTTCAGATGCTCGAGGATGTGCTCAACGATCTTGTGGTCGAAATCGTCGCCTCCGAGATGGTTGTTGCCATGGCTCGAAATGACCTCGACGACGCCCTCCTCGATCCGGACGACCGACACGTCGAAGGTCCCGCCGCCAAGGTCATAGACCAGGATGCGCTTGCCCTGATGCTGCGCCGCTTCGTAGACGAGCGCCGCCGCCGTCGGCTCGTTGATGATCCGAACCACGTCCAGCCCTGCGATCTCGCCAGCCTCGCGCGTTGCTTGACGCTGAACATCGGAGAAAAAGGCCGGAACCGTGATAACCGCCTTGCGCACGGGCCGTCCGAGGCGGCACTCGGCGATCTCCTTGAGGCGTCTCAGGATGATTGCCGATATTTCCTGGGGCGTGTGCTCGCGACCGCCGAGAAGGACCTTGTCGTTGCTGCCCATCCGGCGCTTGATCGACCGGACGGTCCGCTCGGGGGAGAGGACATATTGGTTTCGCGCCTCTTCGCCGACGAGAAGCTCTCCCGTCTCGCTGACCCCGACCACCGAAGGTAAAATTATACGCCCGCGTTCGTCCGCAAGCACTTCCGGGCGGCCGTTCCAGTAAAGGGCGATCTCCGAGTTGGTGGTGCCCAGATCAATGCCGACGATCTCTTCCGTCATGTCTGGTCCCCGTTGCTGGCACCGCGCTTGGCGACGGTCACTTCAGCCGCCCGTAGCAATTCATCCTCCCACATGAACCCGGGGCGCAGCTCCTCGACCACGATGCCCTCCCCGGCGACCGGATCCTGGATGGTCGCGATAGCACGGGCGAGGCGAGGGTCAAACGGCCGGCCAACCGTATCGATCGCCACGATGCGCCGGTCGGCCAGAAGCCGGTCGAGGCGGCGCAAGGTCATGATCAGCCCCTCGCGCCAAGGCTCCTCTCCTGCCTTGGCCCTTAGACGGAAGCTTTCGAACCACCGCGGCTGATTCACCGCCGCGCCACCGGATCTCAGTCCAGCGGCCAGCCGGTCCCGCAGGTCGAGGATATCCAGTAGCAGCGGCCGCAGGACAGCGCGCCCATGCTCGCGCGTCTCCGCCCGGGCGCGGCTCAGGTCCGCCTCCATCGCGGCATGGCTTGCCTGCAGCGTGTCGAAGACGCCGCGGAACTGCTCGAGCGCGTCCTTTACCAAGCGAGATTCCGTTCGCACCTCATTCCGCAAGCCGGCCAGCTCGACGAAAACCGAGAACAAATCGGCTTCTTCGCCGGCCTTTTCCGGCCCCTCCTCCCGGCCTTCATCGAATCCGTCGAGATAGGCACGAAATTGGCCGAGCAGCGTTTTCTTGGTTGTCTCGTCCAATCTCTATTCCTTCCCAGACGCCCGTCTATTGGACGCCCCCCGGCCGGGTCGAACTCATACCTGATTCCTGAGCTATCGTAAGGGAGCCCGAGAGATTCCCTCGACGAGCAGCGCCACCACTGTCGCCTTGGAGGCTCTGGCGGCGACCGGTTTGGCATCCGGCAGGGAACGCAGCTTCAGCCGGGACAGAGCGGCATCATTGGGGCGAAGCAATTTTGCTTCCAGCCGCTTGCGCTGGTCGCGCAGGGTTTCATAGGCCGCCCGGTAGGCCTGAAATCGTTCCGGCTCCCGGTCTGGGGGAAAGGTGCGCACCAGGGAGAGGTAGCGGCGCTTGATTTCATCATCCCCGGCATCCTCGCCGACGCCAAGAACCGTAAACGGGTCATTCGTTGACACAGGCTTTCTCCGAAAACGACAGTTGACGTTGGTTCAAAAATACACCCCGCCGCCCGAGCCGATCACGCTATCGACCAACTCTTTGGCGAGCGCGCGAAGCGCTGCATTCGGCAGTATTTGGCCGAGCGGCGATTTGCGGATTCTGTCGCTAACGGCAGTGATCGCCTTGTCTTTCCCGAGGTCCGCGACCATGTCGGCAACGACGCCTGGCGGGGTGTCCTCGAGGCTGAGGGCTAGCAAGTCCATTAGCGGGTCGTCACCCCCGGGCTCATCATGCGGAATCCGCCGCCGGGCACCTCTTCGGGGCGCCGCAGCGGTCCCCAGATCATCGACAAAGCGGCGGATGCGATTGGCCGCATGAAAATCCTGCCGCTCGCAGGCTTCGTCGGCCATGTCGAACAGCTCCTCCGTCTCGCTGAAGGACAATCGGCTGGGGTCGTCCTTGGTCCGGGCCACGAGCTGATAGAATCGCCACGCCGGCTCTTCTGGCGCGCGGCGGCGCGCAAGCTTGGCATAGTCCCCGAGCAGGTCGAAGGCACCGGCCTGCCGGAACATCTCGCCGACCGGATGAAACTCCGCCGCGGACCAGGCGATGCTGCTTCCCTTCAGGAGCCATCCGCGAATGCCAAAGACCAGTCCCGCAACCGCCTTCTTGTCGTCGCGGGCCTCTTGTGAGCTCGTGGCCGAGGCGATCGACAAGATCCCCGTCTTCCCAGGCTCGGTTTCCTGGGCCTTGGTCAGCTCTTCGCGCAGCAACGCGGCTCCGGTCTTTCCCCCCTTCATCAGCGCCTCTTCCAGGGCGGCGCGGAACCAGCCCGGAACGCCGCCGCCCGCCAGCCGCACGCCGTCGTGCAGCCGCGACAGGGCTTCCGCCCCCTGATCGAGCTGAAGACCGACCAGACCCTGGTTGATGCGGAGCAGGAAGTTCGGCGCGTCCGGGCGTTCCCACTCCGCGGCTTGCATGAGCTCCTGCCACGCCAGATCGGCTCGCTTCGCGCGCATCTGCTTGCGGGTGTGGGAGACCTGCAACTCAATCATCCGCTGGCGCGCCGGCTGATTGATCGGGTCGAGGATCAGGAGCCTGTGCGCAAAGCCGGCGGCTTTCTTGTAGGCCTTCCGGGCCGCTGCCGAACTCACGGCCTCGAGGAGAATGGCGCCGTCCTCCGGAAAACGACCGGCCGCCTCCTCCGCCAGCAGATGCCATGCCTTTTCCCGCCCTTCCCGGCGGTAAAGCCCAATCAATTGCAAAACCGCCGGGAGATGGTCCGGATCGGCGTCACGGCTCCGCTGCAGATAGTATATAGCCGGATTCCCGGAGACTTCCCGGGTCTGGACGTCCGGGTTCTCCTGGGCGAGAAGGGCAAGGTGGCGGTAGATCACGCCCGCCGACAGCTTCGCTTCCTTTTCTTGGCCCGACTCGATCGTTGCGGCCGCCGAGCGCCAATATCGGTCCGCCCTGCTCCAGTCGCCACGGGCTTCCGCCGCCAGCGCGAGAACCCGGTCCTTCTCGAATTCCGGCAAGGGACCGAAAGCCTTCTCGAATTGCGGCTGACGGTCCGGGCTCCGGGGCAGCAAGTTGAGACAGGCGCTCTTCGCGTCCGCTGGCGGCAGATCGGCGCCCCGCTTGACCACAAAGTCGAATAGCGCGGCCGGGCCGTTGCGCTCGGCCGCTCCAAGCTGGGCCAGAGTCTGGAACGCCGTGGAGGGCAACCCGCTCACCTCCGCAATGAAGGATTGTTGGACCTTGTTCGACCGGCTCCAGCTGTCGAGGATCTCCGCCGGTTCTCCTGGCAACGCCGCCGAGACTGCGAGCCGAAAGGACGCGAAGGGCGACTCCGCCGGGATCCCGTCCAGAAACTGGCGCGCCCTTTCGGGGTTTTGGGGAGCGGTGATCAGGCTTTTCAAGATCAGCCGAAGTGCTTTGAACGGGCTTCGCAACGGGATCCGGTTCAACAGCGGATCAATCTCTTCCTCTGATTTCCCCTCGATCCAAGCGCTCAGCGCCTGCCGTGCGTTCAAAGCCTGTTCCACCCACTTGGCCCGCTCTGAGGTCTGATCCGCGGGAGCCTCCAGCGGAATCGGAACAGCAAGCGACAAGGCTGCAGCCAGCTCGGCCAATTGCGGTGCTTCCGAAGCGGAAACCTTGCCGGTTCCTACGCATAGGAAAGCATGTGCCCCCGCTTTCTGAAACTGGCCTTGACGGATCAGGCATTGCAGATGGAGCAGCGGCTCCCTGACGGTTCCATCCGTCGCCGCGGTATTGCCGAGGACGATCTCGGCCTCCTTGAACATTCCCTTGGCCGCCAGTGCCCGCGCGCGCCCGGCATAAGCGTCCGCGAGGGCGTTCCGCCATTCCGGACTGGGATCTTGCTTGATGAGCCGCTTGAGAAGTTCGATCGCATCCTTGAATCGCCCGAGCCGCAGGGCGTCCGTTGCTCTGTTGGCGAGCGAGGCTGCGGGAACCTCCGGGGCGCAATTGAGCTGCAAGCGTTTGGACATGCCGATCGTGCTTCCCTATGGTCGTGCCTGAAGCTTTGCCGTGCGGCGCCCGGCGTTGCAGACCAGAGTATGTCCTTGGCCGGTGCGGACGCTTTGCGTCGCAGCCTTCCCATCCTGGCCCGCCGGGGATTTTGTCATCGGCGCCTGGCACTGTCCATCCACCGGTGTGGATAAAGCCTCACTCCACGCCGGTGATCGGCTGGAAATAGGCGCTGGCCATATCCGAACAAGCGCCTCACGCTTGGACAACAGATCCGTCACCTCGTCTCCTGCTGCGCTGGCTGTGCGGAACGCCGGGGCGGCAATCGTATGCAGCAGCTCCGGCCCGCAGGGGGGCAAAGAAAAGATCATGGGGCCGCCCGCGCAGCTCGTCGCGGCCGGCGGGCGCGAGGTTGATCGCCGCTGCTCACAAGCGTGTGATTTAACTGGTTCGACGCAAAAACCCCAGGGGTCGGTGATCGTTGTCAATCATTGGGGAGATGAACGCGAACCCGGCCGGGCTCCACGATCCATAAAGCGCCGGATGGGGATTGCGTTTGAGCCAGCGTCAAAAAATCCCGCAGACGGTTCAGCAGCGATTGCGCCGTCACCCGCGCCCCTGGCTCCAAGACGACCAGCCCAGCGCTGCGTTCCGGCGGAAATCTGAGCACTTGACCGAAATCATGATCCAAGGTGATGAGGACTCGGGCCTCGCCGGCGCAGATTTTGAACAGCGTTTCGTCCGAGGCGCCCTGGAGATTTTGGTCTCGGACGGTCGTCACGTCGTGCCCCGCTGTTCTTAGAAGTTCCGCGCCCCGGCGGCCGATATTCTCATCGAGCTTGATTTTCATTCACGCGACATCACCGAGGGGCACCGGCACGATCCGCTGGCGCGACATCTCGGCGCCATAGGCTATGGCGGCAAGAACGTCCTCATGGGTCAGCTGCGGGTATTCAGCCAGAAACTCCGCCTCGGTCATTCCGCCGGCCAGGAAATCCAGAATGAGCGTAACCCAAATCCGCGTGCCCTTGATGCATGGCTTCCCGCCGCAGATTTCCGGGTTAATGGAAATCCTATCCAGCAAAGCGTTCATGTCTGCTCATCCCAACCCATCAGCGACGTTGAGCAACATAGCACCTCAGAGCGGTCCCAGCCATTTCCGTGTTTGTCAAAGGCGCTGGATGCGAGTCATCGCCGCTTGGACAAGGATCCGCTCCATTGGATGTGCGAACGTCCGGAAATCCGGGCCGATTTGTCGCGTTGTACTTTATCATGAGATTCTCGGGAATTCTGCAAGTTGCTGCAGTTTATTGCGAGATAGACTCCGCTTAGCGTCTCAAGATTGTTGCAAATCTGAGACATACATGGTCGTTAATTCTGGTGTAAAATCAATCGTTTCTTCGCACTTGTCTCTCTTGGCAGTGGCTTAAATATTTGTCCAACGTTAGGAACCTCGTATCTCAGGTTTAGTACAATAAGCAAAGTAATAATCTCATGATTAAGTACAATGTCTCAAATTAAGTGCAATTCTAAGCTATTGAAAATGCATATTTTGGCGTCTCACGATAAAGTACAGCGCGACACTAAAAGCCGCCCTGTAGAATGGGCCCGCCGCCCCGGAGCTTTGCCGCAGATGCGAATAACTGCATCATGGTTTGGATCTCGATGATCCACCGAATACAAGGTTGTGGCGCGATGATCCGCGCCTCCCGGTAAGCTCCCCTCGGACCGGTTGAATCGAATTGCCGCCGATTACCTTCCTTCCCTCACCGTCTATGATCGATGACGATCGAGCCCGCTTGTCGACCAACGTCCAGCACCGAGCATGAAAGGAGCAGCCGCAAGAATCAGTCCTTGACTTCGAGAGCCCCATACAAGTGCCGACCTTTGAAGCTGCGTCCCAGGGATTTCAGCAACTTGGCGTCGCCCAACCCCCTCAGTTGGTGAAGTCGGGTTAGCGGTGGTCTGCCGCTGCTCTTTCCGCTGATGTCGGGTTTCGCTCTGGTTGCCCCTTTCGCGGCGATTGGCTTGTACGAAGCGAGCCGGCGTCGGGAGCTCGGCCTTGACACTTCCTGGGCGCACGTTTTTGATCTGCGGCGCTCCCCCTCGCTCGCCTCGATCCTCGGGCTCGGCCTCGTGCTCCTGACGATCTTCATTTGCTGGCAGGCAGCGGCCGAGTTGCTTTACGTGTGGCTCTTCGGCCCCACGGCACCGAAGTCCCTGAGCGGGTTCCTCACCGAGGTCCTCACCACATCCCGGGGCTGGACCTTGATCATTTTGGGCAATGCAATCGGCTTCGTCTTCGCCGTGGTGGTGCTGAGCATCAGCGTCGTCTCATTTCCCTTGCTCCTCGACCGCAATGTCGGCGTAGCCGTGGCTGTTCGCACGTCTGTCAAAGCGGTGCTGGCGAGCCCGGTCACGATGGCGCTTTGGGGATTGATCGTCGCAGTGTCCCTGATACTCGGCTTCTTGTTTGCGTTCCTTGGCCTGGTGTTCATGCTACCGATCCTCGCACATGCGAACTGGCATCTCTACCGCAAGGTCGTGGATCACGCCGACCCTGTCTGACGCGCCAAGCCGTG
>CAYTRB010000167.1:0-2601 GCA_964440215.1 uncultured Methylocapsa sp.
ACTAGGACCCCAGAATCGGCACCTGCGGTAGAGGCGCCGGGCGTTCATACGTTTTGGGCGGTTGATCCAGCACCTTCATCAGTCTCCGGTTTCGATGATGCCTGCGCAGTGAAATCGTCTCGCATTTTCAGTGGCGCCGAAAAACCGCCAAGATTTTGCGGCGTCCTTCCGCGCGGCGAGCTGCGGTCAAGGTCAAATTTGACGGCGCTGTTCCGTTGGCGGTCACGCTGGATTTTACATCTGCGAAAGCACGGAAATCGAGAAATTTAACATCCAGGCTTGCGGAACGCAGCGCGAACATATATCGTTCGTTCACCGTTTGTGCAATACCGATTCGCGCCCGCCTCTTACCGCCTTGCATGGGACTGGCCAGAATGGGACTAGCCATGAAGAGCTGGGCGAGAATGGCGGCGCTGCGCGGGGGCGGCAAAAAAGGGCCCGGCTTATGTTGACAAAAAAGCAGAGCGAGTTGTTGCGCTTCATCCATGAGCGCCTGAAGGAGACGGGCGTTCCGCCTTCCTTCGACGAGATGAAGGACGCCTTGGATCTCCGCTCGAAGTCGGGCATTCACCGGCTGATCATCGCGCTCGAGGAGCGCGGCTTTATCCGCCGCCTGCCCAATCGCGCCCGCGCGCTCGAGGTTTTGCGCTTGCCGGATTCCTCGACGCCCGCCGAGGCCGGCCGCGGCAAGCGTTTCGCGCCGAGCGTCATCGAGGGCAATCTCGGCCGCGTCCGCGCCATCCCGCAAAGCCCCACCGATGAAGAGACGGACCGCTCGATGATCTCGATTCCAGTCATGGGCCGGATCGCCGCGGGGACGCCGATCACGGCGCTGCAAAACCGCAGCCATACGATTAGCCTGCCGCCGGACATGCTGCCGCCGGGCGAATATTACGCGCTCGAAGTGCGCGGCGATTCGATGATCGAGGCGGGCATTTTCGATAGCGACACGGTGGTCATCCGCAAGCAGGACACGGCCGAGACCGGCGACATCGTGGTCGCCCTGATCGACGATGAGGAAGCGACCTTGAAACGGCTGCGCAAGCGCGGCGCCTCGATCGCGCTCGAAGCCGCCAATCCCGCCTATGAGACGCGCATTTTCGGTCCCGACCGCGTCCGCATCCAAGGCAAGCTCGTCAATCTCGTCCGCAAATATTGAAGGGCTGGGGGCGCAATGCTCCGTGGATCCCCATCGTTGATGCTGGCGCGCTATGCGCGGAAATATCCATTCATCGCACGCGCGGCAAAAAAGCGTATCTGGACTTTGAAGTCAAGGATCATGACCGCCGGAGGCGGCGCGCCTTTGGCGCGTCCTTGACTTCAAAGTGCAGATACGCTCGGGTCAGCCGTCTGATGAATGGGGTCGTGTCGCCAGAAGACCAATCCTTTCCCCTATGCCTATCGCTCCGCGTTTTTCATCGCCGCTACGATCCGTTGCGTCTCGATGCTGACCCGCGTCACGCGGGCGATGAGATCGATCACTTTTTCCTTATAATCGGCGAAACGGTAAGTGTTGAACTTTGCCCGGATTGTCGGGTCCTTTGGTGTTTTCTCTTTATATTGATCGAGAATCCATTCGAGCGCCGAGCGGTTGCCAAGCCGGTAATCCCAGGCCTCTCTTGGCACGCCCGAAAGCTGCGTTTCGCTGTCAAGTGTGATGATCCCGTGCTCCTTGCCGGCTTTCAAGATGGTCCGGGGCGCCAGCCCGGCCGCCGCGGCCTTACCGTCCTTGACGTCTGTCCGCGCGAGCGGCCAAGGCTCGACGCTCTCATAACCAATATGAAGCTGCATCAGCGCCTCGCCCCAACCGGCCCAGATCCAGAAATCAGGGTAAAAGGGAATGCGCGGAAACTCGCGCTTCAAATTTTGCCCGTATTTCTCGCGGTAAACCGGGTCATGCAACACGCCATAGACATAGTGAAAGATGGCGTCCTTGGTGATGGCACGCCCTTCCCCTGCCCCCGCGCCGCTCGCTTCTTTCCTCGCGGGAGAAGGTGGCGCGGAGCGCCGGATGAGGGGGCCGGGCTCAGTCAAATCATGCCACAACGTTTCCGTTACCTCCTCGCACCGGTGCAGAATGTCGGCGTTCCAAAACCGCCGGATGCGAAATCCTTGCGCCTCTAACCAGGAGTCGCGTTGCGCGTCGCGGGCGCTCTCCGCATGTTGCGAGCCATCGGCCTCGATGATCAGTCTTTGGTCAAAGCTTGCGGGAGAGGGTGGCGCGAAGCGCCGGGTGAGGGGTCACTTCCCTCATCCTCCCCCTCATCCGTCCCCGCTGGGGCGGGGACACCTTCCGCGAGGGGAGAAGGGTTTTGCGCGCTCTCGTACTGCGCGCGGAACTGCTCCAGCGCCCAATCGGTGATGTTGTCGAGGCGCGTGCCCGATGTTTGATTGCTTAAAGGAAAACATAGCGTTCCAGCAGCGGCACCTACGAAATGCAGATCACATAAGCGATCGACGGCTAGGACCATAAACGGCTTTTGCGCAGTGGGGTCAGTAATTGCGATCGTTGGTATCCGATGGTTTCCACGAGACCCAAAAATTTTTGGGGTCACGTATTGCATCTCATTTAATTGCTTCGAAAAGTACAGTGTACGTTGA
>CAYTRB010000167.1:2701-6943 GCA_964440215.1 uncultured Methylocapsa sp.
TGGGGTCACGTATTGCATCTCATTTAATTGCTTCGAAAAGTACAGTGTACGTTGAATGAATGGCCGGTACATCGCTTGTGTCACGCAATCCCTATCAAAATTTATGACCCTTTTCGCCAGAAGTTGCTGCTTTAATAACCTCGTCCATTTAATGGAAGAGTCGAGCTGTAGCAGGTCCTGGTTGTCCTCCCCAATCTTTAATAAGGTGGACGCATATTTCTCCAAAAGAAAGCAGACTTTTGCCGTAACTTGCGAAGCCGAGTCTGCGTATACCCACTCATCACGATTGGTGACGACACCTAATGAAAATAGTTCGAATATTGCCTGTTCGATACCTTGCGGTTTAGAGGCCTTCTTCTGTTTCGAGGCGACGGGAAGGAAACTGTCAAAATCGTTGTCAGTCAGATTGATCCAATTATTCCGCTTGTCTGGACGAATGCTCTCAAATTCGATCTGATGAATGGGATGTGTGCTGAGAAATCCGAACTTGGCTTCGCGTGTCGCTCTAATGTCGCAGGGGTGCGAGTAATAGATTTTGCACGCTTGCTCTACCTGACTGTGCTGTTTGACGAGAAAAGAAATTGCGATGCCAACCGCGGCTGAGAGGCCAAATATTGTATGGTCTTCATTTAGGAATATTCCGTCCTTGCCCGATAAAGTCCGAATGTCACCTCCAAGATCAATTATGTACCCAAACTGAAATTCCCTGCTAAAGCACTTCCGGAAGCCGTCAAAGGATCTCGCGTCAACGAAGCTGCGGTTGGACACGAACGCAATAATCCCATCTTTATTCAGCCGGTCGGAAGCCCAGCGGAAGAAGCGGGCGTACATGTCGTAAAGCTTGGTCTTCTGTGCCGTCGATTCTTTGATGTAGGTCGCCTTGATCCGCTCGTCGATGCGCGGATAGGTGCGGTTCTTGTTGTCGTCGTTCTCATTCATCTGATTAGCGTTGTACGGAGGATTACCGATGATGACTGAAATCTTGCGCTTGTTCTGCCGCTTGATACGATCGACATTTTCTTCTGAAAGTGCTCCAAATAAGTCGCCATAAGAAGTTGTAGCGTTTGCCTCCGTTTCCAGCCCCGCCACATTGTCGAGCGTATCGACAAAACACAGATTTGGGAATTCGGCATATTGGCCGGTGATCGCGGCGTAGGTCGCCTCGATGTTTAAATTGGCCACATAATAGGGCAGGATCGCCACCTCGTTGGCATGCAGCTCCTCCTTATATTTATAGGCGAGCTTCACTCTCTGCCCGCGAAAATGCTCAAGCAGCTCGCAGATGAAGGTGCCCGTGCCAACGGCGGGATCGAGAATTTCCACGCCCTTGTCGATGAGGCTCTTGCCGAAATGTTTCTCGCAAAGCCAATCGGCGCTTTCGATCATAAAACGCACAATCTCATTGGGCGTGTAGATCACACCGAGCCGGTCGGCGGCCTTCTGATTGTAGACCTTATAAAAGTTCTCATAGATGACCTTGAGAAAGGTCTGCTTTTCCGCGTGACTAGGAATTTGCGTCGCGGCGGTGCGGATCGCAGCGTAATAAGGCTCAAGCTGCTTTAGCGTCTGTTTCTTGGCTGTACCGGTGAAGAATTTTTCCTCCAGCGCATAAAGCTCCTTTGCGATATTGTTTTGATGATGGAACTCGCCATCGTCGAAGATTTTTGAAAAAATCTCCTCGGTCAGAATGTGCTGGATCAGCATCTCGTGCACATCGGCCATGGTGACTGCGGGATTGATCGTCTCCTTGGCGTGGCCGAGAAATTTTACCTCGGCCGCGCCAAAGGTGGCGTTGGTCTTGTTCGCCTCTTCGATTTTTTCGCGCAAGGCCCCGAGCACGGCGGGCAAATCGGCTTTGAATTGCTCGACCGCTTTGCGGAATTGCGCGATCTCCGGCCGCTCATAGGAAAAGAAAAGTTCGAGAAGGCGCTCAAGCCTTGCGGTGTCATCGACCGGCGCGCGCAAAACCTCCTGCCGGTTCTGAATAAGAACGGCCGTGCGGGAATCCTCGAAAATGATGTTATCTTGCGGATAGCCCCGCCGCTTTTTCTTCTCAATTTCTTTGTCCAGATCGTCGTCTTCGTCCTTCGCCTCCCAATAGCCCAAGGGAACGCGCAGCGAATGAAGAAGCGCGCCGTCAATTTGACGCCGCTCCTTGGCTGGCGTTTCGAAATCAAACTCGGCGATGAAAACGAGATCGTGCTGCTTCGCCCAATTCTTCAGCAAATCCTTGAACGCCTCGCGCACCACGCTTTCGCGATTGGTGCCCGAGATGCTGCGCAGACGGTCAAGCTCGTTGAGGAACTGGTTGATAAGAGCTGGCTCATAAGGTTTAGGCCTGCGAATCATTGCACAATATGCATCCCCAAAGCGTGAGGTGACAGCAAAACCGCCAAAAAGACCAGTTTTCCGCGCCATCCCACATGTTTCAATCTGCCGGACGTATTTGGCCTAGTAAGGTTTTCGGCTCCAATCGGTCAAAAGTGTTTCACGTGAAACATTTTTGTCCGATTGAGGGGCCAAACCGGTCAAAACTGATGGCTCTAATATAAAGGATCGTCGTCATTGTCCTCGGCGGGTTCAGGCTCGTCTCCAGCGGCTTCTGCGCCCTCCACTTTCACCGCTGGCGGCGGCGGCGCGCTGCGGCCCCAGCCGCGTTTAGGCGCGGGCGACCAGGGCCGGTCTTCATCCGCCGCGCGCAGCCCCCGCATCAGAATGCCGTCCTTCGTGAAAGAGAGCGTGAGGGCGCCGGTGCCCTTGAGTTTTTCGCGGTCGATCACGGTGCCGGCGGCGCAGCCCATGGGTGCGAAAAGCGGCGTCACGATAATATCGGCGCGCGTGCAATCCTCGGCGAAAGCGGCCCGGTCGAAGATGAGCGCAATCACTTGGCCCGAGGCGAGGGTGCCGGTACACCCGAGCTTGTCGCAGCCGGTCTTGGTCAGAGCTTCAGTGGCCGGGCGGCCGTCGGCATCGGCGCGCAGCCATTGCTCGGTTGAAAACACGTTGCGGCTGCGGCCGATCACCGCGAGCTTGCCATCCGCCGCGCGATAGGCCACGGCCTCTCCGGTTGGTGCCACCGCCATATCGAAGGAGGGCCCATTGGCGGCGCCGAGAAGGCCTACGCCTAAAAGCGGCAGCGCCGTCGCCCGCAAGAGCGCCGTCCGCCACAGCACGGAGGAGAGCACCGCGAGGCTCAGAAAAATAATCGCCCAAGGCGCGAAGGCCGGAAGATGGATCGTCGAACCTGGAAAACTTCCGATGGTCCGCGCCGCCCACAGGACGCCATCGATGCCAAGCCCCACATAGCGCCACACAAAGGCGTCGAGACCGAGCGGGTAAAGCACGGTGCCGAGAAGCGCGCCCGGCACCGCGAAAATTTCGATGACGGTCAGCGTCAGCGGATTGCCGATCAGCACATAGGGGCTGAGCTCATGGAAATTATAGGCCATGAACGAAGCCGTGGCTGAGGTCGCGCAGAAGGTCGCGAACAACAGGCCGAGCGGTCCCCGCCACAAATGCAGCTTAAAGGAGTCGAGCGCGATGCGGTGGCCAGCGCCAGCGATAGGGCGCGCGGCCAAGCGATAGGTCGCCTCATGGCCTTGCGCGGCCGCGCCCATGCGCGCTTCATAGACCGCGACGAGCGCCGCGACCGCCGCGAAGGACAATTGAAAGCTCGCGCCCATGATTGCTTCCGGCTGGATCAGAATGACAAGCACTGCTGCAATCGCGAGATTGCGCATGGTTAGTGCCTGCCGGTCGAGGAGAACCGAAGCGAGCATGATCACGGTCATGAACAGAGCCCGTTCGGTGCCGACCCTGGAGCCCGTCGCGAGATCATAAAAGACGGCGCCCGCGATCGCGAAGAGCGCCGCCCATTTCTTGATCGGATAGGCAAGCGCCAGCGTCTCGCTCAAAGCGAGGAGCCGCCGCAGGCCGACAAAAAAGATCGCCGCGACGAGCGTCATCTGGACGCCGGAAATGGTGATGATATGAAAAATTCCGGCCTCGCGGATCACCGCCTTGGCGTCATCGGACAAGAGATCCCTCTTGCCGGTGACCATTGCCGCGGCGATCGCCCCCGAGTCGCCGCCAACGATCGTGTCGATGCGATGGGCGAGCGCATTGCGGCCGCGATCGATCGCCATCATCGCCGTGGCGCCGGGCGCTAAAGAGACGGGGGACGGCTTGACCTCGATGCGCCCCAGCACATTGCCGACGGCGCCGAGCTGCGCGAACCAGGCA
>CAYTRB010000168.1:0-6877 GCA_964440215.1 uncultured Methylocapsa sp.
GGCGCGCATAGGCCGAAAGCGATTCGACATAGCGGCGCTGGCCCTCGGCATAGATCGTATCGAAAGCAAGCGAGGATTTGCCGGAGCCCGAGAGGCCGGTGAAAACGACAAGCTTGTCGCGCGGAATCGTCAGATCGACGTTTTTCAGATTATGCTCGCGCGCGCCGCGGATTTTTATCACGCGGCCTTCAAAGAATTTTTCGGGCGGCTCCAAGGGCTGCGGGCTTTTCGTGGCCCGCGCGGCCGGCGGCAGCGCCGTTGACAAAGGGTCAGGCACGGGGGCTCGTGCGCCGGTCACCCGGCTGGAGCCGGCAGGCGGCTTGGGTGTCTTCATCGATCCAATCTGAATGTGGCGATCTACGGCGTTAGCAGCCCGGTTTGCCGGATCCATACGCTCGACACCAATGTAGCGAGCTTGCCGGAGTTTGCCATTTATTTATGGCATAACCCGCGCAAGGCCAGTGTTTTCCCCATCATGCTGTGCCATGCACGGGCTGGATCTTGAACGCCGTTCACTCGCCGCACCTTGGCCATGCTGCAATTTGGTGTGCCGCATTGAACGGCCTGGTCGGGCGCCTGCCTGCCTTTCATCCGGCTGCCACTTTACGCGAGAATGCAGTAATATACACGTATAAATTGTAGCGGATGCTGCCTCTCGCCTGCTCCCTAACACCGGTTTTAATGGCACGCATGTCTCGCACATTTTCTAACGTGTGCTGGTCACTATAGGCTTGAAAAGCGCTCAAAAATCTCCAATTTGCTGACTATCTGCCGCGTTCTGCTGGTTTTTCAATGCGTTTCGGGTAAAAGGCCCCGCTGCCGTTGCCCGTGCGGCAGGAATATGAAATCAGATCGGCAAATAGACAAAGAGGGAGGAAAACCAATGCCCGATCTTCCCCGGTTGATTGCTTTCGACGCCGACGATCTCGAGGTGATCGCGGCCAATCTTCAGGATGCCTTGATCCGGGTGAGCGACATGGCCTATTTGCCGCGCTCGAAGCAGTTCGCGATGGTCGCGGCAAGGTTCGATTGGGTTGGGGCCGCCACGAAAAGGATTGGTTCTTCTTGCTGCGAGCGGGCAAGGACGGGTTTGCATTTCGGGCGCGTTCTCAAGGTCTCCTGCCTTGGGTTTCACCACCACCAAGACCAAGCTCTTATTCTCAATCTGCTGGACATCGGCTTCAAGCAAACCGAGCCGCCGGCGGGCTATGTGGAGTTCGTATTCTCGGCTGGCCGCGCCCTGCGGCTCCATGTCGAATGCCTCGAGGCCGAGATCCGCGATCTTGGAATCCGTTGGACGGCCAAGTCGGCGCCCAATCATCCGATTGACAGGGCGCCGTAGAAACGGCGAAGGAAACGCGCATACAAGCTCGTCCTCGCTTCTCCCGAATACGTTTTGCGATTTCATAAATCGCAAAAGCGATCTAGTCTGGCCAAATGTTTGAAAGTTTCTATCAGTCCTTCGAAGACCAGGCGGATCCCTCGCAAGGCGCTAGCCGGGTCGCGGCCTTGCGCGCCGAACTCGCGCGCCTCGGCCTTGACGGATTTTTGGTTCCCCGCGCTGATCAGCATCAAAACGAATATGTTTCGCCCTCCGAAGAGCGCCTTGCGTGGCTTTCCGGTTTTACCGGTTCGGCCGGGCTTGCCATCGTGCTCAAAAAGCGCGCCGCGATTTTTGTCGATGGCCGCTATAGCCTGGCGGTCAAGGATCAAGTCGATCTCTCGGTCTTTAAACCCGAGGCTTTTATCGAAACGGCGCCTGCGGATTGGCTCGAAGCCAATTTGAGCGCCGGAGCGCGGCTCGGCTACGATCCCTGGCTGCATACGCCCCGCCAGGTCGAGCGCCTTGGCAAGGCGGCGCAAGCCGCGGGGGCGGAGCTTGTTGCGATCGAGCCAAACCCCATCGACACGATCTGGAAGGATCGCCCGCCGCCGCCGCTTGGTAAAATAACCCTGCACGCGCGCAAATTCGCGGGAGAGGACACGAAAAGGAAACTCGCCCGCGCCGCGGCGGCTCTCGCGGCGAAGGATGCTTTGCTCATCAGCGATCCGCATGCGGTTGCCTGGGTCTTCAACATTCGCGGCCATGACGTCGCCCATACGCCGCTGCCGCTCGCTTACGCCTTGATCTTGAAGGATGCGAAGCCGCGTCTTTATGCCGACGCGCGTAAACTCGACAAGGATGCGCGGGAGAAGCTCGAAGGGCTCGCCGACATCAAAGAGCCGGACCGTCTCGTGGCCGATCTTGAAGCCCTTGGCCATGCGGCCAAGAAAGTCCTATTCGATTCCGCAACCGTGCCAGCCAAGCTCGCTCAAATCTTCAAAGATGCGGGTGGCGTTTGCGATTCCGGCACCGACCCGATCGTCTTGATGAAGGCGCGCAAGAATGCCGCCGAGCTCGCCGGTGCTCGCGCGGCGCAACTGCGCGATGGCGCCGCGATGGCCGGTTTTCTGCACTGGTTTTCGGTCCACGCGCCGGGCGGCAAGCTGACCGAGATCGACGCGGCGCAAGCGCTTGAAAGCTTCCGCCGCGACACGCACCGGCTGAAGGATGTGTCGTTTCCCTCGATCGCCGCGGCAGGCGCCAATGCCGCCATTCCGCATTACCGGGTGACGGTCAAGTCCAATGCAAAGATCCGCAAAGGGATATTTTTGATCGATTCCGGCGGCCAATATGAGGATGGCACGACCGACATCACGCGCACGATCGCGCTCGGCAAGCCAACCGCCTTGATGCGCGACAGGTTCACCCGCGTGCTCAAGGGCCATATCGCGATCGCGCGCGCCGTTTTTCCCAAAGGGACCAGCGGCGCCCAGATCGATGCCTTGGCGCGGACGCCCCTGTGGCGGGCGGGCCTTGATTTCGACCATGGCACGGGACATGGCGTCGGCTCTTATTTGTCGGTGCACGAGGGGCCGCAGCGCATTTCGAAGCTAGGTTCCACCGGGCTCGAACCCGGCATGATCCTCTCCAATGAGCCCGGCTTCTATCATGCCGGCCATTGGGGCATCCGGATCGAAAATCTGGTCGTCGTCGAAAAGCGGGCGATCGCGGGCGCCGAGCGCGAGATGCTGGGCTTCGAGACGATCACGCTGGCGCCGATCGACGTCGCGCTGATCGAGCCAAAACTCCTCGACCGGGAGGAAATCGCTTGGGTGAATGCCTATCATGCGCGGGTACGAGGGCAAATCTCGCCGCTGGTCGAGGCTGGCGCGCGCCGCTGGCTTCATGCCGCAACGCGACGGATACGGACGCCTTGAAATAGCGAGCGCCGACCAAACCGCACAGGAAACGCCCCTTCATGCCGGCCACTTACGCGCTTGTGATGACAACTTGCGGCAACAAGGCGGACGCCGAGCTGATTGCAAGGACTCTCGTGGAAAAGCACATTGCCGCCTGCGTCCAAATGTTTCCCATAGCGAGCGTCTACCGTTGGGAGGGCGCCGTGCAAGACGCAGAGGAATGGATGCTGTTTGCCAAGATCAAGACCGCCGACTATGCCGCTGTTGAGGCGGCGATTGCCGCTGTTCATCCTTACACCACCCCCGAGATCATCGCGATCGGCATAGAAAAGGGCGCGCCAGCCTATCTCGACTGGATCGCATCGGTCACGGCGCGAGAGTAGCATTTTCGCGCGGCTCGACATCGCCGCGCTTGCATGGCAAAAGCCAAAAAACCATTTGCCTGGACCCAAAACATGCCGGACCTCCAAACTCTGCAAACGCAAATTCTCGGAGACATCGCGGCGGCGCAAGATGAAGCTGGCCTGGAGGCCGTGCGGGTCGCGGCACTGGGCAAAAAAGGCTCCATCTCGGCGCTGCTTGCGGGGCTTGGCGCGATGGCGCCGGAAGCCCGCAAGGAGCGAGGCGCCGCGGTCAACGCGCTCAAGGACGCAATCGCGGACGCGCTCGCCGCCCGGCGCTCGCTGTTGAAAGAATTGGCGCTCGAAGCCCGCCTCAAGACGGAGACTGTCGATGTCACCTTGCCCACCCGCCCGCATGGGATCGAGACCGGGCGAGTCCATCCGGTGAGCCAGGTGATGGATGAGCTCGCGGTGATTTTCGCCGACATGGGCTTTGCCATCGCCGAAGGGCCGGACATTGAGTCCGACGATTATAATTTCACGAAATTGAACTTTCCGCCGGATCATCCGGCGCGCGACATGCACGACACTTTCTTTTTCAACCCTGGCCCGGATGGCACGCGCAAAGTTTTGCGCACCCACACGAGCCCGGTCCAAGTGCGCACGATGCTCACCCAAAAGCCGCCGATCCGGGTGATCATCCCAGGCCGCACCTACCGCTGCGATTCAGACCAGACGCATACGCCGATGTTTCATCAGGTCGAAGGCCTCGTTATCGACCGCTCCGCCCATCTTGGCCATCTCAAATGGATCTTGGAAGAATTCTGCAAGGCGTTCTTTGAGGTGCCGGACGTCAAGATGCGTTTCCGGCCGAGCTATTTTCCGTTCACCGAGCCGTCGATGGAAGTCGATATCCAATGCTCCCGCAAGGGCGGCGAGATACGGCTTGGCGAGGGCGAGGATTGGCTCGAAATTCTGGGCTGCGGCATGGTGCATCCGAACGTCTTTAGAAATTGCGGGCTTGATCCCGATGTCTATCAAGGGTTCGCCTGGGGCCTCGGGATCGACCGCATCGCCATGCTGAAATATGGGATGCCGGATCTGCGGGCTTTTTTCGAGGCCGACATCCGCTGGCTCAATCACTATGGTTTCCGGCCACTCGATGTTCCGAGCTTGCTTGGCGGCTTAAGCAGCTGAACCCGCCGCCCTCAAGTCTCACCCATCAGTTTTGTCCGGTTAGACCCCTCAATCGGACAAAAATGTTTCACGTGAAACATTTTGGTACGATTGACGGTCTGCGCAAAAGCATTATTGCAAGGCGGGCCGCGGTAGGAAACCGGGATTTTGCGCAAGCTTACATCTGAGATAGGGTTCAGTTTGCGGCCGTGTGTTTTCTTGCGAAGATCAACCTGGTCGTCGAACAGACAGAGTCCCCTCTGGGGACTGGACGAGGGGACAGGTTCAACTACGAAAACGTCCTCCTGAAGAAAGACTTCCCGTACGGAAATCCGGCATATCCTAGTCAGGAAAGCTTAGCATGACGCAGCTCTGGAAGCGATCCGCCAAAGAGCTGGCTGACCTTATCGCAAGCAAGAAGACCTCGTCGGTTGAAGTGGTCGAGTCGCATTTGCAGCGCATCGAGGCTGTCAACCCGACTGTGAATGCCGTCGTCCGTGTGCTGGCTGACGAGGCTCGGGTCAGCGCCGCCGCCGCCGACCGTAGCGTGGCATCGGGCGACCCGCTAGGGCCGCTTCATGGCGTGCCCTTCACCGTAAAAGAGAACATCGACATGGCAGGGCTTCCCACCACATGGGGTTGTGTGGGGTTGTCCGAAGCGGTGGTACCACTCGATGCGCCAGTCGTGGTGAGGATGCGTGCCGCTGGCGCAATACCGATCGGTCGAACAAACCTTCCCGATATGGCGCTACGAGTGCATACCGATAGCAGTCTCCACGGCCTTACTCGCAACCCGTGGAACCTTGCCCGCACCGCAGGGGGGTCGGGCGGCGGCGAGGCGGTGGCTCTTGCCACCGGCATGAGTCCTCTCGGCCTAGGCAATGATCTCGGCGGTTCTCTGCGCAATCCCGCAACCGCTTGCGGCATCGTGTCGATCCGGCCGTCGGCTGGCCGCGTGCCAGACGCGGGATTTGTGCCCACGCAGGATCCGATACTCGCCATGCAATTGATGAATGTGCAGGGACCCATGGCGCGCCGCGTCGCAGACGTTCGCCTCGCACTGGAGGTGCTCATGGGTGCCGATCCTCGCGACCCCTGGTCGATCACGGCGCCTCTGTCTGGAACGCCCCCCGCCAAGCCGATCCGCGTCGCGGTAATCCCGGAGCCCCCAGGCGGCTCCACCGATGCGGTCGTGGCGGGCGCTGTGCGCCGCGCAGCTATCGCGCTTGCAGACGCCGGCTATGACGTCGTTGATGTTTGCCCGCCTCGTTATCAGGACGCGATTGCCATTTGGTATCAGTTTGTTGCGGGCGATTTCGCGGCGATCCTCGATCGACTGCTCCCACTGATCGGTCGAGACGGTGCAACTTTCGTTACCAACGTGAATCGCGAGGTGCCACCGCTGGATGCCGCGGCGATGTCGATGATGTTCGTGAACCGGCATAGCGTCGCCCGCGCCTGGTCTGAATTCCAAACCGCGTACCCACTTGTGCTAACGCCGACTTGGGCAAGGCTTCCATTCGAACACGGGTTCGACGTGGCGACGCCAGAGGGAACCGCGGCCACTTTAGAGCTGATGCGGCCTGTCTTGCCAGCCAACCTGCTTGGCCTCCCTTCGGCGTGCGTGCCGGCGGGTCAGGACGATGTGACGGGGTTGCCAATCGGTGTGCTGATCACAGGTCCCCGGTTTCGAGAGGACCTCTGCCTCGATGCCGCGGAGGCGATAGAGGCGCGCTTGAAACTGGACACTCCAATCGATCCGATAATGTGAGACTCTTGAAAGAACAATCTCGATGAGCGTACTCTAGTAAACCACCGCCCGTGAGGCCCGATATCGACCGTCATAATGCGAATGTATTGCCGATTTGGCCCCCGTTCGCCCCTGAACCGTCGCGCGGTCTATTGCAACAAATGATTTGCGATGCCGCATGGCTTTCGATCACCATGTGTGACTACTGCTTCGGATCATGACGACAATCTGGATTGAGACACTCCCTGTAGGAGGATTTGGAGCAATTGCGATCCTGCAGTAATTCTTTTTCTCCAATTTTTTAGAAATCATCCCGAAACGAGTTTGAGCCTCTTATCCAGCGCCGCGATGACGCGGGAAAGATCGT